>CAZWYW010000005.1:0-51369 GCA_964638535.1 uncultured Candidatus Bathyarchaeia archaeon | reverse complement strand
GCATTTCTAGATGAGGGAGAAGCAGAAGCCATACAATTAGCCAGAGAACTCCAGATCACGATAATTATAGATGAGCGGAGGGGGAGACGGATAGCTAAATCGCTTGGGTTGAAGGTTAGAGGGACGTTAAGCATTTTATTAGAGTTGAAAAGGAGGGGATTGATAGATTCGGTTAAGTCCTTCATTGATAAGATGTTCAAGAAAGGCTACTACTTGAGCGAAGAACTCGTGATGGAGGTCCTAAGAGTGGCAGGCGAACTCTAGCTTACAGGATTAGGACGCAGGTAGAGCCTTCTGTAAGCTACCGGGTCTCATCTGGTTTCTGGCCCGGTCATCCGCACACGGAGACACTCCCTCATGGCCCTTACGCCTTACGGCGTGAACCACTCAGGAGGGCGCCGTGTGCGTCATGTATTAACCACTTTCCCCTCATTTAAACGCTGTCTCCTAACCACGCTTATTACATGGTTGAATGTTTATATTAGCCGGACTTTTTTTTTAGGGTGAGAATGGAGTGGGTGGCTTGAGTAGCCACCCTAGGATAGTCCCCTGTGCCATCTATGCTCCCGGTAAGCGTATCACGCAACTCGTGATTGAGGGTAGGAATGTTCCTGGTGTCTTGGCTAAGATTGCTTCTAAGATAGCTGAGCACGGGATTAATATACTGTCAGGCATGATAACGGCTGAACCAGGCAAGGACACGGGTATCTTAACGCTATTCTTGGATCTCACGGACTCTAAACTCAAAGCCGAAGAGTTAATTGAGGAGCTCAAGGCTCTTGACGTGGTACTAAATGCAGAGGTCATCGTTAAGAAGTTCGGTGATATAGCAGTAGACGGGACCACTTATACTACGCTCTTCTTGGGTAAGAGGGTGGTAATGTTAGATGTAGATGATGTAGGTGCTATGTTCAGCTGGCTAGATAAGACCTTTGGCTCAGGAGGACACACCATACTATTCGATATGGGTGAAGCAGCCGGTAGAGAGTCTGCCAAGAAGTTAAGAGAATCCTACGGGCTTAAGAAATGTGATTTAATTGAGGCTTTCCTAGCCTTACACATAGCTGCTGGCTGGTTTGGCTATGAGATAGTAGAGTGTAATGAAGAAGAACTTAAGTTCGTGATAAGACTTCATGGAAACTTTGAGTGTACACCATTCATAGGTAAGAAAGATAGGCCAATGAGTCACTTGATAAGAGGAACTCTAGCCGGTGTATTCAAAGAGGCTTATGGAAGGGACTTCAGGGTGAAAGAAGTAAAATGCATAGCTAAAGGAGACAAATACTGCGAATTCATAATAGAGCCCATGGAGTAAGACTCGCTCCTGAGCCTTGCCACATACGGCAATATTAATATAAGACTTGTTCCTTCAGGAAGCCAGCTTACCTTCTTTAAACTTAATAGATGCCTGTGAGACAATTTTGGGTCAGGCATTAAAATTCTCTTCCTCGCTTCCTTTAAAGACGTAGAAGAGGCGAAGAGATGGCGAGAATAGAAATTGACCAAAGTGGTAAAATAGAGCAAACACGCTTTGATACTAGAATAGGTGCTGTGAAGCTTGAAAGATCTAGCGTGGTGATAATAGATAGGCGTCTGAAGAGAGAACTGCTATCTGAAGTGTTGCCCGTTAGAAGGAAGTTCAAAGTATTATCCCTATTCACTTCTGGAGTCTTTCTAACAATTAAGCCCTTACTAGCTGTAGGAGACATTATTGCCATAGATAATGAGTATCCAAATTAAATGAAGCGTGATAAGTGGTCTGGTCAATAGGGCTCGTGAACTCTGCTTGTTTAGTAAGGCTGAGATTTTAGCTAAGACTCCTCACTACAAGAGAGAGCAGTTTGCGCGCGGCTCATTTAGGCTTGTTAATAAGCGGGGAGAGCTTGAGGCGATCTACGAGTACAGAGGAAAGAGTGGCGATCAGGTACAGGGGGCTCACTGTTTTTGAAGCAGTTAGACATTATGCGCGGCATGGGGTTCATGTAATCAGGTTCGTGCCTGGAGCGTGGATTAAGGAGATAGATATGTGGCTTTTTAGCCTTAGTGAGTTATAGGCTAACGCCGTATGAGGGATATCTTGGTGAGGCTTACCTCTTTCGCACCTGAAGAACGGGCCGTAGAAGAGGGATATAAGCCCTCCCCTATGCTCGGGCCAGCCGAGCTAAGCTGAACAGGGCACGGCCGTTTCATTAGCGTCCGTTTTTAAGCTTAGCTAACACAGGACTACGGCCTTCAGGGCTTTTACGCCCTTTTTGGTTTTTAAGGCCTCAGCTAAGGTCCTGACGTTCTTCACGTCCCCGCGAACGGCTATAACCTCAAGGCAATCTTCCTCGGTCAGATGGACGTGCATGGTCGCCGCTATGAGGTCTTCATGCTCATGCTGTACGTCTAGCAGATCTTCGACTAATCCCGGCTTCCTGTGGTCATATATCATGAGGATGGCCCCGCTCACTGTGCCCTCGAGGGCCCTGGAGGCTTTCCACTCGGCCAGGAAAGCCCTCATGGCGTCTTGCACGGCTTTAGAGCGATTTGGGTAACCCATCTGCTCTATGGCCTTATCGAATTCGGCCAGCAAGTCGGAGGGTATCGAGATGCACACGCGCTCTACCTTCTTCATACCGAGGAGAGTTAGCGGTGTGGGGTTTTAATGTTTCCCCGGCGAGATTATGACGTGGCATACCCTGGAAGAGCGCTGAGGGTAGGCAACATTAAGGCCCGCTTGCTCTGGTTCGATAGCCTGGGGGCTAAGAGCGCTTGTGTGTTAGTGGAAACGCCCGACTTACGTTTGCTCCTAGACCCGGGGGCCGCCGCGATGCAGCCCAGCTATCCCTTGCCGGGCGAATTAAAAGAGCGCCTGCGCCTGAGGGCTTACGAAGCTATCCAAGCTGCGGCCAAGCGGGCAGACGTAGTGGTCATCACGCACTACCATCACGACCACCACGTGCGCTTCGACTTCCCCATTGACGCGCGGGCTATCTACGGGGGCAAGATCATCTGGGCTAAGGACCCGAATTGTTATATTAACAAATCGCAGTGGGATAGGGCTAGGCTCCTTTACGACCAGATGTGCCGTAAGTTGGGTGGCCTGGCGGGCCTGGAGGAGCTATTAGAGGCGCCTAAGCGAACGAGCTTCAAGGACCCGCTTAAGGACCTGGCCCTGGCAGTTAAGCGCGATTTCGGGGATTACCGGGCCAGGAGGGAAGAGCTGTTGGCGAAGGGACGTGCTTGGCTCGAGAAACTAGCCAAGGATCTCTGGGCCAGGAGGGGCTGGGTGCCCGAGCTAGAGCTGGGCGGGACGCACGTGGAATTCGTGGATGGACAGGAGCGGGAGATAGGCAAAACGATCGTGAGGTTCGTGGGCCCGCTCTTCCACGGCATTGAATACGCCAGGGTGGGTTGGGTATTGGCTGTCGTGGTAGAGAGAGGCGGGTCCAAGCTCATTTACAGCTCTGACCTCCAGGGGCCCGTGATAGAGGATTACGCGGCTTGGCTGGTCCGCGAGGACCCTGGCGCCCTTATCTTAGATGGCCCGCCTACTTACTTGTTCGGCTACATGCTCAACAGGGTAAACCTCAGCCGCGCGGTGGAGAACATATGCTTCTTGGTGCGCGAGACGAAGGCGGACCCTATAATATTAGATCATCACTTGCTGAGGGAGGCCCGTTACGCCGAGAGGCTAGCCGAGGTCTACCGCTTGGCCAAACGCACGGGCAAGCGGGTGCTCACGGCTGCCGAGTGGCTAGGACAAGAGCCCTTGGTCCTCAGGGCCGCGAGAGGCGAGCTGCCAACGCTCTAAGGCGTATCTCCCCATTTGAAGAGCCAACTTACCTCTAGCCTGTTGGCCGCCTCCTTTAGCTCCTCGTAGCGCTTATCTTGTACTTCTCTTGCCTTCCTCTGCAGGCGGTGGTATATCTGGCTTTTCCTCTTAGCGTCTAAGAACAAGAGCTCTCTCAGCTCCCCGAAGCACTTATGGATCCTGAACCAGGCCCTGTGGGCGTGGACGTAGAAGTTCATCACGTGCTTGAAGGTCGGCCAGGGTACTACTCTCCCGCTCGCTAGGTCCTCTAAGGCCACGGAGCGCTCTACCAAATCGGCATCGGCCATGGCCTCGGCCAGGCGTGTATTTTTATTAGCCAGGCGGGCCATCAGCCCCTCTACTTCGTGTTCTTCGCCATTTAAGACCCTTGATATAGCTTCTTCTCTGCTCAGGCCCGCCCTGACGAGCATTAGCACCTTACGCGTGTAGATCGGGTAACGTCTTAGGTGTTCTACCTCGTGGAGCAGGCTAGCGGCCACCATGATAGGTAGCTCGCGGCGTAGGCATTCCTCTCGGATCAGTATCAAGGGCGCGTAAGAGCACGTTACTTCGCTGGTATCCCCAAGGGTTTCGCTGGGCCGGTGAAGGCGCCCGCCTCGCTCTAGCCAGAGGGCTACCTGGTAGAAGTAAGTGTGGACCTGCCCTTCCCGGCCTGACAGGATACTGAAGGGCAAGCCAACTATGGTGCAGGAGGCCAGGACACGCTTGGCTGGTGGGTAAAAACGCACAGCCAGCTCACAGGCTTCCCTGAGCTTCTTGGCCACGCTCGCCGGTGGTCTTTGAACGCTCACATCCTAGCCCCGTCCCTAGGCCCACGCGGAGCGCTTATAGCCACGCACGGGCGCCTGTGGTGCGATGAGCGTTAAGCTGCCGAGGCAGCCGGAAGTCAACATAGGCATGGTAGGCCACGTGGACCACGGCAAGACCACCATAGTCGAGGCCATAACGGGCGTCTGGGCGGCCAGGCACAGCGAGGAGCTGAGGCGCGGTATCACCATCAAGCTCGGCTACGCGGATGCTCCCGTTTACAAGTGCCCTGTCTGTGAGGAGCCGGCTAATTATTCCACCAGCCAGGTCTGCCCCCACTGCGGGGCTGAAACAGAGTTCCAGCGTGGTCTCAGCTTCGTGGACGCCCCCGGCCACGAGGCCCTCATGGCGACGATGCTCTCGGGTGCGGCCGTGATGGACGGGGCCGTGCTCGTCATAGCAGCCGACGAGCCCTGTCCCCAGCCACAGACGCGTGAGCACTTAGCGGCTCTAGAGATAATGGGCATTAATCACGTGGTGATAGCTCAGAACAAGATCGATATTGTGAATAAAGAACGCGCTTTAGAGAGCTATCAAGAGATATCGAAGTTCGTAGAAGGCACTATAGCTGAAGGCGCACCTATTATCCCTGTATCCGCACAAAGGAAAGTGAATATAGATGCGCTCCTCTGGGCTATAGAGCGTTATATCCCTACGCCCAAGCGCGACCCGAATAAACCGCCGCGCATGTATGTGGTCCGCTCCTTTGACGTGAACAAGCCCGGGACGCCAGCCCGCAAGCTCGTGGGGGGCGTGATAGGAGGCTCCATCATCCAGGGCAAGTTCAGGGTGGGCGATGAGATAGAGATTAGGCCGGGCGTGAAGGTAGGCCCGAAATACGAGCCCCTCTTCACGGAGATCATCAGCCTCCACGCTGGCGGCAGGCCAGTAGAGGAGGCCACTTGTGGAGGCCTGGTGGGCGTGGGCACCAAGCTGGACCCCGCTCTCACGAAGGCAGACGGCTTGGTAGGCAACATGGCTGGCAAGCCGGATACGCTCCCGCCCGTGAGGCACGAGCTCACCATAGAAGCCCGGCTCTTCGAGAGGGCCGTGGGGACAAAGGACATGGTGAAGGTGGAGGCCATAAAGAAAGGCGAGACGCTCCTCTTAGACGTGGCTACAGCCGTCACGGCTGGCGTGGTCACGCGTGTCTCAGGCGATACGGTGGAGCTGAAGCTGGGCAGGCCCGTGTGCGCTGAGGACGGGGCTAGGGTGGCCCTCAGCCGCAGGATAGGGCGCTGGAGGCTCATAGGCTACGGCGTGGTTATTTGAGCGCCATCAGCCTAAGATCACCTTCACTTCCTCGCCCGTTATATCCGCTAAGAGCTCCTCCAGGGCCTTTAGCTCCCCTTCCAGCTTCCTCTGCAAGCTTTCCCTCTTATTGGCGAGGGAGTTCTCGCGGCCCTCTAAGAGCTCTATCTCCCTCTTGACCTCGGATATCCTCTTCTCGAGGGCCTCTAGTTCCTTCAGCCTCTTCCTCACGGCCTCCGAACTCCTTAAAGCCTCTAGCTCCCCGAAGGCCCGTTTGCACTTCTCCTGGAGGCCAGAGAGAGAGCCTGAGAGGGCGCCGTTTAACCACTTTCTCAGCTTCTCGGCTTTGCTGGCCTTTAATGTGATAGAACCTCTCTCTAACGCCTCCCTCAGCTTTGTCAATAGTGACCTGAGGGCTGGATAGCCCTCTTCTTCCCTGGCGAGGGCGGCTAGCGGGTCCGATAAGTAAGCACGTAGCGTGTCCGCTTCCCCACTGCTCAAGCTCATGGGGCCTGCCTCAGCTGACGTCTTGAGTTTCACCAAGGGCTTCCAAGCGTGCCTGAACTCCGATCTGACCTCTATGGAGAGCGCCCTAACGGCTTCTTCGGCTTCCCTTAGCTCCTTAAGGGCCTCTGAAGACTCTAGGGCTTTCTTGGCTTTCAAAAGCTCTTCTAACTTCTTCCTGGCCTCCCCCCTCCTCATGCTCGTCGCGTTGAACTCGGCTTCCACCGACTTGAGATTAGAAAATAACCGCTCTACCTTGGCCACTTGGGAAGCTACCTCGTCTTCTAACTCGAGCGGCCTACACCTGGCCAGCAGGTCGTCTAGCTCTCGCACGATCTCGCCTACCCTCCGCCAGGCCCCCTTAAGCTTCCTCCTGGCCCTTATCATGTAGGGTTCCATCTTGGACAGCAGGCCCGACCACTCCCTACCGATCGCGTTGTAAACGCGGGCTAGGGCCTTCTGGAGGGCGATTATGTTCTCCGTTGAGAGCTCTTTGGGCACGTCAACGCTATCTAATACGCCCGCTATCATTTTATGGAACCTCAGGGCCGCCCGGCCCGGCCTGTGCTTCCTGTGGTCTTTGTCGGCTAGGCATTTCTCCCCTTCCTCCCTTATCCGCTCGCAAGCATCTTTCACCTCCTTTAGGGTGCTAAGGGCGTCTTTCCTCAACCTCTTCCACTCTTTACTAAGGGGCTTGACGGCGGAGGCCAATCTTGACTTAAGCCAGGACATCACGTCAGCCAGGGCGATCTCGGCCAATATGGACCCTCAGGCCTATCTACGCCATGAGGAGCTTTAAGCCTTTTTCCACGCCCGCAGGCCCATCAGGCCGAGAACTCACCCCGCCTGAATATGGCGTAGCTGAACGAGGCGATCAGGAGGCCCGTGTAAGCTGAGAGGCCGGTCAACAGTAAGTAGGTCTCGATGGCTAGGCCGAGGAGTTGTATGGGTGTGTAGAGCGAGAGGGCCGCGAACACTAAGCCGGCGCCGGACAGCACGCCCATGACCCATGGCACCCACGGCTGGGGCCTGAGGAGGCCAAGGCAGGTAGCGGCGTGTAGGACGACTAATATAGCTACATGGGGCATGTAAGGCCCCTGTAGCACCAGCGCCGACATCAGCATGCCAGCCGCCACCGCGTGGGCTACAGCGAGCACCTTCCTAACTCTCTCGCCCATGAGATCACCTGCCCCGCCCGGCCTGCCCCGCACGGCTTAAAAGGCTCTGGCCTCAAGGGCAGTAGGGCATGTCCTACAAAGAGCTCTTCACAAGCCCGCCAGCGGCCTTCCTGGCCTCCGAGAAGCCCTTTGAAGAAGCAGAATGGGCTTTCCTAGGTGTTCCTCTTGATATCACGAGCACTTTCAGGCCCGGCTCCAGGCTAGGCCCGATAGCCATAAGGCAGGCATCGTTAGGCTTAGAGGTCCACGGCCTCCTCACCGGCTCGGACTTAAGCGCTATCTCGGTCTGTGACCTCGGCGATCTCCACACCACGGGGGGTGTGGCCGAGGTTCTAGAGAGGCTCGAGCTGATAGCAGCCGAGGTGATCGCGGCCGGCAAGAAATTGGCCGTGGCCGGGGGCGAGCACACGATAACGCTCGGCTCGGCGCTAGGGCTTGGGAGAGCCATAAGGGAGCCGCCGAAGGTCGTGGTATTTGACGCCCACCTGGACCTGAGGGAAGAGCTCGGGGGCCGGCGCGTCTGCCATGCCACGGTGGTCAGGAGGCTCGTGGAGGAAATCGGCCCGGAGAGGCTGGCCGTGGTAGGCGCTAGGGTGGCCTCCAGGGAGGGCCTCAGGTTTGCCTCAGAGGCGGGCCTGTTGATCATATCGTCCCGAGAGGTACATGAGGTAGGCATTGGGCGCGTTCTAGGGCGGTTAGATCGCGTCCTGGCCCTTAAAGGGCCCTTGTACGTAAGTTTAGATCTAGACGTGCTTGATCCGGCTTTCGCGCCTGCCGTTCAGACGCCTGAGCCTTTCGGCTTGACGCCCGAGGAGGTGTTAGGGCTGCTGCTGGCCTTAAGCCGCCGGGGCCTCGCGGCCATGGACGTGGTCGAGCTCACGCCTGCTTACGATCACGGGCAGACGGCCCTCTTGGCCGCCCGCCTGCTGGCCGAGGTAATGTGCGCTTCTAGGCGCCAGGCTTAAGCCATCAAATGCCTCAGCAACATCGGGAGCCGGGCATGGAGATCATAATAGAGGGCGGTACGGTCCTGACCATGGGCCAGGAGGGTGCCATAAGGGAGGGAGCCGTGGTCATAGAAGATGATAGGATAATAGCTGTGGGTTCTACCCGGGAGCTCAAGCCCAAGTTCAGGCGTTATGAGCGTTTTGACGCGCGGAGTTGTATAATAATGCCGGGCCTGATAAATGCCCACCAGCACATCTCCATGGGCCTCCTCAGGGGCTACGCGGATGATTACCCATTAAAGGTGTGGCTAGAAGAGCACATCTGGCCCCTAGAGGCCAAGATGACGGGGCGCGATATGTATGTGGGCTCCCTCCTAACGTGTGCTGAATCGCTCCTTGGGGGCGTCACGACCGTGAACACCATGTACCATTACGCCCACTCGGAGTGGAACGAGGCCCGTGCCATAGCCGAGCTAGGCATGAGGGGGGTGGTAGGCCATGTCTGCTTCTCCTGGCGCAAGGAAGAAGACCGGAGAGCCCTTGAGGACTTGATCAGACGTTGGCACGGCGCGGCCGATGGGCGCGTGAGGGCGAGCGTGGACCCACACGCGCCTTATACGGTTGACCCGGATTACATGGTGGAGCTTAGGCGGCTGGCGGACGAGTATAACGAGCGCTACGGTGATAAGGGCCGTATAACGTTCCATATCCACGTGGCCGAGACAGCAGATGAGCCCGATAAAATAAGGGATGCCTTCGGTGTTGAGGTCCGGGAAGGCGTCCTGGCTTACTTGGATAGCCTAGATGTGCTAGGGCCAGATGTGGTGGCCGCGCACTGCGTGGCCCTAACTGACCGGGATATAGCTGTAATGGCCGAGAGAGGTGTGAAAGCTGTCCACAACCCGGTATCTAACATGAAGCTCGCTTCCGGCATTAGCCCGGTAGTGGACCTGCTGAGGGCCGGCGTGGTGGTGGCCCTAGGCACAGATGGCCCGTGCTCTAACAACACGGCCGACATGTTTGAGACCATGAAGGTCGCGGCCCTGCTCCAAAAGGTCGCGCATGGTGATCCAACAGCCCTGCCGGCGCGAGCGGTACTCGAGATGGCCACGGTAAACGGCGCCAGGGCGCTCTGCTGGGACGACCAGATAGGCATGTTGGAGCCGGGGATGAAAGCAGATATAATAGTGGTGGACTTGAAGAAACCTCACCTCACGCCCTTGTACAGCGAGGAGAGCCACTTAGTCTATGCCGCTAGGTCCTCAGATGTTAAGGACGTGTTCGTGGACGGCGAGCTCGTGGTAGAAGACGGCGAGCTCAAGACTATGGACCTAGAGGACATCCTTGAGATGGCCGTGAAAGCGAAAGAAGACCTTATCTCCAGGTTGGAGGCCTAAGCGTGTCAAGGCACATCTCTTACCGCGAGGAACGCACGATCTATATGATAAAGCCCGCCTACCTCCTAGAAGACGTGCTCAGGGCACTCAGGAAGCTGGGCCTCGATATCTCGTTAGCTGGCGAGGAAGGCCTCTGGACTATAAGGGCCTCATTAGGCGATAGGCGTGTTAGGGCCTCCCTAGTTAGCCATAGGGCTGTGGTCCCCGGGCTGGAAACGCTGGGCACTATCCCCGTCACCAGGTTGAGCGTGGAAGCAGAGGGGCCACCCGAGTTCATAAAGGCCCTGAAGTACCGCCTCAGGGTAGAACTCCTCAGGTGCCTGGGTTAGGCCATGGGGGCCCGCGTGGTCTACGAGATCGAGCCTAGGGCGCCCTTCAGCCTCCACCTCACCTTCATGGGCACCGAGCCAGCTTTTCCGTCCGTCTACGATGGCCGTTATCTGTGGCGCGTGGTTGAGACAGCGGATGGCTCGCTCGTGCCCCTCCGTGTCGAGCAAATAGGGCCCGTAGAGGAGCCTAGGCTCCGCGTAGAGGTCTTAGCTCATGGCGTGCCCGAGGCCGAGGAGGCCCTCAAAGCCCTCTGCAGGTTCCTCTGTGCCCAAGACGATTTGACGGGTGCTTACGCCAAGATGGAGGCCGACCCCGCCCTGAGGCCCATGCTCGGGCCGCTGAGGGGTATGATGCCCTGGACAGCCTTCGGGCCCGTGGAGGGCCTTATGGACGCCATTATCTTCCAGCAGATATCGCTTAAAGCAGCTTTCTCCATCATAGAGCGCTTCGTCAAGGGCCTCGGCACGCCCGTCAGGGTTCGTAATCGCACTCTATATGCCTTCCCGCGCTTAGAAACCATAGCAAGCGCTGGCCCAGAAGCTCTCAGGGCTCTCGGCCTCAGCAGGAATAAGGCCTCTTACATCCTCGGGGTAGCGGAAGCGTTGCTCTCCGGTTTTGACCTAGCTGATTTGGCAGCGAAACCCACAGAAGAAGCTATCCGTGACCTTATGCGCCTCCGGGGCGTGGGGAGATGGACGGCGGAGTTCTTCCTGGCCATCGGCCTTAAGCGCTGGGAGGTAGTGCCAGCTGATGACCTAGGCGTGAGGCGGGCTTTTTCGTGCCTTTACGGCCTCGAGGACCCGAGGGGCGAGCAGATAAGGTCCTTGGTAGCCCGCTGGGGCCGGGACGCCTGGCCTATAGCGTACTACATGCTCGTCTGGTGCGAGCGGAAGGAGCGCGTAGTGAGCAGCAGCGCCCATTAAGCCGGGGATGGCCCATGGGCCGCCCCGCTTTTTAAGGAGGTTATGACCGTGAGCGTGCGAAGCGAATACTTTTTAAGATGACATGCTCATTAGGATAATCGCTACTAGCTGGAGGTACCCATCTTGGGCAAGCGGGTGTTAGTGGCCCTGGGAGGGAACGCCATCAAGAAGCCAGATGAAATCGGCACTTATGAAGCGCAGCTCAGAACAGTCCGGCAGACAGCCGAGCAATTAGCCGAGATGGTGGCTCGCGGCTACGAGCTTGTCATAACGCACGGCAATGGGCCTCAAGTGGGCGATCTTCTTATCCAGCAGGAGGAAGGCGTGAGGCGCGGCGTGCCTCCCCAGCCCCTCGATGTGCTAAACGCCATGACGCAGGGCCAGATAGGCTACATGCTCCAGCAGAGCCTCCAGAATGCCCTCAGGGCCAGGGGGATAAAGAAGCCGGTGGTCACGGTTGTGACGCAGGTGTTAGTAAGGCCTGATGACCCGGATTTCCGGGACCCAAGCAAGCCCGTAGGTCCTTTTTACACGCGTGAGGAAGCCGAGCGCTTAGCCCAGGAGAAGGGCTATGCTATCAAGCGCGTTCGGCCTGGCCACGAGCGGGCCTACAGGCGCGTGGTTCCCTCGCCCGATCCATTAGCCATAGTGGAGGGCAGCGCCATAAAGGCCATGGTGGATATGGGCATGATAGTTATCGCTGCCGGCGGCGGTGGCGTGCCCGTGGTGGAGCGCGGCGGGCGCCTGGAAGGCGTTGAGGCCGTGATAGACAAGGACCTGGCTGGTGAGAGGCTAGCTGAAGTAGTAGGCGCCGATGTGCTCCTCATCCTCACGGACGTCAGGAAAGTGAAGCTCAATTACGGCCAACCGGACGAGCGCGATATAGATGCCATGAGCGTGGAGGAGGCCAAGCGCTACATGGCCGAGGGCCACTTTCCCCGCGGCAGCATGGGGCCTAAGGTAGAGGCCTGCATAAGGTTCCTCGAGGCCGGGGGGGAGCTAGCCATCATAGCGCACCTGGAGGATGCCCTCGAGGCCCTAGAGGGGCGGGCGGGCACACGTATTTACCTGGCCAAGGCGGCGGCCTCTGAGCCTCATCAGAAAAGCTAAAAAGGCGTGGGGCGCCTCCGGGTGGCTAGAGATGAAGTACCGGTTAATGGATGTATTAGCCTGTCCTGAGTGCAAGGCCTTCCCGCTGGAGCTGATAGTCCTCTCGGAGCGGGAGCTCAAGGATGTTGAAGCCCCGGAGGGCTTCAAGTGCAGCGAGTACTGCGGCCTAGAGCGCAAACCTCTAAAGGAGCTATCGAGTGAGCCGGATTGCCGGGCCTGTTTTGCACGTGAGGTAGTAGAGGGCATCCTCTACTGCCGGTCCTGTGGCCGTTGGTACCCGATAATAGATGAGATACCACGTATGCTCCCGGACCACATAAGGCAGCGGAGGGAGATACGCGAGCCGGAGTTAGCCTTCCTGAAGAAGCACGCGGGCGAGCTACCGGAGGAGATAACCCGCGAGGGCAAGCCCTTCAACCTCTCCTCGGGCTAAGTTGTCCTCTTGGGCGAAAGGCGAATAAAGGGCCCATCCGACTCCTCTCTGCGGGGCTGTGAAGAAGGCTAGATTAGCTGAGGGGTGATGGAGCGGGTGAGCTCCCGAGCCCCTCGCAGGTGACTTTTTAAGGGCGGTAGCCTTTCCTCCGTTCGGCGATGAGCACTACTCCCGGCACTGAGCCCTCGAGCCCTCTCACGGGCCGCTCGGTGGGGCCATGATGTGTCGGGTTTCAGCGAGCCAGCTGGGCCGTGAAGAGCACCGGATAAGCTAAGGGGCCAGGCCGGGCCTGGCCAGCCCGTGAGGAACCGTGTGAGGGCAGAGCCCAGCCCGCTCCGCCCATCAGTTTATTAGCTGCGCCGCCCTTAGCCTCCTCGGCTGTGATGAGCGTCGGAACTTGAGAGGCGGGGCACCGATGACCGGAGCCCTACGGGACCCTCTCTGAGCCCTTCTTAACGTGCCGCCTTACAGGCCCCCCTGGCCTTAAGCATTATCTCGGCCCGCTTGAGATCGGCGGGCGTGTTGACGTTCAGGAAGGTGGCCAGGCCTGGGTCTAGGTCCTCCAGCACGCGCGTGGAGATATAGCGTACTCGCCCCAGCTCCCTGAGGAAGGCGCGCATGTTCAGGGGGCCGCCGTTTTTCGCGGCCTCCAGCAGGCGTCTCCCGGCCTCGGCAGCTTTACGCGCCCTGTAAGCGGCTTGGAGGGGCTCTATGTAGCCGTTCGGCCAACGTGGCACTGCCGCGTTCGTGTAGCTGATGACGTCGGCCAAGAAGGCCAACACGCGGTGCGAGGCCAGCGGTGTATCGCAGGCCAAGGCCAACGCTATCTCGCCCCTGACAGCTGATAAGCCGGATACGAGGCCTAAGAGGGGGCAGGAAGGCCCTAAGGCACCCTCGTCGAGCACCAGCCTGGCCCTCGAGGCCCCTAGTACGCCTGAAGCCTCTATGGCCTCCGCCTGTTCGCGTGAGCTAGCCACCACTACTATATCGCGGGAGAGCTCGCTTGCCGTATCTAGGACGTAAGCTATCATGGGTCTCCCGCAGAGCTCCACGAAGGCCTTGGGCTTACCAGCTTGGCCCAACCGGCTCCCCTGCCCGCCGGCCAACACTACTACCGACAGCATGCTGTGTCGCTTCCTGCCCTCGCCTGTAAGCTAGCCAAGTTTAAAACCGGTAGGCACTATTGTCAGCACCCGGTGTCATAAAACGGGTGAGGGATGGGCTCGCCCGGCAGGAGCTTGCTCTATTCCTTAATGAACTCCAGCTCCTTCACGAGCGCCCTGGCCTCGTCCATCTCGGCCTGGAAGGTCTCCATGAGCTCTACCATGAGCTCCGTGGCATAGGTCTTGCACTCACCACAGATGCGGGCTCCCGAGCGGCATTCCTCGTAGATGCGGTCTAGCTCGCGGTCATCTTCTATAAGGTGCTGTTTAAAGAGCTCGAAGACCACGCAGACCTCCGGTCTCCCGCCCTTCTCCCTCTGCTCCGCCAGGGAACCTCTGCCCCCCGTGAAGGCCTTCCATATCTTGCGTTCCACGCTTTTCGGGTCCTCTGGCAACTCTATGCACGATTCTGGCACTGACTTGCTCATCTTCAGCGAGCCATCGAGGGAGGGCGTGAACTTGTGGTAGACGCTGGCCGGCGGGATGAAGCTGAACTCGCTCTTCACACGCTTCACGATATCCCTCACCAGCCTCATGTGCGGGTCCTGGTCTATGCCGACCGGTATAACGCCCGGCACGCCCTTAGCGCGCGTCTGTGGGTAAAGTACATCTGCCGCGTCCAGCAGGGCCGCTATGACCTTCCCTGGCGTGACGGTGCCGTAGATGGCCTCCATCTGGGCTAAGGTAACGCGGCCAGAGAAACAGGCCGCTAAGCGCAGCACAGTGCGGTTCTCCGATTGGAAGTAGAATTTTGTCTTATCTGGGTCCACGCCTAAGGCCAGGTAAGCAGGTATGTGGAACTCGAGCGCCCTTCTGCGGGCCTCTTGGAGCGTCAGGCCGCGCGTGGCCACGGCCTCAACATCCGCCACGAGCAAGAAAGCCTCGGTAGCGCCTGCCTCCTGGAAATACTTGAAGTTCTCGATGACCATGCGCGTGCCCAAGTGGATCTTGGGCGCGGAAGGCATGATGCCCGTCAGCACGTAGAAGGGCCTCCGCTCCCTAATGGCCTCGGCTATCACCCAGAGGTCGCGGTGGCAGAAGACCACCTTACGCCTCATGAGCTTGTTCGGGTTCGGCAGGGCCCTGAGGAACTCGTCCGTGAAGGGCTCGAGGCCGAATTGTTCCATGACGCGCACGTAGTCTTCCACGAGGACAGCGCCCCAGGGGTCCACGAGCGGGCCGCGCTTCACGCCCTGCGCCACAATAAGGACCACCGCCTCGCGTGGCATGAGTTCATGCTGAATAAAAATCTTGCCTCAGGCGGCGCTAGCACCTTTAAGCCCGGGTTGGCAAGGCCAGCCGAGGGAGCGGGGGACAGGATAGCTGATGGCCTTCACCAAGGCCGATAGGCGCCAGGTAATCGCCTGGTGGTCCGAGCGTTTCGGCGTGCCGGAGGAGGTCTTCGAGCCCTATGATTTTTACCTAAAGGGCAAGGGGACCATCTGGGCCGTTAGGCGCTTCGAGCGCCTGCCTACGGGCCTCAGGCTCGAGGCGCTCGGCATGGTTATCATGCGCAAGGGCAAGCTGGGCTGGAAGCCCACTACCAACGCCATACAGGTCTTCGGTCGGTACGCGCGCAAGAACGTGGTGGATCTAGACGAGCGCCAGATGAGGGCTTTTGTGGCCGGAGAGGCCATAAAGGGCCCATTTGAGGGCCTCGAGGAAGGGTACGTGGTCGTGCGCTATAAGGGGCGCCCCCTCGGCTGCGGCCTCTATAGGGGCGGCGTGCTGCGCTCCCAGGTGCCCAAGGTCAGGAGGCGCGTTGAGCTGGTATGAGCGCCTGGGAGCGGGAAGGCAAATAAGGCCCGCGGGGCGAGCTAGCGCTCGGGCGTGGGACCTTGAAACTGGAGGCGGTCTCGCTCGAAATCCCTGAGGGCTGTAACATCATTATAGGCATAACGCACTTCATAAAATCCGTGGAGGACCTCTACGAGGCCTTAGTGAACAGCGTGCCAGGCATAAAGTTCGGTATAGCCTTCTGCGAGGCCTCCGGGCCTTGCTTAGTCAGGCGTGAGGGCACGGACGAGGAGCTGGTGAAGGTGGCCACGGAGAACGCGCTTAAGATAGCCGCCGGCCATACCTTCGTCATCCTCCTGCGCAACGCTTACCCGATCAACGTGCTCAACGCCATTAAGAGGGTGCCTGAGGTATGCACTATCCTGTGCGCGACGGCTAACCCCGTTAAGGCCGTGGTCTTCGAGGATGACGATGGCAATAGGGCACTGCTGGGCGTGATAGATGGTTTCCGCACGAAAGGCGTGGAGGGGCCGGAGGACGTCAAGGAGCGCAAGGAATTTCTGCGCAAGATAGGCTACAAACTAGCTCCCTGAGGGCAGGGGGACCGTTAAGGGCTTTTCTTCAGCCCTCGTCTCCCGAGGAGCTCTTTAATAGCTCTGATTACCTCGTTCGCTGGCGCATTTGTGCGGACGCCCTGGGGGTCGAAGTGCGTCCTAGCGGCCCACCAGCCCCGCTCCCTGAGGGCCCCGACCAGCTCCCTGACGGGCGGCACGCTCAGCTCGAGCGCGTCGCAGAGCTTGGCCAGCGCGTAGTAAGTGGGCGGTCCACCGGCCTCGCCCGCTACGAGCTCTAACAAGCGCCCCGCTCTGCGGCTTATCCAGGGCACGCGCGCGGCTTCCTCAGCGACCTCGTGGCAGAAAGAGGCGTCGAATAACTCGCCTACCCAGAGGGGGCCGGCCATCAAGCGGGAGGGGTAGCCGCAGACCGGGCACTTGGCTTCTAGCTGGGCCGCTAGGCCGGGTATGACCTCCCTCTCGTGGCAGGATGGGCAGTGGAGTACGTAGCCCAACTTGGCGACGCTCTCGTTCGCCTTCCCCTGCCCTCTCACGAGGAGGCAGTAAGCACGCGCGTAGTGGTCGGTGGCGTGGGCCAAGAGGGGCCTTATGCCCACGTCATGTGCTGCCGCCACGCGGGCCAGGGCGCCCAACATTATCCTCACGGCCAGCTCCTTGGCGTAGCCCACCTTAACTGGCACGGCCCCGTACTTGCGCATACAGGCCCTCACGTGCACGCCGCAGAGGGGAGCCATGTCAGTAGCCGTCAGGGCCAGGAGGCCGCCACTCCTGATGGCCCGCACGGCGGAGTCCATGAAAGGCGCTGGCGAGCCGAAGGGATCTAGATCCACGTAATCAAACCTCCCGCCGGGCGCGGAGTAAGAGGTCATGAGGACGTTGGCATCCGAGAGCATTACCTCCACACGCTTTTCCACGCCGTTCCGGCGCGCGTTCTCCTGCGATAATTTGACGGCATTTGGGTTTAGGTCGCCCATCACTATCTCGGTCACGCCGGGGACCTCCAACGCGAACCTGATACCCCTGATGCCGCAGCCGCAGAGGGGCTCGCAAGCCCTCACGGGCCTGCTAGCTTGTCTCGCGAAGACCCGCAAGGCCAGGACCGCGATATCCCTGTTCAACGTCATGACAGGGTTGTAGAAGACGGGCGCCTTCCTGGGCGCCCTTATTTCCTCAGCTGGCACTAAGACCTCGGCTAGCCCCTCGCGCACGGGCTTGAGCGGGAAGCCTAGGTCCCCGGGCCGCATGTCTGCCCGCTCACCTTAAAGGCCTCCCAGTCTAAAAGCAAGGTGTGCGGCCATGGGGCGAGCGCTCTTCCTCACGGGTAGGCCGGGCGTGGGCAAGACGACTGTGCTGCTGAAAGCGGTTGAAGCCCTGAGGCGTGAGGGCGTGGCCGTGGGCGGTATGGTGAGCCGGGAGGTCAGGGAGGGAGGCCGGAGGGTGGGCTTCGAGATAATAGACCTGGCCACTGGCCGCAAGGGCTGGCTGGCGCACGTTGACCAGCCCACCGGGCCGAGGCTGGGCCGTTACCGCGTGAACCTAGCTGATTTAGAGGGCGTGGGCGTGAGGGCCATAGAAGAGGCCGTCAACGAAGCCGACCTCGTGGTCATAGATGAGGTAGGGCCTATGGAGCTCTTCTCGCCCAAGTTCGTGGAAGCCGTGAGAGAGGCCCTGGCGAGCCCTAAGCCCGTCTTAGGCACTATCCACTACCGGGCCAGGGGGCCGCTCTTAGACGAGATAAGGAGGAGCCGGTCCGTTGTGATAATAACCGTGACTATCGGCAACCGGGATAAATTACCCGAGCTGATCGTCTCCAAGCTGAAGACGTTTCTCGGCTCCGCGCCGGGGGAGGGGCAGCCGAGGTGAGGATAGTTGGCCTGGACGAGGCTGGACGAGGCTGCGTGATAGGCCCTATGGCCGTGGCAGGCGTCCTCGTGGATGAGAAGGGCCTAGAAGCACTCGTCAGGATGGGCGTGAGGGATTCCAAGCTCCTGAGCCCGGCCAGGCGCGAGGTATTATGCGCGGGCATAAAGAGGGTGGCTTTAGCCCACGAAATCGTCCTAGTCCAACCGCGCCAGATAGACGAGGCTGTGGCCCGGGGCACCCTGAATAAGCTCGAGGCCAAGGTGATGGCCTCTATAATAGACGCCTTACGGCCCGACGTGGCTTACGTGGACGCGAGCGACGTGTTAGAAGCTCGTTTTGCAGTCCTGATACGCTCCTACATGGCCCACGGGCGCCAGGTGGAGATAGTGGCCGAGCACCACGCGGACGCTAAGTGGCCCGTTGTGTCGGCGGCCTCGATATTGGCCAAGGTGGAGCGCGACAGGGCCGTTGAAGCCCTGAAGGAGGAGCTAGGCGTGGATTTCGGCTCAGGCTATCCCACAGACCCTAGGACCTTGAGGTTCTTGAGGGAGTGGTATGCTGAGCACGGTTCTTTTCCTGATTTCGTGAGGAAGTCGTGGAGGACTATCAGGGAGATAGTGCTAGGCCTCGGGACCGCCAGCTTGGACACCTGGATCGGTGGGCGGCCGGGAAAAAAGGAATGAGGGGCGCTAGGTGGTGAGCAACCTCACGATGTCCTTAGGCCCCCTCGCGCTCTTGAGCTCTTCTATGCCGACCGATGGCACATCCTCTGGACACTCGTAGCCCTCCGGTTTCACCACCAAGTGCTTAAGGCCTGTTATCTCGGCGAATTTCTTCGTGAACTCTATCCTGGCCTTCTCGTAGTCTTCACGGCAGACTATGTTCACGGCTAATCTGATGCGGCCACGCCCGGCCATCATCTCGAAGGGGGCCCTTGTCAGCGCCCTAGCGGCTAGCCTGAGCTTGCGCATGACCTCTATCACTGTCTTGAGGAAGCCCTCCAGGGGCTGACCTTCCCGTACCCTCTCGCCCCCGAGCACATCCTTGTGCTTCGTCTCGGCTGAGAGGGGGTTCACCGGCACCACGATGGGGATGCCCAGCACGTATTCGAGCCTGTAGGCCACGCTCGGCGTGGTGCGGCGCCTCCCTCTCTCATAGGAGTATATGGTCATCCTTGACACGCCCACCAGCCTGGCTAGCTCGCCCGCTGAGAGGCCTAGCTCCTCACGCCTCTTCCTCACGGTCTCGCCGTTTATGTAAACGAAGCAGCCTATGGGGCCTACCTCCACGATGGGCGGGTCGCCCTCAAGCGTGCGCTCGAGCGCCCCTATGGAGAGGGCGTAGGTCCCGTTCCTGAGGTAAACGGCATCGTCGTCTAGCTCCTCTCCCCTGAAGCGCTCGGCCAGGACGATGGGGCTAGCCCCGGCCCAACTGGAGATGGCGCAGAGCTCCTCTGCGTGCTCCCTATCCACGTCCTCTAGATTCCTCGCGGTCTTTATCACGAGCGAGTGAGGCCCGCTGCTGGCGACGATGTCGAGGCACGTTTCAGATGGAAGACGGTTAACCGCGGATTTGAAGCCGTGCTTCTCGAGGAGGCGATTCGCCTCCTCCATCAGCTGCTCATGCCTCATCGCGACACCTCGGCCTTTCAGCAAGCCGGGGAAGGGCCTCAAATAAACGTTTAATCTTCACGTGTTCACGGCTGCTTCCAGCGCTTATAACGGGCGACCACCATAGCGTGGTCCTTGTCGAAGGGCTCTAGGTGGACGCGGTCCTCTATGGTGAAGCCTCGGGATTCCAGGACCTCTATCTCACGCTTGTAAAGTTCCGATGGCTTCTTAGTCACATCTATGCTCCTGGCCTTTATGGCCAACATGATCCAGCCGCCGTCCTTGAGGAAGAGGTCCGCGTTATCAGCTAACACCTTAGCCTGCTCGGGCTGAGCGATATCGCAGTAGATGGCGTCCACCTGCCCTACTACGTGCGCGTAGAGGTGGGGGAGCCTGGCATCGGCCAGGATGGGCGACATGTTAGGCCTGTAGGCGCAGACGTTGTTCACGAGGTCCTGTATGACGCGGGGCGCGAACTCCACGCAGAACACGTGGCCCTCCGGGCCCACTATGTCCGATACGTGGGAGGCCGTGGTGCCGGAGGCTGCGCCGAGGTAAAGCACTTTGTCACCCGGTTTTATAGGCATGATCTCCACGCCCTTCAGGATAGAGGCCGCTAACTTGCTCCTGTAGGCATCCCAGAGCCTATACTCATCCCCGCCTACCCTGATGAGCTTCTCGCCATAGACCGTCCTGCCTGGCGCTAGGTTACGCGTGGCCAGCTTCCTGCTGCCATCCTCGAAGATCAACCAGAAGACGCCCTTGAACTTCTCGTGCTCCTCAACTTCTACTGGCACCTTTTCTCGCCCTCCTACGCGCTCTCCTGGGCCTGACCCTCACGGGCTTCTTAGGCGGGCTGGGGTATTTCTCCCTTATCTCCTGCACGCGCCTGTCCAAATCGGCCTTAAGCTCATCTCCCACGTAACGGCCGCTGAAGGCATCTATGCGGGCCGCTATGGAGATCTTGCCCGCGAGAGCACGGGCTATCTTGCCCCTCTGCCACTTCTTGGAGCCCTTCACGTAGTAATGCTGGAATATCACGCCGTGCTTAGGAGGCTTAGCACCCGTCCTCAGCGCCCTGAAGAGCGCTTTCTCAGCCCCGAGCACCTGGACGGTGCTGGAGGGCAGTTTGGCCAGCTTCTCGAGGCCGCCGGCTAGGGAGATAAGCCTGGCTCCAAGCAACGGGCCTGCCACGGCCTTCAGGTTGGGCGCGATCTCCTCCATCACGGCCTCTATGTAGCGCTCAAGGGAGCGTCTCATGGCGTAGAGCTCCAGCGCCCTGGCACAGGCCTCCCTCATGCGTTCTAGGTCTTCCTCCCTTAAATCGGCGCCCACGGAGCTCACGGCCGCCTCTGCTATCTTCTTGGCCTTGTCCTTAGGCAGGCCGAGCTTGGTCAGGCGCTCCACGGTGAAGTTGTCTCGGTGCCCCAGCTCCCTCACGAGCTTTATGAAGCGCTCGTGGTCGTCCACTAACCTGTTCAGCTCCGGGAAGTGAATGTTATACCACTCCCTTATCCTGCTGGCCATGAGGTTGAGAATGCGGTCTATATCATCTATCATGTTGATGGCCTGTGCCACCACCAGGTCGCGCCTCTCAAGCGAGCGCCTCACAAGCGCCCTCGTCATCTCCATATTGACGTCGTGGAGCCACTTGCTCAAGTCCTCACCGGGCTCTAAGAAGCCCACCTTGGACGCGAACCCCTCCATATCGGTCCTCACGAGTTCAGCGGCCTTGAGAGGCGCCCTGGCGGAGGTGCCCACCCCTAACTCCTCACTGACGTTCTTGGCTAACTCCGGGTTCTCGAAGTAAAAGGTATCGAAGCCCTGGCCGCTCAGGGCCTTCACTAAGCCCAGCAGCTCCTTAGTGGGCCTCCCGTCCATGAGGGAGAGGAGCCTACGGGCCGCTAGCTTAGGATCCTTCGGGAAGACCGCGTGCCTGATTAGCTCGCCGTTCTCATCGAAAGCCAATATACCGAATGGACAGATCACCACCTCAGCCGCTCGCCCACTCATCATCTTAACCTCTTATCGGCCTTTATAGTCAGGCCCTTATATACCCTTTGGCCGGGCCACGGTCAAGTACGCTTGCCCCGGGCTAACTTTCTCACGCCCTCGCCCACCATGTCCGCTACACGCGAGTAGCCCATGCGCTCCATATAGGCCTCTAGCCCGCTCGTGATAGCGCAGAACACGCCTAAGCCGCGGTAATAGACAGCTGACCCTACTTGCACGGCCGAGGCACCGGCTAGGATGAACTCAACCACGTCGCGCCAGCCCATGATGCCTCCACAGCCAATCACTGGCACGTCAAGGGCCGTGTAGAGCTCGCAGACGGCCCGGACTGCGATAGGCTTTATGGCTGGCCCGGAGAGGCCCCCGAAGCCAGCGGAAAGCACGGGCCTGCGGAGCTCCACGTCTATGGCCAGCGCCCTCACCGTATTTATGGCTACCACGCCATCGGCGCCAGCTTTCTCGGCAGCTAGTCCTATCCGCGTGATATCGGTCACGTTAGGGCTCAGCTTCACAAAGACGGGCTTATCGGGCACGGCGTCTTTCACGGTCCTCACGACCTCCTCTACCAGCTCGGGCCTAGAGCCTATCTCGCGCACGCCCGAGACGTGCGGGCAGCTACAGTTCAGCTCAATTGCGATAGCACCCGCCTCCGCTAGCCTAGAGGCTACACGCGCGTATTCCCCTGGCTCGAAGCCGAAGACACTGGCTATCACTGGCACGCCCTCCGCTTTGAGGGCCTCAATCTCGCGGGTGAACTGTTCAGCGCCTGGATTAGATAAGCCGACCGCGTTCAATAAGCCGCAATCGAGCTCTACTAGGATAGGCGTGCTGAAGCCAGCGCGGGGCTCAGGTCCTATGGACTTCGTCACGACCGCGCCAGCACCTGCATCGTAAGCGCGCTTAAGGGTGCCAGCCGTCAAGCCTAGTATGCCGGCCGCCAGCATGACGGGGTTACGGAGCCTGAGGCCCGCCAGCTCCACGGTTAGATCAGGCTTAGCCAAGCGTGCCACCGGAAGCCATAAGGGCCTGCCGGGCTAATTAGGGCTGCCATGAGGCAGGCGCCCGGCCGCTTGAGGGTCGTAGAAGTCCTCCAGATCGTGCGTGAGTTCGGCCAGACGGTCACGATCTACTTCAGGGATGAGCTCTGCGCGTCCGCACAACCGGGTCAGTTCGTCATGGTTTATGTGCCGGGCTTAGAGGAAGTGCCCATGAGCCTCTCCACCATAAGGCCCGATGGCTTGGCCAGTATAACGGTGAGGGCCGTGGGGCCGACCACTAGAGCGCTGGCTGGTCTCGTCCCCGGGGCTAAGCTGGGCCTAAGAGGTCCCTTTGGGCGCGGTTTCACGCTAGAACCCGGCGTGGAGAAGCCCCTTCTGATCGGGGCCGGGACGGGGGCGGCACCCATCTTACCCCTAGCCGAGCTCATGGCTAAGGCCGGCCTCAAGCCCACCCTTTTGCTGGCGGCCAAGACAGAAGGCGAGCTGCTCTTCTTGAACAGGGCTAGAGGAGCCCTTGGACCTTGTGGCGTTAAAATAGCCACAGAGGATGGCTCCCTGGGTTCCAGGGGCTTAGCCACCGATTTGGCTGAGCGCTTGTTGGCCACGGGCGAGTTTGATGCGCTCTACGCTTGTGGCCGCGAGCCTATGTTGGTTAAGTTGCTAGATTTGGCACTTCAAGTTGGCCTAAAGCATGTCCAGCTGAGCCTTGAAAGGCTCGTCAAGTGCGGTATGGGTCTTTGCGGCCACTGCTCCATAGGGCCGTATCGCGTCTGTAAGGACGGTCCTGTCTTCGATTTGGAAATGCTCACCCATCCTGCCGTGAGGGCAGAGCTTGGGCGTTGGTGGCGCGATGAACATGGAAGCCGCGTCCCCGTGCCCGAACGAGCTCGTTGAATAGCGGCGTGAGCCGCTTAGAAGGGCAGGCCGCATAGGGCACCGGTAGGCACCTCGCTTGAGCAGCGCGTAAAGCGGGAGCGGTAGGAGTCTGAGGCCAATACTTAAATAGCCCTCTGTGGCCAGGAGAGGTCGGCGATGGACTGCCAATCGGCTTGCCAAAGTTGATGTGTTTGTTCGTCGCTAGTTGGCCTAGCCTATGCCATGAGGGTGATACGTTATGTGGAGCATACTCTACTTGCTGAGGAATAACCCGGATAAGCTACGCTGGAGCCAGGAGAGGCGCGGCCTGGACCCGGGTGTAGTAGACGAGGCCATAAAGTATGACCAGCTCTGGCGCAAGGCCCTGGCGGAGCTGAATGAGCTCAGGCACCAGCACAACGTCATATCACGCCAGATAGCGCGCCTCAAGGGGCCAGAGCGGGAGGCTAAGATAAGGGAGGCCAGGGAGCTCCTCAAGCGCATAGAAGAGCAAGAAGCACTCGTAAAGCAGTATGAGGCTAAGCGCAACGAGCTATTGCTCTCCATACCGAACGTGGTCCACGAGACTGTGCCCGTGGGGGCTGATGAGAGCGATAACGTGCCAGTGCGCTTCTTCGGCCGTCATCGCGTCTGGGAAGGCCACTTAGAGCTCTTCTTGGCCGAGACGGAACGCAGGGGCTTTAAGGTGGATTATGAGGTCATAGATTGGCGGCCCATGGGCCACGCGGACATGCTTGAGGTACTCGGCATGGGCGATACGTTAAGGGCCGCTCGCGCGGCTGGCTCACGCTTCTATTACCTCTTCAATGACCTGGTATGGCTCGATATAGCGCTCCTCCTCTACGCGCTCGATAACATGGCCCGCTGGGGCTTCAGGCCCTGTATACCGCCTTATATGCTCCGCAGGACGCCTTACGAAGGCGTTACGGCCCTCAGCGATTTTGAAGACGCCATCTATAAGGTAGAGGGCGAGGACCTCTACCTTATAGCCACGAGCGAGCACCCGATGGCAGCCCTCTACATGGGAGAAATATTAGATGAGGACGATCTACCTATCCTCCTCGTGGGTATAAGCCCCTGCTTCCGAAAGGAGGCTGGAGCTCACGGCAAGGACACGAAGGGCATCTTCCGCGTCCACCAGTTTCACAAAGTAGAGCAATTCGTGTTCTGTAAGCCCGAGGAATCCTGGGATTGGCATGAACGGATGATAAAGAACGCCGAGGAGCTCTGGCGCGGCTTGGGCGTGCCTTACAGGGTCGTGAACATCTGCACGGGCGATCTGGGCGTGGTGGCGGCTAAGAAGTATGACCTAGAGGCTTGGATGCCCGCCCAGGGCAAGTGGCGCGAGATGGTGTCCTGCTCCAACTGCACGGACTGGCAGAGCTACAGGCTCAGGATACGCTACAGGCCTAAGAGCGGTGGCCCGAACATCTATGTACACACGCTGAACTCCACGGCCATAGCTTCAACACGCGCTATCACGGCCATCTTGGAGAACTTCCAGGAGCCCGATGGCACGGTAGTGATACCGAAGGTCCTGAGGCGTTACCTAGAGCTCTTCGAGGCAGCGCCGAAGGAAGTTATCGTGCCTAGGAAGCGCCGGGGGTAGGGCTTAATAGCTAGCCTGCGTTCCCCCAAAGTGGGGACATGAGGCCCGTCAGGTCCTTTGCGACGCCCGCTTACCTAGCACTGCTAGCGTTCGTCCTCTCCTCGCTCGTGATCCTCTCCGTGCCCCAGGTTGTTCACGGCTCTGGCGGTGGCCCGGAAGTGGTAGTAGCCGATTTGAGCACGGACATAGACGCTGGCGCCGAAGAGCTGGTGAGACAGGCCACGTCCTACGCCAGGGCTAACCCTAGCTCGGTGGGCGCCCTAGTGCTCGAGATAGACACGGACGGCGGTTGGGCTTACGTCACGAATAGGATAATCGATATGCTAGCCGATTGCCCCGCACGCACCGTGGCTTTCGTGCCTAAAGGCGGCAGGTGCTTCTCAGCTGGCGCTTACATCTTCATGGCCTGTGAGGTCACGGCCATGGCCCCCGGCACGGCTATAGGCTCCTGTATGCCCGTGGACGCCCTCGGCAATCCCGCTGGCGAGAAGGTCGTCAACGCCATGGCCGCGAGGATGAGGGCGTTGGCTAGTGCCCACGGGAGGAACGCCACGGCAGCCGAGGCCATGGTGGTAAGCAACGCGGATTATACTGCTGAGGAAGCCCGTGCGCTAGGGCTCTGCGATCTGTTGGCGGCTGACCTCGGGGAACTGCTGGCTCGTTTGGGCCTTAGCGATGCCTCCATCATCTACTTCGGGCCTAACTGGTATACTCAGTTCCTCTCTACCATATCCAACCCGCTGGTCCAGAGCCTGCTCATGTGGGCGGCCATGTGGCTCATCCTCATAGACATCTTCCACCCCACGTTCGTGATGAGCGTGATCGCCATAGCCCTCTTGGCCGTGGCGCTTTGGGGCGCGGGCGTGATCCACACGCACCCCCTCGCCATCACGCTCATAGCCCTCGGCAGCGCCTTGACGCTCGTTGAGCTGAAGAAGCCGGGCCTGGGCTTCGAGGTGGTGGGCGTTCTGCTCGTCATGGCGGGCGTGCTGTTCGCCTACCAGTTGGAACCCTTTATGGTGGTCAGGGGCTTCGAGGTGGCCATAATGATCGTGGCCCTGGCCGGCGGCGCCATCTTAGGTTACTACCTGTACGCCATGAGGGCGGCCCTAAAGAGGAGACCCCGGATGCACGAGCCCGAGAGGCTGATAGGTCGCTTGGCCATCGCTAAGACGGACATAATACCCGGTAAGCCCGGCGTGGTGCTGGCCGAGGCCGAGGAATGGACAGCTACATCGGACGAGCTGATACCTGCCGGTTCTAAAGTAAGAATTATAAGCGTTGAAGGCCTTGTGCTCAAGGTAAGGAAGGAGGTGGCGTGAGACCATGTTACACGCCGTCACCATCTCGCTCCTCGCCCTCCAGATCGCTGGCGTGCCGGGCTTAGCGTTAGTGATAGGCGTCTTCGTGGCTATACTCGTGCTAGGCCTATTGATCTCCTCTATCAAGATAGTGCCGGAGTTCAAGCGCCTCGTGGTGTTCAGGCTCGGCCGCTTTATAGGTGTACGCGGCCCCGGCGTGACGTTCCTGATACCATTCATAGAGCGCGGCCAGTGGGTGGACCTACGCGAGAACTTCATCAACGTGCCCCATCAGACCTGTATCACGAAGGACAACGCGCCCGTGGACATAGACTTCCTCATCTACTTCAAGGTGGTGGACCCAGCTAAGTGCGTCCTGAACGTGACGGATTTCGATGGCGCGGCCACGGGCATGGCCACTACCATCCTGAGGGCCGTGGTAGGCGATATCACGCTCGACGACGTGTTGGCTAAGAGGGACGAGATCAACGCTGTCCTGCGCACGAAGCTAGATGAGGTGACTGAGCGATGGGGCGTGAAGGTGACGAGCGTGGAGATACGCGAGATCCTGCCGCCCAAGGATGTTACGGACGCGATGGTGCGCCAGATGGCCGCCGAGAGGGACAGGCGCGCTATGGTGACGAAGGCGGAAGGCGAGCGCGAAGCAGCCATTAAGGTGGCGGACGGCAAGCGCCAGGCCATGATACTTGAGGCGGAGGGCAAGAAGAAAGCCGCTATCCTAGAGGCCGAGGGCGAGAGGCAGGCGGCTATCCTGAGGGCGGAGGGCTACGCCACTGCCCTGCAGAAGATATATGAGGTGGCTAAGCAGGTGGACCCGAACACCATGGCTCTCCAGTACCTAGAGACCCTGAAGGCCATAGGGCAGAGCCCGTCCACGAAGTTCATCTTCCCCATGGAGTTCACTAAGCTCATAGCTCCTCTCAGCGAGTTGGTAGCCAAGACAAGCGGCAGCAAATCCGAGTAGCATGGACCAAGGCGTGGCTTAAGCACGCAGACCTGAGCGCCCTTTTCCCATTTTGCCCCGATGTTTTCCCCGAGCGGTAGGGAAATGTTTAAGAGCCAGGAGCGCCTTCATCTGCCCTGGTGAGGTGCCATGCCGACGCACGGCTCCCTGGCAAAGGCGGGTAAGGTGCGCATGCAGACCCCCAAGCTGCCAGCTAGGCCTAGGCGTAGCCTTACCCCTAGGGTGCGCAACAGGAGGAACTACGTGAAGAGGCACATACTCGGCCGTAGGCCCGGCCAGAACTGGATAAACGTGCGTTGAGGGGCCTGCTGAGTTGGCCCTAGGCCGGGCTGATCTAATCCTCTTCGATGGCTGTTTCATCTCCCCTGAGCAGGGCAAAGTTATAGCCAGTGCGGTGGCCGTTAAAGACGGGGTTATCCTAGCCCTCGGGGAAGAAGCAGATATAAAGTGCTTCGTGGGACCCGGCACGCGCATCTTTGACCTAGAGGGCCGGGCTGTCCTGCCGGGCTTCTCGGACGCTCATATACACGGCCTAGCGCTGGGCCGCTCCTTGGGCTGGGCGGATTTAAGCGGGGCGCGCTCAATATCCGAGTTAGTAGAGGCCCTCAAAGCCCACGCCGCACGGCTACGGGCCGGTGATTGGATAGTGGGTTTCGGATGGGACCACGAGAAGCTAGAAGAGCGTAGGCCGCCGGACAAGCGCGATTTAGACCGTGTGTCGGCTGAGAGACCCGTGGTAGTCTTCAGGAAGTGCTACCATCTATGCGCTGTCAATTCTGCAGCCCTGAAGGCGCTTGGCCGGGAGCGCTTGGCTGAGCTTTTCGCGAGCGGGGAAGCCCTGTTAGGCCCTGACGGCGAGCCCACGGGCATCCTAGTGGAACGGGGCCTCGAGGCCGTGAGAGAGGTCATGCCTAAGCTCGATAAGCGGGGTACGCTTGAGGCCGTGAGGCGGGCCATAGAAGAGGCCTTGAGTAAAGGCCTCACCTGCCTTCACTGGATAGTAGAGGGGCCTGAGGAGCTCTCGGCCATCATGGCCTTGAGGGCTTCCGGCCAGCTCAAGATAAGGCTCTACCTGCTCTTCCCTCCCCACATGCTAGAGCACCTCTTAGCCCTCGGCCTGAGGAGCGGCTTCGGAGACCCCTGGGTGCGCATAGGGGGTCTCAAGCTCCTCTTAGACGGCTCGTTGGGCGCTAGGACAGCTTACCTCAGGGAGCCCTACGCGGACGACCCGGATAACAGGGGCCGCCTCCTCTACAGCGAGGGGGAGCTGAGGGAGCTAGCGCTTAAGGCCCACGAGACTGGCCTCCAGCTGGCTATACACGCTATAGGCGATGGTGCTATTGAGCTGGTCCTCAAGGTCTTGGCCGAGCTGCCCGGCGGCCCCGGGCGTATGAGGCACAGGATAGAGCACGCCTCTGTCTTGGACCCGGGTTTGATAAAGGCCATGGCCTCCCTAGGCGTGGTAGCGTCCGTCCAGCCCCACTTCATAATCTCTGACTTCTGGGTGGAGGAGCGCTTAGGCCCGTCTAGGGCGAGGTGGGTCTATCCATTTAAGTCGCTCTTGAAGGCTGGTGTGGTATTGGCGGCTGGCTCAGACGCGCCTGTGGAACCCGTGGATCCCTTGAAGGGCCTGGCAGCGGCGGTGGGAGAAGTCCAGCGGCCCGAGGAGAGGTTAAGCCTCTGGGAGGCCGTGGGCGCCTATACCTACGGACCAGCCTACGCCTCCTTCCAAGAGGGCGCGGCTGGCTCCCTGGGCCCGGGCAAGATGGCAGATTTCACGGTCCTCTCCTGCGGCCCAGACGAGCTGAAGCCCGACTCGCTGCCCGACGTCAGGGTAGATGCCACATTCGTGTTCGGCCGTCTCGCCTATTCAAGAGGGGAGTTGCCGGAGTTCTAGGGCCGTGAGCCTTAAATAGGCCGTTAAGGCTTGGCCAAGCCCGTGTTAGGTGCCTGTTAAGGAGCGCTTGACCTCTTAAGGACAGCCATCGTGGCCCTTGCCCAGGCTGTAGGAAAGCCCGGGTCATACGCTCATGTGGCTGCCCTGCGTGCCCTTTACGGCAGCTGCCTTCACAAGCCTTAAGCTCGCCCGCACGAGAGGCTCCCTCCGCCATGGACGGGCTCGAGCGCAGGATCGTAGGGGTCCTTTACAGGGGGCCGATGCTGCTGAGCGAGATAACGCAGCTTGTGGGCGGGAGGCCGAAGGAAGTGCGCAAGGTCCTAAACGAGCTGGTGAAAGCCGGGCGCATCCACAGGCGCAGGTCTGGCCGCTTCTGGATATACTGGCTGGACGGGCGGGATGGCATCGACCCCGCTGACTGGGAGCTGATCGAGGGCCTGACGGTCTTCCAGGTGTTGGAGGAAGCCGCCAGGCTGGCCTGATGATAGGCTTTTTACCGCCCCTCCCAAGGCAGCCCGAGAGCCAGCCATGTTTGAGGAGGCCTGCCGCGCCATCATAGAGCGTCTGATGACGCTTGAGGAGCCCACTGAGCGCGACCTCCAGAGGCTCAAGCTCTGGGCCGCCAAGGCCTACGGCCTGAGCCAGGTGCCCAAGAACTCGGACCTCATCGCCAGGCTGGGGCCGGGGGAGCGGGAGAAGCTCCTGCCTCTCCTGACGCGCAAGAAAGTGCGTTCTGCTTCTGGCGTGGTGGTCATAACGGTCATGGTCAAGCCCTCACTCTGCCCTAAGCCCGAGCCCTGTATCTACTGCCCGGGCGGACCAGCCCTTGGCACGCCCCAATCCTACACGGGCCTGGAGCCCGCTTGCCGCAGGGCTCTCCAGAATGATTTCGACCCCTACGGGCAAGTTAAATCGCGCATGGAACAGCTGAAGGCCATAGGGCACGTGGTGGATAAAGTAGAACTCATCATCCTCGGCGGTACCTTCACGGCCCTCCCGGACGATTACCAACGATGGTTCGTGAAGCGCTGTCTGGACGCGCTTAATGGGGTAGAAGCTGCCTCGTTGGAGGAAGCCAAGCGCATAGCCGAGACCTCCGCGCCCATCAGGATCTCCGGTATAACCGTCGAGACGCGCCCTGATTGGGCTGGCGAACGTGAGGTCGACCTCATGCTCGAGCTGGGCGTGACGCGCGTGGAGGTAGGCGTCCAGACGCTCTATGACGATATTTACGAACTCGTAAAACGTGGCCACACAGTCAGGGACGTCGAGCGTTGTTTCCGCGTGCTGAAGGACAGCGGCTTCAAGATAGTAGCCCACCTCATGCCTGGCCTGCCAGGCTCCAGCCCGGAGCGCGACCTGGAGATGTTCGAGATACTCTTCACGGACGAGCGTTTCAAGCCGGATGCGATCAAGATATACCCGACGCTCATCATAAAAGGCACGGAACTCTATGAGATGTGGCGCAGGGGCGAATACGAACCTTACACGCTCGAGGAATACGTGCGTCTCATAGCCGAGGTCAAGAAGATGGTGCCGCCCTGGATCCGTATCCAGCGTATCCAGCGCGATATACCGGCCACCGTCATAGAGGCCGGGCCTAGGAAAAGCAATTTGCGTGAGTTAGTCCAGGCCCGCCTGGCAGCTGAAGGGGTGCGTTGCAGGTGTATAAGGTGCCGTGAGGTAGGCCTCAAGGCCCTGAAGGAAGGCATCCTCCCCGACCCGGCTGACGTGGAGCTCGTGGAGTACCGAGAGGAGGCCTCCGGCGGCTTAGATATCTTCCTCTCCTTCGAGGACGTGAAACGCGACATCTTGATAGGCTACGTGAGGTTCCGCGTGCCATCCGGGCATGCTCACAGGCCTGAGGTGCGGGAGGCCCCATCGGCCATCATAAGGGAGCTACACGTCTATGGCCCTATGGTGCCCGTGGGCTCCCGGAAGCCGGATGGATGGCAGCACAGGGGCTACGGGGTCAAGCTGATCGCCGAGGCCGAGCGCATAGCACGTGAGGAATTCGACGCCAAGAAGATGCTTATCCTCAGCGCCCTGGGCGTGAAACGTTACTATACGCGGTTCGGCTACAGGCCCGACGGCCCCTACGTATCTAAGCGGCTGGCCACCTGAGGCTTAGGCTTATCACCCGCGTGCTCTAGGCCAGGGCGGTGCCGGCCTTGCGCTTCACCTTCACGGAGGAGCAGGAGGACATAAGGGCGGCCGTCAGGGAGTTCTGTGAGAAGGAATTTGACCCCGAGTTGGCGCGTGAGCTCGATAAGCGAGAGGAATTCCCATGGGACCTATATCGCAAGGCGTGTAAGTTGGGCTTCATAGGTATCCACTTCCCAGAAGAATACGGCGGTGGCGGTTACGGCATCCTCGAGAATTGCCTGGTGGTCGAGGAGATGTGCAGGGCCGATTCCACGCTCGGCACGGCCATAATACTCGGCGATTTCGCATCCGAGATAATACTGCGCTTTGGCTCGGAAGAGCAGAAAGAGCGTTACCTGCCTAAGGTGGCCTCTGGTGAGTGGATCTCGGCTGGTGCCTTCACAGAGCCAGCGCACGGTAGCGATCTAGCGGCCCGCCTGGACACGAGGGCCGTTAGGGATGGTGATGAATGGGTGATTAATGGCGTGAAGACCCTTATCACGAATGCACCTGTGGCTAGCTTCTTCATAACGCTCTGCCAGACTGATATGGCTGTGGAGCCACCCTATAGAGGCCAAACATTATTCATAGTAGAGCGTGATACGCCGGGCTTGGAGACCACTAAGATAGGCGATAAGATGGGCATACGCGCTAGCCTCACGGGCGAGGTCTCTTACTCTGACGTACGTGTGCCAGATGATGCCATAGTGGGCCAGCTAAACAAGGGCTTTTACCACGCGCTGGCCTTCTTAGACGAATCGAGAGTCGAGATAGCCGCCCACGCGGTGGGCATAGCTCAGGGAGCGCTCGACAGAGCACTTAAGTACGCGAAAGAACGTGAAGCTTTTGGCCGAAAACTCATAGAACACCAAGCTATCGCGCACAAACTAGCAGAAATGGCCACAAAAATAGAAGCAGCTAGGTTACTGGTATATAAGGCCGCCTGGGCTCTGGACCAGGGCAAGCTCGACCCCGCCCTCTCGAGCATGTGTAAGACTTTGGCGGGCCGGATAGCCGTGGAGGTATGCGATGAAGCTGTCCAGATATTAGGCGGCTATGGTTATGTGGGCGATTATGATGTAGAGCGTTACTACAGAGACGCCAAGATAACGGAAATATATGAAGGTACGAAGGAAATACAGCTCAATACAATCGCGAAATTCTTGGCCAAAACTAAGTAATTCGACAGGAGAGCGGCACGACCCAAAACGTTATAAGCTGCCCCCAGCAAAGGAGGCCAACAACTAGGAGGAGGTGAGCCGCGTGAGTGGAAGGAAGAGATTCGGCCTGCCCAGGCCCAGGCGGCCCATGCCGGTCGCCGTTGGCGACGAGCGCGAGGTCGACATTATCGAGATGAGCAGGCGCGGTGATGCTGGTGTCGCCAGGATAGAAGGCCTCATTATCTTCGTGCCGGGCACGAGGCCAGGCCAGCATGTCAAGGTTAGGATCACCCGGGTGGGCCGGAATTACGCGGTAGCCCAGGTCGTGTGAGCGCGGCCTTAAGGCCGGTTGAGTGGTGAAGGGGTAAGCCCGGATAACATATGTATTTCGACATTATGTTCCCCAGAAAGCTCGCGATTATATGAATGGTAAAGCTTATTTAATACTCCGCCTCCCGGAGCGAGGCGGTACGGCGCTCTAACCCCGCGCTGCCCCGCGGCCGGGGGGACATGCCATGCTGCCCATCGTAGATGCTAGGTGGATAGCAGTAGCTGTCTTCCTGGGCGTTTACCTACTTATCATGCTCGGCCTCAGGGAACTTACAGTGGCCAGCTTAGCAGGCGTTACCTTGCTCTTCACCCTCGGTATACTATCTTGGGAGGAAATCTGGCATTACATGGAGTTTGACGTGCTCGCCCTGCTAATAGGCGTCATGATAGTCGCTAGGGCTATGAGGCAAGTGGGCTTTTTCAGGTGGCTCGGCATCCATATAGCTAACTTGGTGCGCTGCGACCCCCTAAAGATGATGATATCTTTCGTGCTCCTGAGCGCTGCTTTCACGGCTTTTGCGGGCGCTACCGTAGTCGTGGCTCTCATGATGAGCCTGGTCATCATGGATATCACGGACATCCTCGAGCTGGACCCTCGGCCCTTCGTCTTAGCTATAATATTCACTGTGAACATAGCCGGTATGAGCACATCGGTGAGCAGCCTCCCAACGATATTGATAGCGGCTGCACTTAACCTAGATTTCTGGGCTTTTGCGGTCAGGATGTGGCCCCTAACCTCGGCCGGCATAGGGGGCCTCCTGGCTGTATTACTTTTCTCTTTCAGACGTGAGCTCATGAGAGCGAGACCCCGCTTCAGGAGATTGCCCGTGACTCCCTCTGAGGTGATAAAAGACAGGAAGCTCTTCTACTTCTGTAATGTTATGTTGTTCCTCATGATATTTGGTTTTGCCACAGGTTTCTTCGTAGGCCTTAAACCCGGCGCGGTAGCGATAATAGTGGCTTCTACGACCTTAATAATAGCTGGCCATAGGATTGGTCCTGTCGTTAGGGAAGTCGATTGGGAGACGGTTTTGTCAATAGCGTGTTTGCTCGTCTTAGTGGGCGCATTAGAGAAAACGGGGGTTATAGCTGACCTCGCGGGCGCCATAAGCCCTCTCTTGGGCATGGAGTTCCTAGGCCCGACGGCTGTCCTGTGGCTCTCAGCCCTGTTATCGGCGGCCATAGATAACGTGCCCTTTACCATCACCATGATCTCCGTCCTCCACGCCGTAACACGCGAGGCAAGTCCTCTCTGGTGGGCTCTGGCGGCTGGGACGTGCCTCGGGGGTAACGGCACCCTAGTGGCCTCTTACGCTAACTTAGTAGTCGTGAGCACGGCCTCTGAGAGGGGTTACAGGATAGACCCCAAGTCCTTCACTAGGATAGGTATGCCACTTATGCTCATCACCACGGCCATTGTGAACACAGCCCTGATTCTAGCGTGCCTTTAACTCGGTCAAAAACCGTCTTTCATCTGAGGAGGAGGGCGTGCAGATCTCCATCTCCAAGGCAAGACTTATTTCGCGCTCGGGAGGCAGGTCAGGGAGGCCTGGTTAAGCTCCAAAGGAGGCTCAACAACGATGGTGTTCATCATAGGCCCTAAATTAATCGCAGTCCTGGTTTTTTTAGGCGTTTACTTACTCATCATGCTCGGTCTCAGGGAGCTCACAGTGGCCAGCTTAGCAGGCGTAGCCATATTATTACTGACCGGCGTGCTCAGCTGGGGAGAAGCGCTCGGCTACGTGGATTTCGATGTGCTCGGCCTCCTGATAGGCGTGATGATGCTGATACACATGCTTAACGAGGTCGGTTTCTTCAGGTGGCTAGGCATTCACTTGGCTAACCTAGCGCGCTGTGATCCTCTGAAGATGATGTTGATCTTCGTCTTCATCACGTTCCTCCTCAGTAGCTTCACCATAGCTAACGTGGTGACCGTCTTGCTCATGGCCGTTGTGATGATGGAGATCTCTGAGATGCTCGAGATAGACCCCCGCCCCTTCATAATGGGCCTCATCTTCGCCTCCAACATAGGCGGCATGACGACTTCCATAAGCAGCCTGCCTAACATCCTCGTGGCCCTGGCATTCGACATCTCCTTCTGGGACTTCACGGTCCACATGCTGCCCCTAGACCTGGTGAACCTGGTCATGCTCATCTTCTTGTTCGTTGTGGTGAAGAAACAGCAGATAGCGGGCGTTAAGCCCAAGTACAAGCGGATACCGATTGACCCATCTGAGGTGATACGTGATAAGTACCTCATGGCTTTCTTGCTCGCCATGCTCGTAGCCCTGGTAAGCGGCCTCATCTTCAGCTCATTCATAGGTCTCTCACCGGGCGCCCTCGCCTTGATAATCGCAGCCGTCGCCCTCATCGTGGCCGGGGAGCGAGTTGGCCCCGTGATAAAGGAAGTGGATTGGGAGACAGTGTTCTCCATAACGTGCCTCCTGATCTTGGTCGGCGGCCTTGAGAAGGCGGGCGTCATCCATGATTTATCTACCGCGATTATATCGCTTCACGCCGGGATGGCCGCCGACCTCATGATCATCTTCTGGTCCTCCGTCCTGGTCTCGTGTTTCGTGGATAACGTGCCCTTCACCATAGCCCTCATCTCCGTGTTAAGGGACCTCATGGCCTCCGGCGTGAACGTGAGGCCCCTGGCCTGGGCGCTTGTGGCTGGAGCGGGGATAGGCGGCAACGGCACGGTCGTGGCCTCTTACGCCAACATAGTGGTGGTGGGCGAGACCTCAAGGAGGGGTTACAGGATAGACCCTAGGTCCTTTGCCCGGCTCGGCATCCCCTTCGTCCTAGCATCGGCGGCTATCACCAGTGGAATACTTTTGCTGGTCTTTAGGTCATGAGCACGTCCTCACTATATGCGCCACTATAGCAAAGCTTATCAGCAAGTCCCTCCGTAGAGGCCCCCAAGGTGGGGGGGATGGAACCTTCCCTTACCATGGTGGCCTTCAGGTCCCGGCTGGTGGCCTGGGTACGCCGCCTCATAGCTTATGTGCTAAAGGTCGGCGAGCTCATAGGGGCCGATAGAGCCTTCAAGCTCCTCTCCGAGCTTATGACCGCTGAGGGTGAAGCCTGGACGCAGAGGGAGCTAAAGAGGCTAGATATATCGGGCATAGACGCCCTCTCTGGCTGGGACCTCCTGCGCAATTTCAAGCAGATGTTCGGCTTAGAAGTCCTGAAGCCCGAAGAGCATGTGATCGCCGAGCGTGGTCCTAACAAGGTCGTGATCAACTGCACGGCCTGGTGCCCCATCTTAGAGGCCTGTAAGGAACTCAATATCCCCACCAGGCGTGTGTGCGAGAACCTCATGTTAAGTTACGAGCGAGGCGTCCTGAAGGCCCTTAACCCCAAGCTAAAGCTCACGGTGGGCAAGATAAGGCCCGAAGATAAATACTGTGAATATATAATTGAGCTGACCGAGTGAAGGGTAAAGCTTTATTATATGGTCTCTTCCTCAACGCGGGAGGAGAGGCTATGGACTATAGCGTGTTGCTCCTCATTCCGTTGGGCGTGGGCCTGGCGGGCATCGCCCTCATAGCGCTACTCTATTGGTTGATATCCAAAGAGGAACCAGGCACCGAGAAGATGCGCGAGATAGCAAGCTTCATCGAGCAAGGAGCTGATGCCTTCTTGAAGCGCGAGTTCAAGACCATCGCCTACTTCATAGTGATCCTGGCCGTTGTTCTCCTGGCCTGCCTCTGGCCCCGCTGGCAGATAGCCTTCGGCTTCGTCTACGGCGCGGTGTGCTCGCTCCTGGGCACCTTCGTAGGCATGAAGGCAGCCGTGAAAGCGAACGTGAGGGCTGCTAACTTGGCGAGGCGCTCCGCTGGCTGGGCTTTCGTGCTGGCCTTCAGGGGTGGCGCCGTCATGGGCTTGACCATACCGTCGCTGAACCTGGTGGGCATCTCAACCATGTGCTTCCTCGTGGGCCTTGGCCCCCAGAACATAGACGTGGTAGACCTGTTGGTGGGCTTCGGCTTTGGCGCCAGCCTCTCAGCCCTCTTCGCTCAGCTTGGAGGCGGTATCTACACTAAGGCCGCTGACGTGGGCGCTGACCTGGTGGGCAAGGTAGAGGCCGGCATACCCGAGGACGACCCGCGTAACCCGGCCGTGATAGCGGACCTAGTGGGCGATAACGTGGGCGATTGCGCTGGCAGGGGCGCCGACCTCTTCGAGTCTAATGCGGACAACCTGATATGCATGATGATAGTGGGCGTGGCCTTCGTGGCCGCCATGAAGGCTCTTGGCCACCCCATGTCGCCTGGCGTCGCCTTCCTCTTCGTGGTCTTCCCGCTCCTCGGCAGGAGCTTCGATGTGCTAGCCACGACCATAGGCGTGCTGGCTGCTAGGCCCCTGAAATCGCCCGTCAAGGCCTTGAACATTTCCATAGTCGCGACCTTCGTGGTCCTGACCATCTGCTTCTACTTCCTCGCCACCTGGGTAGGTTACGTAGAATTATTCTTCTGCGCCCTCTTCGGCATGGTATCGGCCATCGTGCTGGCCCTCGCGGTCCAGTATTACACGGGCGTGGGCAAGAAACCCGTGACGGAGACTGCTAAGGCAGCACAGATGGGTGCGGCCATCAACATCATAACGGGCCTCTCTTACGGCCTTGAGAGCACCGCTATACCGCTCTTAGGCGTAGCGGCGGTCCTGGCGGCCTCTTACTTCATCATGTTGCCTGTGGGAGGCGATGTAGCTGGCCTCTACGGCGTGGCGGCCACGGCCCTCGGCATCACTAGCATGACGGGCATCATACAGTCAGCCGATACGTTCGGCCCCATCGTGGATAACGCGGACGGCATAGCAGAGATGTCCGGCATCAAGGACGAGGTGGGCGAGGCCCTGGACGAGCTAGACGCGGTGGGCAACATCACTAAGGCCATCACCAAGGGCTACGCTATGGGCTGTGCCATAATAACGAGCGCTATCATGCTCTTTGCCTACATCTGTGAGGCCGCCAAACACGCTGGGATAGGCGTGCTGACCAGCTTATCCGATATAGCTAGGCACCTCGTGTTGGCCGACCCGGCCTTCATAACGGCTGCCGTCCTAGGCGCTATCACGCCCTTCTTGTTCTCCGCCCTAGCCATCAGGGCCGTGGGCCGCGGGGCCTACAAGATGGTAGAAGAGGTCAGGCGCCAGTTCAGGGAGATCCCGGGCATACTGGAAGGCAAGGCCAAGCCTGATTACGCGCGCTGCGTGGACATAAGCACGACGTATGCGCTGAGGGAGATGGTGGTCCCCACCCTCATAGGGCTGATAATGCCCATAGCCGTGGGCTTCATACTCGGCCCCTGGGCTCTCACGGCCTTCCTGCTCTCCTGTACCGTGACGGGCGCTGTCCTGGCCACCTTCATGTTCAACACGGGCGCCACCTGGGATAACGCGAAGAAGTTCATAGAATACGGGCACTTCGGCGGGAAAGGCACGGACACACACAAGGCCTCTGTGATAGGCGATACGGTGGGCGACCCGCTGAAGGACACGGCCGGCCCATCGCTACACATCCTCATCAAGCTGGTGAGCATAGTAGCCATAACGCTCCTTCCGCTCTTCATGACCTATGCCTTACTCTAGGCCCTTCCACGTCCCTTTTATTGATATATAAGGCCCCATTTAGCTCAGCCCATGAAGCTCTCCAAGCGCGTTAAGCCGACTACTTCGCTGAAGCTCATGCCTAACGCGTCTAAGACCTGCTCGAAAGTCGATTCCAAGAAGCTCACGTATTTGTCGACGTCAACGTCTTCCTTGGTGGCCAGCTCCACGGGTAAGACATCTACTACCTTGTCCTTGAGGAAATCCCTCAGCTCCCCTGCTACCCTCGCTTTCTCGCCCGAGCTAAGGGGTACCTTGGCCCTACGCATGACCTCATCTACCCTTATCGGGCTGACCTTCACGAAAGATATGATATCGCCCGCTTTTATCTTCCTGCCAGTGATGGCCTCCAACATCTTCGCGGCCTTGACGTGCTGGGGCGTGGTCTTCGTGTATTTGTCAGGCTCCTTGCCGAGCGTGACGTGCAAGGCCAAGTCGGCCAGCTCGAACTGCCTGTTCTTCAACCGGTCATAATACTCTCTCAGGATGGCCCTTATCCTCCTCTTGGCCACCTCTAGGTCTCCCGGCTCCTTAACGAGCGCTAGCTCTTCTACCACGCGCGAGAAAGCCTCTTTTATGAGGCGTGGCACGTGTTTCTTCTTGCCCAAGAGGCCTTTTATGTCCACAGTTCCGTCGGCCAGCACGCCCAGGTAGTTCTTCTTGCGCTCGGAGAGGACCACGTAGCGGTAAACCTTGTCCACGTCCAGGTCCATGCCTAACTCCCGCTCGGCCCACTCCATGAGGGCTCTCACTTGCTCTTCGCTCGGCCCTTTCAGGAAGACGCTATCCGTATCGCCGTAGAGGACCGTCATGCCCAGCTCCCGGCACTTCTCTATCACAGACGAGATAGCGTAACGGCCTATGGCCGTAGTGCTCTCAGCCACGGGCGGGCAGTAGAACTCGAATATATCGGCTCCGAAAACGCCGTAAGAGGCGTTTAAGATGACCTTCAGCACGAGCTGGACCACTTTATACCACGCCCTCTGGGCCTCCGGCAGGCTCTTGTCCTTTGACCTCGGCTTGTACCAGTAGACGCGCAGGTCCCTCAGGGAGCCTATGAGGAGGCTGGAGACACCGCGCCTCTTGCGGCAGACCCAGTGGGGCAGGCCCGGCACGAGGTTATCGCGGCACTCTGGGTGGGGGCAGCGCACCGTCTCGAAGCTCAGGTTCCACGCCTTCATGGCGGACGGGTAAAGCGAAGCGAAGTCGAGCACGACTACGTCCATGTGGATGCCCGGCACCGGCTTCACCACGATAGCGCCCATGTACTTGCCTTTCACGACTGCTTTCGTGGCCGTCTGCCCCTTCTCGGCCAGGATGTCCTCCGGGTTCGGGATGAGCGCCCCCATGCGCCTGAGCTCGGCCTGCATGAAGGAGCGTATCCAGCGTGACACGCTGAGGCGGGTGGCGTCTTCTATAGGCATACGGCTGATACGGCTCAGCAGGACAGCCAGCTTCATGACGAGCTCGTTATCGAATTGCGTGAGCTTGAGCGTGATGAGGCTGTCGCGGTAACAATAAGCCGCTAACTCGGCGTAAGAGAGCTCCGAGATGGGCTTGGTGACTTCTACCTTCCTCAGGCCCAGGAGGGCCGCGCCTAGCTCGTCCAGGCTCACGCTCTCGTACTTCCTGCCGAAGGCGTAGGTCTGTAAAGCCGCTATGCTGAAGAGCTTGTAAAGGTCTATGTGGATACCGTAGCGGAGCGAGTACTTGTCCCTGCCTGGCTCGATCGGTATTTCCTTTCGCGTGAAACCCAATCTCTCAGCCCGGTGGAGGAGGTATCGCAAGTCGAAGTCATCGCCGTTGAATGTCACCACGACAGGGTAATCCACGAGAGCGCTGAAGACGGCTAGGAGCAGCTCGCGCTCGTCATCGTAGAACTCCACGCGGACGTGCTTGGGTAGGGCCGTCTCTAGCTCGCCTTCTTCCATGCCCTCGCGCCTGAGCAGGAGGACGCGCTCTAGGCCGTCGGAGCCCACCAGCGAAACACATATTATGGGCTGGGGAGCCTCGTGAGCATCCGGCACCCTTGTGGGCACCTCAGTCAGGACCTCTATGTCTAGGGCCACCCTCCTCATCCGCGGGGCCTCGCACTCCAACAATGTCGCCCACTCGATGGCCTTTTCCCTCAGCTCCTCGGGCTGGCCGGAGAGTGCATCGACTATCTGCCCTATGGCCTTGGGCTTGCCCCAGGCGGGCTGGAGCTGGCCGCCCGATATGCGGTATGGCATGCCGGGCACCAGGCCCGTGTCATAGATGTAGCACTCGTGGTATTTGATGGCCGCTTCCCACACCTTGGCCTCGTAGCCCAGGACGCGTCGCGATTCCTCCCTGAGGAGTTCCCTTATCACGCCCTTTGGCCTGCCGCCTATGGAGAGCGGATCCTTGGCCACTACTTTGGTGATCTTCACGCGCCTGTCCTTTAGCAAATCGAGCTTCTCCACGACCTCTACGTGGTCGAAGCCCGGGTGCTCTACCACACCCCTTAGCCTCATCACCTCCTCGGGCCTGAGGTCCGTGAGGCAGTAGGGCTTGTGGCTTGTGCGATCGTGCCAGATGTAGATTTTATGCTCCTTAGGCTCGTATAGCTTAATTCTGGCACAGCCTTTCTCCCCATCATAACTTACATCTACTAAGTAGCCTAACTCGAGGTCCTCACGCTCCTCAGGAGAAAAAGCGGCTAGTTCCTCTCTGGTCAGGAACTTAGGCTCAGGTGGGGTTTCTTTCTCAGCTTCCTGGGGCTGGAGATAAGACGTGAGCTCTATATAGGGCTCTTTCGCATATTCAAGTCGTTCGTCGGGCTTCTCCCTGATTTCTTCCTCCCACTTTCCCCCCAGGAACTCGACTAGCTTTGTCTGGCCCTTCGGCATGACTTACCTCGTGCCTTATAGGGCAGAAGAGCCATAAAAGCTTGGCTATGATGGCCCAGGCAGTGAGACTAGCTGTTGATGCCCTCGTCGAGGTAGAGGTCAGGAGGAAGAGCGAGAAGCTGGCTTTATTCGAGGCGGCCGCCAAGCTAGGCATCAGGGACGCAGAGGCCTTCGGCCTCGCTCACAGGCTCGTGATGGAGACGCTAAAGCACCTCAACCTTCTAGACGAGTTGATCAAGCTGGCCTTAGGTGAGGAAATCGGCCTGGAGGAGCTAAGGGCTAGGACCCGGGCTTTCCTGAGGCTCTTCGCCTACAGGGCCGCGATAGAGAGAGCAGATATCGGAGAACTCATAAAATTTGTGAGGGCTGGCCGTGAGGCCCTCAGCAGGGGCATCTTAAAGCCGATAGAGAGGGCATTAGGTCGGTGCATTACCCTCTCGGTTGAGGACGCCTTGGCGGGCAAGGAAGGCGACGAGAGGTTAGCACTCGAGCTGAGGGTCCCTAAATGGCTTTTAGAGTTCTTCTGCCGGGAGATGGGCAGGCCGAGGGCCATAGAGCTTCTTAAGGCATATCTTAGGCCGCCACCGGCTTACGTGCGTATTAACACGCTGAAAGGGGATGAGCAAGCCGTGGTAAGAGCGCTCCTCGAGGAGGGCGTGGAGCTGGAGCCTGTCGAGGGGATAAGGCACCTCTACCGGATCGTGGAGGCCGATAGGCCTTTAGTGGCCACTAAGGCCTATCGGGAGGGCCTGGTATACCCGCAGGACAAGGGGAGCTGCCTGGCCGTTGAGGTGGCTGGGCCTGAGCCGAGCATGACGGTCCTAGATGTATGTGCTGCCCCGGGCGCTAAGACGAGCTACATGGCCCAGCTCATGGGTAATGAGGGCTTGATAGTATCCGTGGATTTTTCCGATAGGCGCCTGGCCACATGGAAGGCCCTCATGGCCAAGCTAGGCGTGAAGATAGCGCTCCCGGTGCTAGCGGATGCCAGGTATCCGCTCCCCACGTGCCTCGAGGCCGATCTTGTCCTGCTAGACCTGCCCTGCACTAGCACAGGCGCCTTCGCCAGGGCGCCGTCAGCTAAGTGGCGCCTCACGCCCCGCTCGCCCCGCAATATGGCTAGGGTGCAGGCCAGGATACTGGAGACCTGCGCGGACCACGTCAGGCCGGGTGGGGCGCTTATCTACATCACTTGTAGCCTCCTGGTTGAGGAGAACGAGCTCGTGTTAGAGCGCTTCCTGAGGGCGCATCCTGAGTTCAGGCTGGAGCAGGCTGAGCCCTTCATGGGCCTGCCGGGCCTGAGGGGCCTGGAGGGCGCCCAGAGGCTCTACCCGGACCTCCATGCCTGCGATGGCTACTTCATAGCGAAGCTGAGGAGGGAGGGCTGAGGACGGCTGTGCGCATCACGAAGCTCGCGCGAGCACAGATGTCAGAGCATAACATCAGCGAGGAGGATGCCGGAGCATGGCGTCGCTAAAGTTTGGCCCTAAAGCCTACGTTCCTCTACGTGCGTTATGTGGAACGTTATCTCCTGGCTCTTTCTAGCACAAAGGAAGCTATCTCACGGGCTATATTCACGCGAGAAACACTCTGGAGCCCTCTCCAGCCAGGCTGGCTGTTGACCTCTATCACGAGCGGCCCCTCTGGGCCTGGTAAGATATCCACGCCGGCCAGCAGGCACTTAGTGGCCTCCGCTGCCCTCACGGCCAACTCAGCCAGCTCCTCGGGCAGCTCGTAAGGCTCCGGCCTGGCCCCTTGAGCCACGTTCTTCTTCCAGGAGACTTCGGATACTCTGCGCATGGCCGCGAGGACGCGCCCACCCAGCACCAGGGCCCTTATATCGTAATCGCCGTGAGGCACGAACTCCTGCACGTAGATCACGCCGTGTTGGAAGGCTATGGCCTTAAACACGCGCAGGGCCGTCTCCGGATCCGTCACACGCACGCTTCCCATGCCCCGCGAGCCGAAGATGGGCTTCACGACCACGTCCGAGCCAAGTTCCCAGAAAGCCTGCATGGCTGAACGCACATCCTCCGTGGTCACTGTCCTCGGCACGGGCAGGCCAGCCAGCTCCATGTGCCAGAGCGCCCGGTATTTATCCGAGCATATCTCTATGGCCTCTGCCGGGTTCACGACTAAGACGCCCTCGGCCTCCAGGCGCCTTAGGAGGTCCATCCTGAAGATGATTTCCTCCAGGGAGCCGCGCCCGATGGGCCTGACCACGAGTGCATCTAGGCGAGCTAAATCGCGTAGCTCGGGCAAGCGGTGGGAGGCCGTAGGCCTGAAGCCCACGCGGCCAGCTAGCCTGTCGAAGCGTAAGAGGGACACACGGGCGCCGAGCTCCTGGAAGGCCCTGGCGAGCTGACTTGAGCACCAAGCATCAGGGCGTCGGGTGAGTATGCCGACCTCCATCGGCCTCCCGGCGGCAGGGCACCTTATAAGCTGGGGCCTTTTTCAACCGCCCTCAGCCCGTCTTTATCCCAGCGAACCGCGCCCTCCGCACACGAAGTCCTCGGGCGGTGAGGAAAGTGGATGCGCGCGGGCAGAGAGGACGTAAGTGGGTTTATGACCTAGAGCTAGCCAGGCTTAGAGAGCTAGCTAGCTCGCTCGGGGGAGGCAGGCTTCTCATCCAATTGCCCTTCGGGCTCAGGCGCTACGCTCTCGAGGTCGTGAAAGCTGCCGAAGAAGGTGGGGCCTTACCTATAATACACGCCGACCCGTGCTACGGTGCCTGCGATCTGCCCTTATGGGCCGCTGAAGCCCTGGGGGCCTCAGCCATCGCGCATTACGGGCATTCTAAGATGCTCGAGGAGCTGCCTGGGGCGCCGCCCGTCCACTATTTCGAGGCCCGTATGGATTTAGACATAGAAGGCGTGGTCCGAAAGGCCTTAGGGCTCCTGGAGCCTTATCGGCGCGTGGGCCTGGCTACCACCGTCCAGCACGTTCATGTTCTCCCACGTGTAGCCAAGCTCGTCAGAGAGGCAGGCCATGAGGCCGTGATCGGCAGGGCAGGAGGCCGTGTCCCTTATGATGGGCAAGTGTTGGGCTGCGATTTCACGACCGCCTTAGCCGTGAGGGACCAGGTAGATGCCTTCCTGGTGCTGGGTAGCCGGTTTCACGCGATAGGTGTGGCTATCGCGACGGGGAAGCCCACAGTGTTGGCCAACCCGTACGAGCAGGCGGCGGAGGACGTGGGGCGCGAGGCTAGGCGCGTGTTAGCCAGGCGGTACGCCAGCATAGAGGAGGCCAGGGAGGCGCGTTGTTATGGCGTAATAATCGGTTTAAAGCTAGGCCAGATGAGGCTGGGCCTGGCTCTGAAGGCTAGGGAGTTGCTGCTCTCAGCTGGCCGGGAGGTTATCTTGTTGGCAGTTAGTGAGGTCAGGCCAGAATACCTAGCCGATTTCAGGAATATAGATGCCTTCGTGAACACAGCTTGCCCTAGGCTGAGCTTAGAAGACGCTGGGGCCTTTGACAGGCCCCTCCTGACCTTCCCCGAGCTCTTAGTAGCCCTCGGGCGCTTGAGGTGGGAGGAGCTTTGCGAGGCAGGCTGGTTCGTCGCTCCTGGTTAGTGAGAGCCCTTGAGTCGGTGCCGCCCCATCCTAAGCCAGTAGCTCAGCTAGAGCAATACACCATACCAGCCGAGCTAGCAGCGGACATACTCTTCCTCGCGGCTTTCACATTTGACGACATCTGTGGCAAGAGTGTGTTGGACCTGGGCTGCGGGACGGGGCGCTTGGCCATAGGGGCGGCCTTCCTGGGCGCTAAGGAGGTCTTGGGCGTGGATTTGGACCCCCTGGCCGTGGAGCTGGCGGCTGAGGCAGCTGCCAGGTTAGGAGTGGCCGACAGGGCGTTCTGGGCCGTGGCCGACATAGGAGCTGTCAAAGGCCGTTTTGACACGGCTGTCCAGAACCCGCCTTTCGGCGTGAGGCGTAAAGGCGCCGACAGGCCCTTCTTGGCTAAGGCGCTAGAGCTCTGCTCGGTCGTCTACTCGCTCCACAAGGCCGGCGAGGAGAACAGGCGCTTCCTCAGGGCCTATGTGGGCCGCCTGGGCGGGAGGATAACACACGTCCTGCCCATGAAGCTTAGGCTGCCTGCCACCATGCCCTTCCACGAGCAGAGGTTCCGTGTCGTGGCAGTCGACCTCTACCGCATCGAGGCCAGGTAGTACCGGTTTGAGTAGCTCCTTGGACGCTAGATCAGCCTGCCAGCGGCGGTCATCAGCACTGTGATGAGGCTGAGCGCCAAGAACACCGCGAAGCCCAGGGGCTTCGGGCACCTTCCCTCAGTGCCGTGGTATACGCCTAGGGCGCCCAAATACGATTTCCACACGGAGGCACCGAACCTGAACGCCAGCCCATAGCGCTCTAGCACTCTGATCTCAGCCGAATACTCCTCCTTGAGGAGCCTTAGGGCCTCGGTCAGGTCACTTGTATCTACGTGGAAGGTCGGGGCTAGGGTAGCGATCATAAGGGCAGTGGTGAGGCTAGCCACGAGGTCGGCGATGTAGGCGTAGCCGGTGATGGAGAGCGCCCGCTTGAAGTCCCAAGAACTCCCCTTATCACATACCTTCCAGACCACGAGGGACTTCAATATCCACCTGATCGGGAATAGGAGGGCTGCTAGGATCACGCTCAGGGCCAACGTGATGGCTAACTCGTTCTTCAGGATCTGGGCGTAAGGACCAGTGATGTAAAATTTCCTGTGGACACAATAGGCGTAGGATGAGAAGGTAGCCACGTAGAAGGCCATTATGAGGATAGGGCCGATACAATCCGGCGAGGCAGCGATATCCTCCATAGTCTCGTTCGGTTTCCTCAATAGCCCGTAGAGCCTGCGGAGAGGGCCGTATCGCCGGTCATCCATATCGTGGAAAAGAGCGTTACGCCGCCACATAAGCGTTCTCCCGCCCCATCGCTATACTTATAAACGGCCTTGGGAAGAGCCCATCATGGCGCTGGCCGGGGTGAGGTAGTGGTAGCCTAGGGGCCTGTGGAGCCCCAAGCCCGGGTTCGATTCCCGGCCCCGGCCCCACATAGATGAGCTGGCATCTCCCCATCCCCCCAGCCCTAGATCAGCCTAGCCTGCCCGCGCGTCCTCCCGTAAGCACTGCCCCACGAATTCCCTCAACTTAGAGGTAATAGTCCTCGGGTCTCCGACCAACAGGCGTATTTGCTCCCTCTCCAAGCACTTCCGGGCTTCTTCGTCAGCGCGCAGGGCTAAAACGATATAGCAAGTGGGCTCGATGGCCGCGCGCTTATCTAGGAGCTTGAGGGCTACCTTGGCATCTACCTCGGGCACGCAGTCTACGACTATCAGCGCATCGCCGAGCCTTATCATGGCATCGAACACCAGGGCTCCTTGGTCGGCAGCTACTGGGGCGAAAGTCGTTAGTGTGGCATCTTCAGGTACGGCGTTTTTCAGCGCCTGCAGGCTAGACATTATGAAGTAAAATATCTCGTTAGCGGCCTCCGTGAGGGCGTAGCGCCTGAAGGGGACATAAAGCGAGTCCTGCACGAGGAACTCACGGCCGCAGGCCCTACAGAGGAAAGCTATAACCGGCATCTCGGTCCTCTTCCCACAATCGCAGCACGCGAACATCACCCCTACTACCCGGTAGTCTTTCTCCCTCGTCACGAGCTTACGCCCGCATCCCTCGCACACTAGCTCGTGATCGCTATCGGCCTCGAAGACGCAGCCGCACTTCAGGTCGGTGATCAGGACACGTTTCCTCATGTCGGGCGAGGCGCAATAAGGGCAGTAGTAGCGCACGAAGACGTCATTTGACGAGCAATAGGGGCAGCAAACCACGTAGAAGGAATCGATCTCACGAGCTATCCCGGCCTCTACTGCAGCGCGTAGCCCAGCGGGCGCTCTCTCACCAGGCCCTACCACGATGCCAGCGTCCAGCAGCCGGAGGAGGAGTTCACGCCCCTCTTTGGCCCTTAACAGCGCCTTTATCGCATTGCACAAGCTGTAGCTGCCTTCGGACATTTTCCCTAGCCTAAGACGGGAAGGGTGCTTAATTAACCTGTCTCTCCACCTCTCGGCCTCACGAGGAACTCGCAGTATTTATCGCCTTTTTGCCACGCATTTCGGCTCTATGACCTCAAACTCACGGCCATAGGCCTCGCCGAAGATGCCTGCCAAGATCCCACGCATTAGATGGCTCATGCATCTGTCTTTCTTGCTCACGTAGGACGCGCACTCGAAGTTCCCGTAGAGCCTTATCACGAACTTGAGGGCTTCCTCATCGTATTCCACGATCTCATAGCCGAACCAATCAGTCGCTACCTTAAGGGCGAGGGAGGTCTTCACGAGATCGCGTTTCTCGAGGTCTTAAGCTCATCGGCTAGTTGCTCTGGCGTCAGCTCGGGATCGGGCTCAGCCGTTACTAAGCCGGATAGTATATTGATACCGTACTCGGCTATTTTGGAGGCTATCTTGGCCAAGCAACCCGGGACATTCTTCCCCATGACCACTAACTGTGATATAGTCCTCCCCGGGGCGTAGATGGCACAAGGTATGACCCTCTGAGGTTTAACAGGCGTGAGCAGCATCATTCTGGTCGCCGCTCGGGCCGAGCAACGGTGTTATATAAACTGTCGTCTATTAACAACGGGCCTGGCCAGGGAGCAGATTACTGGCCAGATGTAAAGCGCAAATTTAAGCCGAACTTCTTAATGGCATCTCGAATTATATCAGCGTGGTCAAACGCTAATCGAGCTGGCACGGCCTTGAAACACCCAACGGCAGCGGCATCGCTACCGGCTCTGAACTCGCCGCCTACCTCCTCGGCTAGGAAGGCTATGGATATCACGTGTCCCCTGGGATCCCTGTCTGGCCTAGAGTAAACGCCCACTAGCCCCTTCAGCCTCACTTTTAAACCAGTTTCCTCTTCGGCCTCTCTAATGGCTGTGTCCTCCACGCGCTCACCATACCTGACGAAGCCGCCGGGGAGAGCCCAGGCCCCTTTGAAGGGCTCTTTACCGCGCCTGACCAGCACGAGAGAGCCATCGGGCCTTATTATTACGATGTCCACGGCCACAGCAGGTCGCGTTCTCCCGGCCAAGGCTCGCCCCGCCCCGGTGCCTAGGTCAGCGGCGAAGCCTGAAATACTTAAGGCCCCTGCCCCGGCCCAACTAGCGGTGGCATGGATTGAGCGTGGCCGGGGAGGGTAAGGCGCCCTCCAGGCGCATAAGGGTCCTGATAGCCAAGCCGGGCTTGAACAGCCACGATAGGGGCGCTAAGGTTGTGGCTAGGGCGCTTAGGGACGCGGGCATGGAGGTCATCTACACGGGCCTCCGCCAGACGCCAGAGCAGATCGTGGAAACAGCCGTCCAGGAAGACGTGGACGTGATAGGGCTAAGCATCCTCTCTGGTGCCCACATGACCTGGGTGCCACGCGTGATAGAGCTCATGAAGGAGAAAGGCATCTTCGGCGAGGTCCTGTTGCTCGTGGGGGGCATCATACCTGAGGACGATATCAAAGCCCTGAAGGAGATGGGCGTGGACGAGGTATTCGGTCCCGGCACGTCTACGGAGGAGATAGTCAAGTTCATAAGAGAGCACGTCAGGAGAGGCTGAGCTCGCTTGAGGGCAGAACTCGTTAATGCCATAGTGGGCGGTGTGCTGAAGGGCGAGAAGAGGGCTATAGCGCGCGCCATAAGCCTGGTGGAGGATGGCGCCTCCGAGGCCGAGGCCATCTTATCGGCCTTAGGGCCTCATGTCGGCAAGGCCCACGTGGTGGGCATAACGGGCGCCACGGGCTCCGGCAAGAGCACCCTTATCCATAAACTCATCCTGGCCTACAGGCGCCGGGGTCGTAAGGTAGGCGTAGTGGCCGTGGACCCCACCAGCCCCTTCACGGGCGGTGCTTTCCTGGGCGATAGAGTGCGCATGCAGGATGTCACGTTGGACGGGGGCGTCTTCATAAGGAGCATGGCCACGCGCGAGAGCATAGGCGGTATAGCCGATGCCACGGAGGGGGCCGTCAGGATACTCGACGCGGCTGGCTACGATATCATCCTGGTCGAGACCGTAGGGGCTGGCCAGCTCGACGTGGGCGTGGCCGGCATAGCACACACGGTGGTGCTCGTTCTGGCACCGGGCCTGGGGGACGAGATACAGGCCATAAAGGCGGGCATCATGGAAATAGCGGACATCTTCGTGGTAAATAAGGCTGATAGGCCTGGCGCCGATCAGACGGTAGCGGACATCATGTCAGCGCTTGAGATGGAGGATTACGGTCCAGCGAGCTGGAGGCCCCCGATAGTTAAGACCGTGGCCCTTACGGGCGAGGGCATAGACGAGCTGATAGAGCAGATAGAGCGCCACAAGCGCTACCTAGCCGAGAAGGGCATAAGGTTCTCGGAGAAAAAGGTGAGGGCGCTGTTAGTCGAGGCCCTGAGGCGCGCTATAATGTCCGACCTATTGCCCATGATAGTGAGGAGCGCGAAGTTCGACGGGGCCGTTAAGATGATAATGAGCGGCCGCCTGACGGTAGGGGCCGGGGCCGACCTGCTGTTGGCCCCGCTGAAGAAGTTCCTGAGGGGATCGCATGGGGAGGCCTAAGCTTGATCCGGGCTTAGTGGAGGTCTACACGGGCGACGGCAAGGGAAAGACCACAGCTGCTCTCGGCCTGGCTTTGAGGGCCGCTGGCCGGGGCATGAAGGTCCTCATAATACAGTTCATCAAGGGCGGCTTCGATTACGGTGAGCTCCATGTGCTGGACAGAATGCCGAACATAGAGGTCAGGGCCTTCGGCAGGGGCCGCTTCATAACCGCCAGTGGGCCGAGCGAGGAAGACCTGAAGGAAGCCAGGAAAGCCATGGATTTAGCCAGGGAGGCCGTGCTGAGCGGCGATTACGATATCGTGATACTGGACGAGGTGAACGTGGCCCTCCACTTCGGCCTCGTGGAGCTGGAGGAGGTGCTCGATTTAATAAAGCACAAGCCCAGGCATGTGGAGCTAGTCCTAACGGGCCGGAGAGCGCCTAAGGAGCTCATAGAGGCCGCCGACCTCGTGACGGAGATGAAGGAGATAAAGCACCCTTACAGGCATGGGATGCCGCCTAGGCCGGGCATAGAATTCTGAAGCTCTGGCCTCAATTGAACTTGGCGGCGGAAATAGCCCTTATTTCATCGTAAAGCTCCCTAAGTATCTCCATGTAATTTGCCCGGCCCTCTTCCACGGCTCTCATGGCTTCCTCAAGGCGCCTTGTGGTCTCCTCGGAGACATACTGGCCGAAGCGGCTGTCTAGGTATTTGAGGACCGCTCTTCCGAGCCAGGTCGGGTAGAGGCGCCCCTTCTTATCGCGCTTCACGTAACCGCGCTCTAAGAGAGTGGCTATTATCTTGGCGTAAGTCGAGGGGCGTCCTATGCCCCTCTCCCTCATCATGGCGACTAGCTCCCCCTCGGTGAAAGGCTTCACCTCGGCTTCAACCCAGTGCTTGACGGTTTTAACACGCGTTCTGCCCTCGGATACCCGTGGGATAAGCTTCACGGGCCTCATGAGCGTGAAGCCTGGTTCTAGGACCTCGCAGTAGCCCTCGACAGCCACTTCTTGCCCGGCTACCTCTACCACAGCCTTCTGCCTGACCAAACGGGCTTTCTTCATCTGGCTGGCGATGAAGCGCTTGAATATGAGGTCGTAGAGCGCGTAGTGCTCGCGCTTTAAGCGCCTCACCAGCCTTATCACGCCCATCTCCACGAGCTGCCTGAGCCTGCGGGCGTCTATGGGCCTGGTAGGCCTTATACACTCGTGGGCGCCTTTCTCTCCCGTGGCCCAGCTCCTGGGCGCGAAGTAATCCTCGCCCCAGTGCTCGGAGATGTAATCCTTGGCCACGCCTATGCCAGCCGAGGAAACACGCGTGCTGTCCGTGCGGTGGTAGGTGATGAGGCCTGTCTCGAAGAGCTCCTGGGCCAGC
>CAZWYW010000004.1:1396-53986 GCA_964638535.1 uncultured Candidatus Bathyarchaeia archaeon | reverse complement strand
TGATGCCCTGAGCACAGCCGCCGCCGTGATAAGCCCGACGAGCCTCCTGGCCACGGGCATCAAGTACGCGGCTAAGTTCTTCAGCCTCGTGAGGGAGAGGCGCAAGGAGGAGTATAAGGCGTACTTAGAAACGTGGAAGAAGAACGTGGAGGAAGCTTTCTCGGTAGATAAGTTATCAGCATTACTATGCGAGGACGATCTCGAGCCGATCCAGGCGTCCCTGGAGCAACACGGCTTAGCGGTGATAATACATGACGTGATGGGCACGCCCCACGAGCTCTTCCTGCCCCTGCTGCTCTTGAACATGGCCTCCGAGCTCGGCCAGGGCGGCTTACTCATGATCGTGGATGGCGCGGCCCACCTCGCTAGGCTCGGCCTGCCCGTGGAGTTATTGGCCTGCGTGCCCGAGAGGCACCCGGGCGTTAGGATGGCCTGTTTCATCCCCACAGGTGATGTGCCGAGGTACGAGAAGCTCCCGGATCTCGTGAAGATCTTCACCTCCAAGAGGGCTGCTATCTTCGACTTAGAGCCCTTTTATGTGGACGTGCTCTGCGGGGGCAGGTCGGCGGCTTTCAGGGCTGCCCTCCTCAGGGGCCTCGAGGAAGCAGCTAGGGAGCGGCTAGCTGGCAGTTTTGCCTTCGTGTTCTACGACGAGTTCGAGCACCCGCTCCCAGAGGTATTGAAGTTAAAGCTCGGCCTACTGAAGCGCCTTAAAGATAAAATAACCGGGCTCAGGAGATCGGGAACCTGAGAATAGCGGCTACACCGCCTAAGGAGAGCAGATTCCTACCGGCTTCGTGGCCCGAGCTGATTATCATCACCCTACCGCCCTTGGCCTCTACCTCCATCATGAGTTCCTCTAACTCATGTCTGGCCTCCTCATTCGCGTCCCTCAGGATGGCGTCTGCCACGAGCAGTTTCTCCACGGCCCCGTAAGAACAAGCTTCTCTTACCTCCCCAAGCCCGTAGGCCACGCGCTTATCGTCTTTGCCAAGTCTCGCCAGGACCTCCTTGACCGCCTCGGCCTCTCTGACCACCCTGGCCTCCGAGAGGGCCTTGGCCAGCACGCCGGCCCTCAGTGCCTCATATATTCCCGGCAGGCCCCCGGTGCTCACGGCCCTCACGGCCACTACTTGCTGGGCCAGCCTGGGCTCCTCAGCCCTCAGCAGGCTCAGGAATAGGTCCCTCTCTAGGGCTGGCCCTATGATAGCCACCGGCTTCCTGTGCGCCTCCCAGGCCCCCTTAAGGGCCTCTAAGGCCTCCTTTAGGAAGGGCTTGAGGGCTTCTTCCTTAGATGTCGCGCTAGCCCGAACGGGGGACGTGTTCTTCCCCTCGGCCAGCACCTCTACCTCGCGCATCCCCACCAGGGCCACGCAGTAATCTTCATCATCGAGGCAGGCCACGAGGAGGGGCTTGGGCTTAGCCAAGCACGCCCTCCTTATTACCTCTAGGTGGTACCTGCCCCACTTCTCCTTCCTGATGACCACGGGCACGCCCGGTCTTATGCTGAGCGCGTGGTGCTTACCCACGTCGTCCTCAAACTCGGCTGGCGCTTCCCTTATCACGCCTAAGAGCCTCAAGCGGCCCATGAGGGCGTCGAAGGCCTTCTTCTCCACTTGGATGGTGAGTGATACTAGGACCCTGCGGCCCCTCGATTTAGCGCCCTGGACCTTCTTCTCCCTCGTTGTCCTGGCTTTTACTAGATCGCCTGGCCCCACGGCCACGTAAAGGGCCCAAAGGTCGTCTACGTCCTCGGGCAGGAGTGCCATGACACCGTGCTTCTCATCCCAGCCCAGGAGCTTCAACGCGCCATCCCTTGTCGAGCGCCCGGCATCAGGAGCTCATGGATATGTAGCTGAGGATATCCGTCTGGTACGTGTAGGAATCCTCGTAGATCAGCAGCCTCAGCCCTCCGACGACCGCGTAGACCTTGACGACCACCGTGGATTTCTCGTGGTTGAGGAGGTGCGATACCCAGGCATCGTCTATGACCGTGTTATCCACGTAAGTGTTGAACATTAACCTCATGGCCTCCCCCGGCTCCAGCACCCTGCTCTCGATAGGTACCTGACCCGTGGCCAAGCGTATGTTGTTCATGAGCACCTCGTATTCTAACTCCATATCCGGGATAACTATGGTGAAGTTGTTCTCGTTGCGTACGGTGAGGTCGTGCTTGATCTCCGTCGTGGTCTCGTTGACCTTGCCCCAGCTGTTATCGAGCTTCTCCACGAGCAAGCAGATGGGCTCAGGGAGGATAGGCAAGTCGAGGCATACAGTCTTGTTAGTTATGTCGAAGCGCTCGGCCAAGTCCGTAATGGCCTCCTGGGCCGGGATGGAGAAGGGCAAGTTGAAGCTGATCCCAAAGGCCTTCACCTTGGCGGTGCCCTTAACCCTGATGATCGAGCGCTCGCCGTTCCTGATGTGGCTTGCCCACCAAGTTGGCAGCTTCGTGTTATCTATATAGGTCGAGAGGGTTATGGTGGCCTCCCCCTTAGCGGGTATGTTGACCGGCCCCTCTACGTGGCCGATCGCCATGGTTATGTTATTCACGTAGATGGTGTAGGTAAGGCTCTCTATCGTGGCCGAGAGGCCCGAGGGATTGTAGATGACCACATGGCTTATGATCTCCGTGGTAGTCGCGTTCACCACGCCCCACTCGTGTGTCACGGACTTGATTTCCGGTAGGGCTAGCTCTCCCTCGGGGAAGGCTATGTAATAAGCGCCTGCCGCGAGGACGGCTATGATTATCACGCCTATCACGAGGGCTTTCTTCACCATCTCACCGGGCTCCAGGTAGCGCCGCTTAATGATAAGCCTTTCTATATCTGGCCCGCCCTGTCGAGTCACTTCAATGGGTCAGGTAGGGCACATACAGACAGTCCGGCCGCATTTCGGGCAATGGCCCGGATACTTGGATGTGAAAGCGCTTTCCAAGTCCACGCCTACCACGTTAGCCAAGCTGGCTAGCCAGGCCAACACGTCCGCGAACTCATCCTTCAGAGCTCGTTCGTCCCCGGCTTCCAGAGCTTCTCCTAGCTCCCTGACCTCCTCTAGCAGCCACTCCCAGGTCCTCCTGGCCCCTCGCCTGGAATCTTTGTGGTAATAGATGCGCCTCATCAGGGCCTGGGCCTCCTTCACGTGCACGACGGCCACCCCACGGCAGCCATGCGGTAGCCAGGCCAGTTAAGGGTTATAGCCTCTCACAGTAGGAACCCTCAGGCATGCTCTTAAGGTTAGCGGGCAAGTTGGTGCTCGTGGCTGGCGTCAGGGAAGCCGCAATCCGAGATCCAGCGGCTCTCCTAAAGGCCCTGAGAGCGAGAGAAGAGTTGAGGGGGCTGGCCTTTCAGCTCTTGGACGCGGGCTTGGTGGCTGGCCCCGAGCACCTAGCGCTAGCAGCACTCAACGCGCTGAGGGCCGTAGAACTTGGCTTTAACGTCTCATCGGACCTGGGCTTAGAAGCCCTTACCTTCGCTTCCGGGCAGAGGCAGATCTCTAAGGCCATAGAGCTCGTGGGCCTCAAGCCCGGCGTCATGGATGTGGCCGTCCTGCTGATAGGGGGCTCAGAAGGCGAGCTGAGGGCGGCGCTTGACGTCATTCTCAGCACGTTAGGCGGCCACAGGGATGACGGCGTGTTGGCCGTGGACCAGGGGAAGGCCGAGCGCCTCGCTAAGGCCTTCGGCATATCCGAGGCCGAGCTGTCCTCCTGCTCCAGGCTAGGCGGTCTGCTCGAGGCCATCAGGGCCTTAGTGTTGGAGCGCGTGGCCCTGTCAATGGCCTATCGCTGAGGGCCGTGGCCGCATGCTTTATTAGGTTAGCCGTCCACACGGGCACGCCATGTCGTATGCGGGCCTCAGCCTTAACGAGCTTGCCCTGCCCTTGGTCGACCAATTGCTCAGCGAGCCAGACCGGTATGGCGTGAAGGTTCTGAGGGCTGCTAACGGGGCCACGGTTTTAGACTTAGGCCTGGAGGCGCCTGGCGGCCTGGAAGCCGGTCTGAAGATGGTGGAGATATGCTTGGGTGGCCTCGGGAGGGCTTCTTTGACGTGGCTTGAGATAGCCGGCCATCATGTCCCAGCGGTCTCCGTGTGGACTGATAGGCCTGCCCTGGCCACGCTCGGGGCGCAGATGGCTGGCTGGAAGTTGGAGATCGCCGGCAAGACGATCTTAGGCTCTGGGCCGGCCAGGGCGTTGGCCAGGAAGCCCAAGCGCATTTACCGGGCGTTGGAGCACGAGGAAAAAGCCAGCGTGGCCATCCTGGCCCTAGAGGCCGATGTGCTGCCGGATGAGGCCTTCTTGGCCAGCGCAACTGAGGCCTGTGGGGTGAGCCCAGAGGGCCTTTATGTGCTCGTAGCGCCGCTCTCCAGCCCAGCTGGCATGGTGCAAGTAGTCGGGAGGGCCGTGGAAGCCTGCTTACTCAAGCTAATGGGCCTAGGCCTGGACGTGAAAGTCGTGAAAGCAGCCGTGGGCGTGGCTGTTCTGCCGCCACCACACCCCGATCCGGACGTGTGCATGGGGAGGGCTAACGACGCCCTGCTCTACGGCAGCGTGGTACACCTCTGGGCCGACTTGGCGGACGAAGAGGCTCGTGAGGCAGCTGAGAAAGCGCCTTCCTGCACCTCGCCAGCGTATGGAAAGCCCTTCCTGGCCATCTACGAGGAAGCGGGCCGTGATTTCTATGCTATAGACCCCGGCGTCTTCGCACCGGCCAGAGTAGCCATAACAAGCCTCAAGTCGGGCAACACCTACGTAGCTGGCCGGTTAAACGAGGAACTAGCGCTGAAAGCCCTTGGCCTGGCGTCCGCCACTTGACGCGGGGTGTGGCACGCGGGTGGGCACGCGAGAAGCCTGGCAAGCTCTGCTGGCCAAGCTAGAGGTCAATAGATCCAAGACAATACAGACCCTTGGCGAGGAAAAAGCGTTCCACATGCTTGACGTACATGAGTGCGCCCTCTCCGAGCTGAGGGCGGCCGTGGAGGCATGTTATGGGCCAGGCGAATTAGCGAGCAGCTTGCTCTACGCGCATATTCCCTCCCTCCTGGCTGAACTAGCCTGGGCGCAGCTGGCCTTCCTCTCCGCTAACTACCCGTCCGCCTTCAGGTGCCTACGCTTCAGTCTCGAGCTCGCCTGCCGCTCCCGCTTGGTTGATCTGGCTTACCCGTCCGGGCCTGTGGAGAAGAAGCTCGTTAAAGCAGCTGTCTTGGAAAAGAAACGGAAACTGCCGAAAGGCTGGGCGCTCGTGAAGAAAGCACTTGGGGCCTTAAGGGATTTCGAGCTCGAGAGAGAAGAGCGCTTGAGGCTAAGGAGGGCCTGGAGGACCATGAACAAGCACGCCCATCCCTCTTTCGCGGTTGGGAGCGGCGCCCAAGGAGCGCCCTGGCAGCCCTGGTCTTTCGACGAGAACCTGGCCCAAGCGGTTCTCACGGTCTCGGACGCCGTGTATGATGCTATTCTGCTCCTGCTCTTGGACGCCTTCCCCAAGGCCCGCGGGAGGGTGACTGCTTTACTACAGGCTAGGGGCTGGGGAGAACACCTGCCGATGACCTATCGCTACCTCGGGAACCCAGTGTAATCACTCGCCCAGCTTATCCGGCAGGTACTCGTCCACTATGTACGTCAGGCCGTAGCGGCTGAAGGCCTCTAGCTCTGACTTACGCTTGTGCCTCAAGAAGACCTTTATCTCCCTCTGCCAGAGGTCGCCCGAGTAACGCGGGTCTTTCTGGAGCTCGTGGAGGCGCTTGATATCACGGTCCGTGAGGGGATCGCTGGGGAGCTTATACTTCTCTATGTCCGTGGCCCACACGCCGATCCACTTCGCATCCGGCGTGGTTAGGCCCCTGAGGTGCGCTGCCTCAGCCGAGCCCGAGATGATCACCATGGCGATGTGCATGCCCCAAGGGTCCCCGTCCGTGAGGATGAACACGTCCAGGCCTAGCTCCTCGTGCAGGCGCCTGATGAAGTAGCGCGTGGCCCTGGGCGCCTGGCCAGCCGTGTGGATGAGGATGGCCTTGTAGCGCTTGTGCACCCGCTCTTCTATGAAGCGCGTGAAGAGGCCGCCCTTCTCTATGGCTATAACCTTGTCCGCGTTCACGTCCACGAACTTAGCGTTGGCCAGGGCAGGCCCTATCATCATGCCGTCGGGGTGCGATGTCAAATTGAGGCGCTTACCCTCATAACCCGGCACGGTGTACTCGACCGTGAGGTCCCCGAAGACGGAGGAGCGCTCTTCCGGGAAGATATTGAAGTCCTCGCGGGGGAAGCCCACCACGCTTTCCAAATCCACGATTATGTTGTTCGATTCCTGTTGGTCCTTGAAGGAGAAGCCGTAAGCCTGCGCGGAGTAGTAGACGTCCCTAAGCGTGGTGGTCTTCCAAGACCGGACGAGCTCGTGGGAGAAGTAAGCGGCCCAGACGAGGTGCATGAGGGGCCTGAGGTGCCTTATGTTCGCTGCCGTCCGGCGCACCCGTTTGCCACCCAGCACGTACTGGCGCAGCTGGGGGTCGTAGAGGATGTTCGTGGTCGAGCGGCTCGGCAGCTCGACAGATGGGAAGCAGCCGGCTTCTATCTGTTCGACTAAGCGCTTACCAAGGGCCTCAAGGGCCTTAAGCACGCGCTCCCGCTTAGTGAGGCCGCGCTCGCCTGCCAAGGCTAGTGCCTCCCGGCCCCTGAGAGGCCGGGGCCTTATAAGCTGGGGTGTGAACGCCTATTAACAGCGCTTGAGGACGAGAAGACCTCAAGATAGTGGATTTCGGACTTATAGGTGAGCCATCGGGAGGGCGCGGGAAAGGTAGGTCCCCGCGTTGTTATTGAGGCTCTTCCGTCACGCGCTCGGCTTTTCGTCCTTCGGTAGCTGGTTCCTCTAGGAGCCCGCGTGCTCTTACCTTCTCCAGCAGCGGTCTCACATCTGGCACGGGCCTGCCGGCCAGCTTGGCCGAGAACTCAGCTATCATGGGTAGGTAACGGGCGAACACGCTGAAGCGCTTCTCCGCTGCTTTCTTTCGCTCTTTCTTGGCCAAGTATAGTTGGAGCTTGCGCGCTACCTCCCTTATAGCCTGGGTTATCTCGTGCCTCACCTCCGGCCTATCGGCTATGAACTCTTTACCCACCGTCTTGTAAGGCACGCGGGTAGAGCATATATGGACCACCACGGCTACCGGCATATCCGGCGAGACACGGTAATGGCGCCAGTTCAGCTCATCTATTATCTTGCGTGATACATCGCTGGCTTCGTCATAGAGGAGCGGTATGCGGTTCGCGAACCTGTAGAGCGTTATCTTGCCGCCCCTGGGCGGAGGCACTTGCCCGCCGTAGGCTATGGCTACCTCGACTATGAAGGGGTGGCCCCCATAAGCAGCCGGTTTCCTCTGGCAGACGGCCACGAACTCCGGCTTAAGCTCCTTCCTTACGCCGGTCTCGAGGAGTTCCGGCCCGAGGGGCGAGAGGCAAGAAGCATCTGGCGCTATGAAGCCCTTAAACTCCTTCATGGCCCTCACGAGCTTGACGACCTCATCAGGTCCCAGGGACTTCGGGTCTCTCTCGGGGTCGAATCCCGCGAACTTCAAGAACTTCTGGGCTGTTTTAGGCCCTACACGTTGGAAGTGCTTGGCAAGGAACTTGGCCAGCGTATCCGCGTCTGTCTCAGCTATCATACGTCTCACCAGCTCTACGTCCACGCCCCTGGGGTGGGGCTTGGCTTCCGTCGGCGGAGGGGGCATCTCTTTCGTGGCCCTGAGGAAGCGGTAAAGGCGTCCTCTCGGGTCCACGAACGTTATGTTCGCGTAGGGGTTCACCAGTGCCGTCTGCCTCAGGTACTCTATGATCTTAGAGCAGGCCTTGCTGTAATCGCCCTCTAAGCAGAACTCCACCACCGTTCCATGCCAGTCATCGCCGTTCTCCTTGACCTCATGGCCCAGCACCACGGGTTTGTTGGCTTTTATATCTATCATGAGCTTATAGACGTGCACCTCAGGCCCGCCTGTGCTCGACATGACTAGGACGGGCTTGTGAGTCGTTATCTGGCCGTATAATATGGCCATGGCGCCTCCTAAGCCGAACATGCCGCGTGATTGCATGAGCCTGTATTTGGAGCCGTAGAGCACTTGCCCGAAGGCCTTCGGTATGTGTTCTCCTGGTACTCCGGAGCCGTTATCCTCTATGCGCAGTCTGTAGATGGCCATGTCATCGCGTTTTTCCTCCAGCTTGAGGCGCAGGTATATGTCCGGCAAAATGCCGCCGGCTTCACATGCGTCTAACGCGTTCTCCACCAGCTCCCTTATGGCTGAGAAGAGCGCTCTAGCAGGGTTTGAAAAGCCAGCTATATCCCTGTAACGGTAGAAGAAATCGGCTGGGCTTATCTCCTCAAACCTCGCTGACACGCCGAGGCCCTCCCGAGAGGCCAACCCGAACCCGCCTTTAAGGCTTGATTGAGGCGTCCAGCTCAAGGGGAGAGGGGCGCGGGAAATTAAACCACGGGTACTTGATACGGATTTAACCACGCGTCCACGCTAATCCCACACCTCCCATCTAGTGGTTAAGATGACCAGGCATGGAATTAGGTTCCATGCTTAGTCTAAAGCGGTCAAGCAGCCCCTCTTAAGCCCAACTAATCTTCGGTGTGTTAAGGGGATATGAACTCAGAGGTCAGAGGAAACAGCCTAAATTCCCGATTTGACGTGTTATCCTGGTCCCTGAGGGCATTTTGCAATCCGCTTTATCCTCATCCTTGAGGTATAGGCTCCCGTTGAAGGGTGCTTCCCCCTCGCTTAGCTAGGGTATGCCTCTCGCGGGGCACGTGTTAGAGAGCTGAGAGCACCGTTAAGGGCGTGAAAAAGGGTTTTAAAAAGCCCCTCGAGCGAGAGCACGGGGGAAGCCGTTATGAGAGCAAGGAGCGCCATAACCAAGACCACCGCAGTAATAATCATCGCGATAATCATCATAGCTGCTATCGCCGGTGTGTGGTTTTATCTCGCCACTAGGCCGCCCGTCAAGAAAGCCAAGATCGCGGTCCTATTTGACGTGGGCGGGCGTGGCGACCTGAGCTTCAACGACATGGCTTGGTTGGGCGCCGAGAGAGCTATGGAGGACTTCGGGGTAGACGTGACGTACCTCACCCCGCCCTCATTAGCAGACATGAAACCCTTGCTCGAGGAATACGCCAGTAGTGGTGAGTACGACTTATTGGTCCTGATAGGCTTCCTCTGGACCACCCCCTTAAATGAGACGGCGGATAACTTCCCAGACCAGAAGTTCGCTCTGATAGACGCTACCACGGGCGTGGTCCGGCCTAACGAGGTAGACATACTGTTCAGGGAGCAGGAGTGCGCCAGCCTAATAGGTATAGCTGCTGCCGGCATGGCCCATGCCCTGGGCGGGGATAAAGTAGCCGCCTGTGCTGGCATGGACATACCGCCTCTCTGGAAGTTCCACATCGGCTACCTCTTCGGCGTGAAGTATTACTCGCTCAAGACGGGTAACACCACCGAGCTGCTCTGGGTCTACACGGGCACCTTCACCGACCCCGCCACGGGCAAGCAATACACCCGTGGTCTGTTAGAGCAGGGCGCTAAGGTAGTCTACGGCTTGGCCGGCGCTACGCACCTCGGCGCCTTTGAGGCCGTCAAAGAATGGCACGAGGAGAAAGGCGAGCTGGTCTTCGCCATAGGGCAAGATGCCTCCCAAGAGTGGATTGACCCACACCATATACCGCTGAGTGGTGCTAAGAGGGTTGATGTGGCCGTCTACACGGCCATAAAGATGGTGGTAGAGGGGACCTGGAAAGGAGGCATAATAACGCTGGGCCTGAAGGAAGGAGGCGTCGGCATCTGGGACTTAGATGGCGTGAAGTGGTTCGCCGAACAAGCCCAGGCAGCCGGTAGGCTATCCGAGGACCTGACGCCAGATGAGGTGGTCAACATAGTTAAGAGCCTTAGGGAGACCTACATAAAGCCCGCCGTCTGGGGCCTCATACACTACGTGGAGGATAAAGTGAAGAACGGCGAGTGGGCCTTCAAGACCCCCATGACGCACGACGAGTACGATCAGATAATCTCGGCCCTCGAGCAAGCCACCAGCCTCGAGGATCTAAATGCGGCTCTGGAGGTCGGTTCAGTAAGCTAAGAGAATCCTCCATGTGTTTTTTCGCTTTTTCTTGCCCAAAAAGCCTTAATAGGTGAGCCCGCTTGCTCTTGACCGGGAGCTAAAAAATGCCAGATGCCCCTCTGGCCGTGGAGATGAAGGGCATCACGAAGATCTACCCAGATGGCGTAGTAGCCCTGAGGGGCGTGGATTTAACCGTCAGGAAAGGCGAGATACACGGTCTCCTGGGCGAGAACGGTGCTGGCAAGACCACGCTCATGCGCATACTTTATGGCGAGATAAGGCCTACCCAGGGCACCGTGAGGATATTCGGGCGCCCCGTGAAGTTCAGAGGGCCTTGGGATGCTATGAGGGAGGGTATCTTCATGGTATACCAGCACTTCTCCCTCATATCCTCTTTCACGGTCCTCGAGAACCTCGTGTTAGCGGCATCTAGCATGGCCAAGGCTAAGGCCGAGGAAGTGGAGGAGCAGGCTAAAGAAGTTATGGAGGAGCTGGGCTTGAAGGTCCCCTTGGACGCTCGCGTGGAGACGTTAGCCGTGGGCGTCCAGCAGAAAGTCGAGATACTCAAGGCCCTGATGAGGAACGCCCGGATACTCATCTTGGACGAGCCTACCTCTGTCCTCACGCCCACGGAAGCCGAGGAGCTCATGAAACTCCTCAAGCGCCTCAAGGAAGTAGGCATAACCATCATATTCATAACGCACAAACTCAGGGAGGCGAAAGCCATCACGGATACCATTACAGTTCTTAGGAAGGGACGTGTCGTGGGCGTGGTCAAGACGGCTACGGTAGAAGAAGCTGACTTGGCCAGGATGATGGTAGGCCGCGAGGTGGTGCTCAGGTTAGCTAAGAAGGAGCGTGTCCGGCCGGGCGACGTGGTCTTAAGAGTAGAAGGCCTCTGGGTAAGAGACGATAGGGGCCTCCCAGCCGTAAAAGGCGTGACGTTGGAGCTCAGGGAAGGCGAGATAATCGGTATCGTCGGTGTAGCCGGCAACGGGCAGAAGGAGCTGGTAGAGGCCATAGCGGGCATTAGGCCCGTCGAGAGAGGAAGGGTGCTTTACTTAGGTGATGATATCACGGGCTTACCGCCTTCCACGGTGTATAAACGTGGCATAGCCTACATACCCGATTCAAGGGCTGTGGGCTTGGTGTTAGACCTAGATGTAATATACAACTCCGTGCTGACGAGGCTAGCCTCTTTCCTGGGCAGGGGAGGCCGGGTGCTCTGGGGGAGGGCCAGGGCTTTCTCCTCCAAGGTGGTCAGGGAATTTGGGGTCGTGATTAGCTCCCTGAGGACGCCGGTCAAGTACCTGAGTGGTGGGAACCAGCAGAGGCTCATGGTGGGCCGCGAGGTAGCAGCCCACCCCAAGGTCATAATAGCCTTCGAGCCCACCCATGGCTTGGACGTAGCCGCCACCGAGTACATAAGATCCTTGCTCCTGCGGCTCAGGGACGAGGGGAAGGCCATACTGCTCGTCTCCACGGACCTAGACGAGATACTCCAGCTCAGCGATAGGGTAGCCGTGATGTACGAGGGCGAGGTGATAGCCGTCGGCAGGCCCGAGGAGTTCACCCTGGAGGAGCTGGGCCTCCTCATGGGGGGTGTGCGGTGTCAGGGCAGGGCAAGTGGATGAGTTGGAGGGCGGTTGAGTACGTTACCGTGGCCTTCGAGGTCCTGGGCTCTATAGCTCTCGGCTTAGTCGTGGCAGCTGGCATGCTAGCTGGGTTAGGTTATGACCCAATCCGCGGTATATCCCTTCTGCTGACCGGGGGCCTGAGGAACCCAGATTACCTGCTCAGCAGAGCGACCTTCATAATGATGACGGGCCTGGCCTTCGCTATTCCCATGCTGGCTGGCTTCTTCAACATAGGTGGCGAGGGGCAGATGTATCTCGGGGGCCTAATGGCCCTCTTAACAGCCGTATACCTCAGGAACGGCTTACTAGCTATCCTCGTCGGCGGGTTAGCTGGTGCCCTCCTAGGCCTCATCATAAGCGCCCTCAGGATCTACCGGGGCGTGAACGAGGTCGTGACAGCCATAATGCTCAATCTAGTGCTCTATTACTTGATAGTCTACTTGATAACCGTCGAGCTCTACGACCCGGTGGCCCCTCACGAGTCCATTAAGGTGCCGGCCGAGGCCAGGCTGGGCGTGATTTACTTAGCCGGGAACCGTCTCCACCTCATATTCTTCGTGGCCTTAGCGTTGGTAATCCTGGCCTACTTCCTGCTCTACTACACGAAGCTAGGCTACGAGATAAGGGTCTCGGGCCTCTCCCCCCGGTCAGCTAGGTACGCTGGCATAGACCTCAACAGGGTGGCCATGACCTCTATGTTCATAGGTGGTTTCTTCGCTGGCGTCGGAGGGGCTCTCAACGTGGTAGGCTTCATGTATTACATAGACAGCCTACTGACCTGCATGCACGGTATGGGCTTCACGGGCATAGGCGTAGCCCTTATGGGCCGGAATAATCCCGTGGGCGTGATCTTAGCCTCTATCTTCTTCTCGATGTTGATCTTGGGAGGTTCTAGGATGCAGATGTTAATGCGTGTGCCTAAGGAGGTGGCCGATGCCCTGAGCGGCGTGATAATAATAGCGCTCTCCCTGCCCTATGCATATCGCATATTAATGAGCTACATCAGGACCAGGAGGTTGATGAAAGTTGGAGCTGGGCAGCCTGGCTAGCATATTCGTTATAGCTCTATCGCCCATGGTTCCCCTGCTCCTCGGGGCCGTCGGGGAGATCATCACGGAGAGATCCGGCGTGGTCAACATAGGTATTGAGGGCATACTGCTCCTCTCGGCCCTCACGGCCGCTGTAGTATCCTTCTTCACGGGCAACGTGCTTCTGGCTCTCTTAGTTGGCGTAGCCACCGGCGTGGTGCTGGGCGCCTTCCACGGTATCATAAGCGTTTACCTCAGGGGAGACCAGATAGTAGCGGGCGTCGGCCTTAACCTCTTAGCCTACGGGCTAGCGGTTACCTCCCTCTTCAAGATATGGAGCGTGTTCGGCGCTTCCCCGCCCGTCCCCACGATGCCTAAGTGGGTGGTAGCTGGCCACGGCATCTCCCCCATGGTGCCCATCTCGGTGGCCATAGCCGTGGTGGCCTGGTTCGTCCTCTTCAGAACAAACCTAGGGCTCAAGCTCAGGGCCTGCGGCGAGGACCCAAGAGCGGCCGAGGCCATGGGGGTCAACGTGATGAGGACGCGCCTCCTGGCCACCATGCTGGGCTCAGCCCTCATGGGCCTCGGGGGCGCCTACCTATCGGTGGATTGGGTAGGCCAGTTCAGCAGAGAGATAACGGCCGGCAGGGGCTTCATAGCCTTAGCCAACGTGGCCTTCAGTGGTTGGAACCCGCTGATAGCCGTGATCGGGGCCTTCGTCTTCGGCTTCTTCGACGCCCTAGCCATATACCTGATCATAGGCGCCCAGCCCACCCTGAGCTACGTCTTCAAGACCATTCCTTACTTAGGCACGTTAGCCGTGGTAGTGGTCTTCAGGGGCCGTGGTAAAGCGCCAGCCGCCTTAGCGAAGCCCTACATCAAGGAGTGACGGTCAACTAGCCCCTTAGCTCTTCCCCACGATCACCTGGACTTTAACGTGCTCCCTCTTGAGCGAGGCCTCAAAGGCTTCTCTCGCCTCCTCAAGTCTATATCTGGCCGTCACCAGTTCCCCCACCTTGACGGCGCCCTCCTTGAGCATCCTAATGGCTGGCTCGAAGGGGCCACACCTGCTGCCCACCAACCTGAGCTCCTTCACGACCATCAATGTGGCATCCATGGTGGTAGGGCTACCGTGTGTGGACTTGACCATTATGACCCCTCTGGGCCTAGCTAACCTCAGGGCTAGATCTAATCCAGCTGGGCTGCCAGTGGCCTCGACCACGTAATCGAAGCCCTGCCCGCCGGGTGTCTCCTTCTTAATCAGCTCAAGAGCCTCATCGGGCGTCAAAACCTCATCGGCCCCGAGGGCCTTTGCCAACCCGGCCTTGGGCGAGCCAGGCCTGGAGATAGCCACCAGCAGCCTCGGGGCGTAGTGCTTGAGCACCTGGATGGCCAATAGGCCTACGGTGCCTATGCCCAAGACGGCCACGTTGAAACCCGGCCTCGGGGCCTCGAGCGCTACCATCTTGAGCACGGCCGCTAGGGGCTCCACGAAAGCAGCCTTGCTTGGGCTGAGCCCCTCAATTACGTGGACGTTCTCAAGGGGTACCATGAGGTACTCGGCCATCCCTCCATCGGTGCTTATCCCTATGGCCCTCCTGTCGGGGCAGTGCTCCCTGAGCCCGTGCGTGCAGAACCAACACTTACCGCACGTTATGTTGATCTCTGTAGTGGCTAAGGAGCCCATTAATTTCGCCGGAACGCCGGGGCCCACATCATCTACCCTGCCAGCTACCTCGTGGCCAGGTATCAGCGGGAGCTTACGCGGCCTGTAGGTGCCGAGGTACATGGCTTTATCCGTGCCGCAGATCCCCACGGTATCGATGGCCAACTTGACCCAGCCCGGAGGAGGAGATCCGGGATCAGGTACTTCCTCGACCGATAGGTTACGCGGTCCTTTGAGCACCGCTGCGAGCATGGCGGCTCACTTGATAATTAGCCGAATACCTTAAGGGCTTAAAGAGAAACCCGGTCCCACTGGCCCGAGATCCTTGTCCGGGTTATTCGGGAGATGGTAGAGCGGGGGAGATTGGGGTCGAGGAAGGCTTCGAACCTCAGTTTGGTGCCGAGGGCAGGCGAACGAAAGAAGTTCAAGCCCTTCCTGACCGCTCCCAGCCTCCTTGTGATATACGCTTACTCAGGCGAAGTGCCGGAGATCGTGGCCGAATAATGCCGCCCAAAAAGGCGTGAGAGTGGCGAAGAACCCGAGAGAACTTAAGAAGTCCCTGAATGGGGCCGCCTTCTGGCGGTAAAACGGCCGAGGATGCCTCTTCTTTCGGTTTTTTAATCCTCCTTTCGGCCCTTGGGAGAGGCGATACGGGCGAGGACACAACGTATTTATTAAGCTGGCCCTCTTCAAATGCGAGAGGACGGACATGGCCCTGGGCGACGTAGAACTCAAGGAGATATGGATAAGGAACTTCAAGAGCTTAAAGGACGTGCGCGTGAAGTTAGGCCATTTCAACATCCTGATAGGGCCGAACCGAGCAGGGAAAACTAACTTCTTAGAGGCCCTGGACCTGCTGAGAGCCATATACTTCCCGAGACCGGGGAGCGAGCAGGTCAGTCCGTTCCTCAAGTGGTGGGGTTACGACAAAGTCGTGTGGCGCAGGGATGAGAAACTACCCATAACCATCGGCATCTCATTGAACGTCATGGACTACGGCGTGATATTTGAGACCACGTTCACCGGGATAGGAGGAGCCTTCCGCTTATTAAAGGAAATTCTCGAAATAAAGAACATCGTGAGGTTAGAGAAAGAAGGAAAATTGCTGAGAGTGCGCCATGATCGGGATTTTCTGGACAGGGCGTGGGAGAACATCCTGAGGGAGTCGGAAAAAACCCCAAAAATCATGGGTCGCTATATATGGCCACCCGAATGGAAACGTTTAACTGAGATAGGCAAAGAGGGCCTCATAGAATACACCGTGGAGGTAGATGAACAAGCGAATTTCTTGAGGTGGTATGGAGGAGCAGCCAGCGACATCCTCATTGGTGGCATTGGCATTTCATTCGAAGCTGATCGAAGGGCTGTGGTGCTCTCGCCAGCAGTAACTGGACCCGACGTAGTTGGTAAGATCACAACACAATCTCTCTTGTGGGCAGTAAGGAATGCCATGCATAGGCTGTTAAGCAGAGTCCTCATCTTGAGACCTGTTGAAACCCGTCGATTAAGGGAGTATATGGATAGGCCAGTTAAGGAGACGAGACTTTCAGAAGACGCCTCAAACCTCTATAATGTCCTTTACACGTTCTTCCTCAGCAGGAGAGGGCGTCTCCCAGGGCGGGTAGAGGCGGCTTTAAGGGACATTTTTGGCTCCGACGTGTCAGTAACCTTCGATCTGGCCCCCGATGGCCGTATCTACATGCGCGTTTACGAGGGCGACCTTCCCTTAGACCCGCCTATGATCTCGGACGGCTTCTACAAGGTCTTAGTCGTCCTCACGGCCATAGAGACTAAACCATCAATTTTGGCCATAGACGAGCTTGAGAACTCGCTTCACTTAGAGGCCATAGAGCGCATTTTAGACGATTTGATGTCTGCGGATTGTATCGTCGTAGCGACCACTCACTCCCCGCTTGTGATAGACCGCGTGGACCCGAAGGACATAATCTTCGTGGAGCGCGATAAGGAGGGAGCGACCGTCATGAAGCGCGTCCCGGACCCGGAGGCCCTGAAGCGGAGGTTGGCGGAGTGCGGTGTAACTCTGAGCGAGGGTTGGCTCTATGGACGCATCGTTTAGAGTATGCCTCATTGTGGAGGACAAATATGGCCGCCCGTTCTTCTTCGATCTCGTGGAAAGGCTGAAGCGAGAAAGTTTTCTGCCGATGCATGTCTCGGTGCCCAAGAGCGCCATAAGGAAACTGCCTGGGAAGTGTAACCCAGAGTTAAGCAGGATGATTTCGGCGGCCCTCAAAATCGGCATCCCCCCATTTAATCGTGTCATTGTGATGGTAGATGCAGAGGGCGGGCCCGTGAACGATACACGTGCCCAGATACTGCGGCACGTGCCACCGGACTGCGGGGAGGAAACCCGGATAGTGGTGCTCAAATACTGCGTAGAGGAGTGGGTGTGCATTGGATTAGGGATTCCGGTCGGCGACGACCCCGTGGAGTCGCTGAAAAACTGGTTAAGGAAGACGAGGGGTGCGAAGGCCGATTATCACAAAGGCTCTCTGCCGGAGTTCGTGCCTAAACTGGACCTCAATAGGCTAAGGACAAGCTCCTCCTTTAGGGAGTTCTTAGAGGCATTCACGCCTTAGAATTCCAACGTCCTTACCTGATCTGTCTCCCAGTTCGGGCGAGCGAAAAAAAGTTTAACGCCCTTCCCGGGCGATTATTGGCGGGAAAGGAAGGGCTTTTCAACATCTTTTTGGCGCCGAGGGAGGCCGACGCATCCTATTTCGGACCCACTTGTCTCGTCTTACCGAAGGCTTATCTGACCCGGACCATTAAAATCGACGTGAAAGCTGGCTATGGCATTTTGCCCTGCTGGCCTGACCGGCTGGGTAGTTTAGCGGCCTGGATCCTCTTAGAGAGGTGGAGCACCGTGAGCCCTATGACCTCGCCCTTTCTGTATCGGATGATGATGTCCTCGTCCGTGAGGACGGCGTCATCGGCTTCCCTGTCAGGGCCGAAGGAGATATAGAGCACATCGGCCTCCCGGTCATAAGCCAGGCTTAGAGCCCTTGGGTCTATCCTGGCCTTCAACGTCTCCTCCATACCACCCGCCTCCTCCTGATCAGCCTATCGGCCTTAGAGGTGAAGAAGGCGGTGATTATTATACCTTTGTCCTCTCGGTAGACCACGACCAGATGCTTAGGACCCACTGGCGTTACCTCGTAAAACCTCATGGTTAAGAGTTCCTCCCCATGCCCTTGGACGACGATATCGGGCTCCTCCACCGTCTCGATTATCATGGCCTCACAGCCCCTCAGCTCTGGGTGCTTATTTAGGATGACTCCTAACCTCTCATCTGAGAGGGATACATAGGCTCCTCCTACGGTTCTGGCACGCAACATCATGTGAGCATCCTCCTCGGAACTCCTCTGGTCAACCTGAAAACAACTTAACCGCTTTCCGGCAAAATTAAATATTGGCGCCGAGGGAGGCCGACGCATCCTATTTCAGGCTCGCTTACCATGATCTATCGGAAGACTTATAGCTGTCAGAAGCTAGCTCAATAGCGGAGGCCATTGGTGTGTCGGAGGTAGTGCTGAAAGTGGGTAAGAAGGGCGAGATATACACGAGTAAGGAGCTCCGGGAGAAGACGGGCATAAGGCCAGGTGGTCTCGTCAGAGCCGTAGTAGAGGGCCGTAAGCTCATAATAGAGTCTATCCCGAGCATAGAGGATCTAGTTAAGGAGGCCGTGGTCGAATTGACGCCCGAGGAAGCCGAGAGGCTGAGCGAGGAGGCCCAGGAGGAGGAAGGCATTTATGGCCGATGAGGAATTGGTGTTGGATACGACCTACCTGCTCCCCGTATTCGGCATCAGCGTGGGCCTGGAGGGCTTCAGCGAGCTCTTCCCCAGGCTCCTGGCCAGGTATACTGTGCTATACAACCCGGTCTCGCTGGTGGAGGCCAAGTGGATAGTGCTTAAGCTCGCCAAGAAAGAGCCCCATAAGAGAGATAGGCTCTTGAAGAGGTTCAGAACGGGCCTTGAGGTCCTACTGCGTGATGAAAGGCTCCGCCAGACGGAGCTGACCAACCCGGGCATCGAGAGGGTAGCCGACCTCCTTCTGATCCGGGCCCGTGTAGCGGACTACTTCGACAGGCTCATTTACGCTACGGCGACCAGCCGGGGGAGCATATTACTGACCGAGGATGAAGAGCTGGCCAGAGTGGCCCAGAGAGAGGATTTGCCAGCCCCCAGGAAAGTGATTAGATGGAATGATGTAGTAGGGGAGATACGCCGAGTATGATCGTGGTGCCGAGGGCGGGCTTCGAACCCGCGACCTCCGGATCTCCCAGGGACGAGCCGGCCCAGCCCCTAGGGCCCTTGAGGGCCCTAAGGGACCCTTATGAGTCCGGCGCTCTAACCAGGCTGAGCTACCTCGGCACCCATGAGAGTCGGCGTCCCAGAGGGGTAAAAAGGTTTTTCATAGGTGGGGCCGCCGGTCAGGTGATAACTTAATATCAGGTGAAAAATAGATTGTCGAGTGTGGGATGTCTATGGCGGATCGCCGCGAGGACGAGGAGGTGGAGATAAGCCCTACTATACGTGGCGATAAGGTGGTCAGGCTAGTGGTGTGTGGCCTTGAGTGGCCTCTGAGGGCCGAGATACCCGTGGAGGAGTTCCTGAAGGTGGCCGAGAGCATAAGGTTATTGGCCAGGTACGTGGATCTAGCTCGGGTGGCCCCCGGGCCGCGCCAGGGCGGGTTGGTCCGAGGAGGAATTAGCCAGGTTCCTGGAAGAGCGTAGTGAGGCCCAGAAGGCCTTCTTAAGGATATTGGCCGAGAGAGGGGAGGTAGTAAGGGAGGAGGTCCTCCAGGCTATCCGCTCTGAGTTGGGCAGGCCGGATTACGGCGGGGGTGACCTAGCTGGCCTGGTAGTGGGCATCAACAGGAGGGTGAACAGCTTAAGGAAAGAACCTCTCTTCACGATCGAGAGGAGGAGGCTGGGCGGGCGGTTAGCGGGCATTTACAAGGTGAACCCCCCGATACAGGGAGCTGCTCCTCAGGCTGCTAGGAGCCCAGGCTTTATAAACTTCCCAGCCGCCGTACGTGGTGGGGAGGCATAATGCTAGAGCAGGGCACCTTGGCGCTCATAGTTGCTATTCTGGCGGGCTTCGCGGCCTTCTTCGTCATGGGCTGGAGGCTGAAGAGCAGGAACCCGGCGCTGGAGAGGGTGGTGGATACGATAGTAGGGCACTTCCTCGACGAGAGGCGCTTCAGCTTGAGGGACCTCGAGAGGGAGACTGGCCTGGCGCGGGAGGACCTGAGGGCTGCCCTAGCGAGGCTGGAGCGGGCTGGCCTAGTGAGCCGGGAGAGAGGCGATACCTACCGGCTGAAGGACCCGTTAGTCTTCTTGACCGAGCGCGATTACGATAGGGCTATGAGGATAACAAAAGACGATAATATCCTCTATGGTGCTTACCAAAACCCGTACATGCCCAGGCTTTACCTTCTCTGCGTCTACGGCCTCTTCTTGGCCGATTTGGTCTTCGTGCTACTGGCCTACTTGAGCCATACGGTGGGCTGGCCTACCCCGACCATAAGCGAGTGGGTTATACGCGCTCTCCCGGACGGGAGAGAGGACCTCTTCATGCCGTTCCTTCTCTTCTTGCTCGCTATGGGCCTCATCTTCGTGGACTTCATGGACAATATCATAAAGGCCTGGGCTAGGGAGCGCTTTATGGTGATAGTCGGGGCTTTGAGCGGCATAAGTTACGATATATCGTTTGCCGATGAGCTCTCGGGCAGGATAAGGCGCGGCGAGATAAAAGACGTGGATATAGATATCTCCATGTTCCAGAAGATCGTGAATTACTTCAAGAGCGTCCCGCTGGGTAACGTTAAGGTCAAAGTGAAGAAGGGGAAGGAGGAAGAGGAAATAGTGTTCAAGAACATGCCTTTCCCGAGGGAGCTCTTCTACGTGATAAGGAGCATCCAGCTGGGCGCTCTCCAGTGGCGCAAGCGTTACGCCCACACGCTGATGCTGTGGAGGGCAAGGGCCGCGCTACCGGCAGCGCCTTCTGGTCCGAGCGGCCGGGGCGGGAGGGGTGGTAGGGGTGGCTGAAGAGTTCGCGCCCGAAGTGTTAGCCGAGATCGAGGCGGGCTATAGGCTGAGGCCGGCGACGCAGGTAGGCCTCATGTTAGTGTTAGTGGTCCTGGGCATCTGGCTAATACAGCAAGCTCAGCTGCCGTTGGGGACCGCCATTATAGTCTCCACGATATACGTGGCACTCCTCTACCCGCTCATCATAAAGATAAAGAACAGGCTTACCATAGCTTTGTCCTTCGGCCTCTACGGGGCGGCCCTGACGGCCATCCTCTACTGGCTAGTGGCTAGCTACTTCTTACCAGCCCTCACAGGCTCCCAGGCCATGCTCAGCGTGGAGGCCATAGCGCTTTACGTGATATTTCTTGAGATAGTAGGCATGGAGCTCTTCCACCACCTCTGCGAGGAGTATGTGTTCTACGAGCGGGATTGGCGCTCCTACCTGTTGACAGCTATATTATCCGCTGGCTTCTTCGCATGCCTTTACGTCTTCCTCTCGGCCTACGCCCTAGGCTTCACGGCCATCCTGATATCGGCTGTCCTGACCATGATGTTCGCCTGGGCAGTGCTGCCGGAGAAGCCCGTCTGAGCGCGGTCTATCCCGTAGGGCCTTAGGCACCAGCATGTCTCAGGGCCTTTAACAGCAGCCTGCCGCGCTCCGTGAGCACCAGCTCCAGGCTCCCTCGCCCTCCCTCCCGTAGGCTCGTGATCAGCTCTTTCTCTAGGCAGTAGCGCATATACCTATAGGCCGTCACGTAAGGCAGCCCTGCCCCCTTAGCGACTTGGTAGACAGAGACTGGTCCTAGGGCGCCCACAGCCTCTAAGAACTTCTTAAGGCCGTCCAACCTTAGCATCGCGCCTCTCTTACCGCCCTTGCCCGTATCCCCCCGCAGGGTGGCCCTGGTGGTGTCTCAGAGGTCGCGAACTCACGGCCAACCCTGAGCCCGTCAGAAAAACTAGGTAGCACATTAAGCTCCTCTGGCCGAAAGGGGCTGAGGTAGGATATGTTTTGGTCGCGACTAGGTGGCCGCGAGCTCCAGGCCAATATACCGGCCAGTGGGAAGTATCGGTAAGCAGATGCTATAAACCAAAAACCGCACCCTTTCCGGGAGAGGACGCGAACCTGATATCAGCGCCCTGCCCTCTCTGCTGCTTTCTCAAGCACAGCCACACCGGGGAGCTTCTTCCCCATGAGGTACTCTATGAAGGCCCCACCTGCCAAGCTCACGAAGGAGAACTTATCAAAGAGACCCAGCTTCTTCAGCGCCGCCACCGTATCACCGCCGCCAGCGAGCGAGAAAGCTCCAGAGCTCGCGACAGCCTCGAAGACACGCTTGCTCCCCTCGGCGAAAGCGTCTTTCTCATACACGCCCAGCGGCCCGCTCACTATCACGGATTTAGCACTGCTCACGGCCGAGCTATAGGCCTCGGCTGTCTTGGCCCCGATGTCCAAGATAGGGGCTTCCACGGGCAGCTTCTCCACGCTTGTCTCCTCTCTGCGCCCTTCTACCTCATACGCCACGTCCACCGGGACCTCTATCTTGCCTGGGAAGGCCTCTAAGAGCTCCTTCATGGCGCCCACTAGGCCGGCGAGGCCCTTCTTCTCCAACACCTCATCGCTCGGCTTGCCGAGCTCCACGCCCTTGGCCTTCAGGAAGAGGTGGCCTACGAGGCCGCCCGTCAGTACCTTATCGGCTATGCCCTTCTCCAACACGTAACGTATGATATCCACGCACTTCTCGGCCTTCGCGCCACCCAAGATACAGATGCAGGGCTTCTCGGGCTTCTCCAAGGCCCTCTCAAGGGAGCGGAGTTCACGCTCCATCACGCGCCCCGCCACGGCTGGCAGGCCGTAGCCTGCGAAGCCCACCACGGATGCGTGGGACCTGTGGGCCACGGAGAATCCGTCTAACACAAATAAGTCGGCCAGCGGGGCCAGCTCGCGCACTAACTCCGATTTAGCGTGCTCCTCCGGGCTCTTGCTCTTCCGCTCCTCCGGGAAGGTGCGCACGTTCTTCAACACCAGCACCTCGCCCGGCTTCAGGGACTTTATAGCCTCCTTGGCCTCAGGGCCGTAGAGGTCGTGCACGTACTTCACGGGCCTCCCCAGGGCCTTCTCTAGTGCTTTAGCGTGCTTCTCGAGGCTCTCCGTGAACTCGGGCTCTCCAGGGCGGCCCTGGTGCGCTAAGATGACGACCTTAGCGCCCTTCTCCGCCAGCTCCTTTATGGTGATGGCGTGCTCGCGAATGCGCGTGTCATCGAGGATCTCGCCTGTGGCAGGATCGATGGGCACGTTGAAGTCCGGCCGGACGATGACCGTCTTGCCAGATACATCTACGTCGTCTAAGGTGAGGAACTTCACCATGTCTATCGCCCCGACGCGAATATCGGCCACGTTTAGATAAAGGTTCCGGCATCGCCATGGCTGATATCGCGTCCGACCGCGCGGCTAGGGAAGCAGAAAGGCTATTTTACGGCGTTATAGCGAGAGCTGTCAGTGGGGCGGGGGAGTGGCGGAGCGCGGTGGAAGCTAAGGAGCTGAGGAATCGCTTGAGCAGGTTAGCGGCCGAGCTCGGAGCCCTCAGGTTAGACGTGGCGCCAGCAGATGAGGGATGGGGAGAAAGCCGTTCTGACCGGACATTTGGGGCTTTATGTCCAAACGGGACTTCATTACGGCACGACCCGTGGCCCCTCACCGCCCTCCCAGGCGTGGCTGGGGAGCGGGTCTCGGAACCACGGGCCCACCCTAGCAACCTGTCTGGCGGTTCAAGATAGCCACGCACAGGGTGCTCACCCACGCCAAGATAGAGCCGACAGGGCGCTTCGAGGGCTTTAACCCGTGTGGGGGGTGCACTTTATGCGCCAAGATATGCCCCGCCAGGGCGATAGACCCACGTAAGGTACCGCCTACCGGCTACGACCGGGAGGTGTGTTTCGAGTTCTATCGCTTCCTCAGGGAGAAGGGATACGCCCGCTTCTGCGGGCTGTGTTACGTGAAATGCCCCACCGGCGTGAAGAAGGACATCAAGATGGCTGTGTCAAAGAAGTTGGAAGACTTAAGCGATGAGGCCAGGGAGGGCACCCTGGCAAGCTGGCTGGCGCTCAGGCAGGCAAAGCCTTATACGGGCGTCTGTTCCACGCGACCCCGGAGCCTGTGATGAACCCCAGCTTTGGGGAGAGATGACCGTTAGCCCAGCTCACTCTGAGGGGCCATTAAAAGAGGCCTCTAGCGATCGAACTAGCCTGTCGACAGGCTAAATAAAAGATTTAGAGGGTTAAAGGGCCGCCTCACTTAGCTATATCGCACATCTTCTTCAGGAACTCGGCCATGCGGCAGGAATAACCCCACTCGTTGTCGTACCAGGCCAGCACCTTCACCAACCGGCCCTTGGGCGATGGGATCACGCGGGTCATGGGGCCGTCCACGACGGCGGAGAACGGGCACTTCTTGTAATCGCTGGACACGAGCGGCTCCTCGGAGTAAGCCAGGATGCCCTTAAGGGGCGGCTTCTCGGCTGCGTCCTTGAAGGCCGCGTTCACGTCGTCCTTAGTGACCTCCGTCTTCAGCCAAGCCGTGAAGTCCACGATGGACACGGTGGAGACGGGCACCCTGAGGGCTATGCCCGTCACCTTGCCCTGCATGGGCGTGTAGGTGAGGGCGGCTGCCTCGGCAGCGCCCGTGGTGGTCGGCACGATGTTCCAGGGAGCCGCACGGGCACGCCTGAAGTCCCTGTGGATGCGGTCCAACAGCCTCTGGTCGTTCGTGACGGCGTGGACGGTGGTCATGAGGGCGGCCTCTATGCCGAAGGCCTCGTCTAGGACCTTCATCACGGGCGCCACGCAGTTGGTAGTGCAGCTGGCCAGGGAGAGGACGGTGTGCTTCTCAGGGTCGTAGAGGTGATCGTTCACGCCGGGCACGATGGTGAGGTCGGCGGCCGTGGCAGGCCTCATGGGCGCGGAGACCAAGACCTTCTTGGCTCCGGCCTTCAGGTGCTTCTCGGCCTTCTCGCGCTCCCTGAAGATGCCCGTGCACTCCGCTACCACGTAAATCTCTTTCTCGCCCCAGGGCAGCTTCTCCGGCTCAGGCTGGCTAATTATCTCGATTTCGTAGCCCTTCACCTTGAGCACGTTGTCCTCTACCTTGACCTCGAAAGGCAGCTTCCCGAAGTTCGTGTCGTACTGGAGCAGGTGGGCGAGCTGCTCAGGGGGCGCTAGGTCATTTATGACCACGAAGTTCACGGGGATATCGTGCTCCAGAGCGGCCCTGAAGAGCAGCCTGCCGATACGTCCGAAACCGTTTATGGCCACCTTGGGCTCCATATGCCCCCTCCTCCTAGGCCCCGGTGGCAGCATGCGTTATAAGAGTTATGCCGCCCCTAGCTAGCCCTCCGGCCTTCCTGGCCCATGCCTTAAGCGCTCAGGAGCAGGTAAGTGGATGGACAAGCAACTCGTCAGGGGGAGTGCTTATTTGCGGCTGCCCGCCTAAAACGGACATAATCAAAGGCCCTTAATACGAGTTCTCCCGAGCCAGCTTTGGGGCTTGGTCGTGATCTTGATGCCGTAAGCTAAGGATAGCCGTCATGGCCGAGGGACCTTAACCTTCCGCCTCGCTCGTGCAGCGCGACAGTTATAAAGGCCCTCACTTCCTCTTGGCATCCGACCAGCAGAGGGAGACAGGAGGGCACCGCGATGGCGTATAAGTACCTGGCCGAGGCCTGGCGTAGGCCCCACGAGGAAGGGCCTCTGGGCATCAGCGTAGCCGAGATCATGCGCGAGAGGCTCATCAAGTGGCGCCGGGAGCCAGCCGTCGTCCGCATAGAGAGGCCCACCCGGCCAGATAAGGCTAGGAGGCTAGGCTACAAGGCCAAACAGGGCTTCGTTATCGTGCGCGTCCGCGTGAGGCGAGGCGGTCTGAGCAAGCCGAGACCGAGGGCCGGCCGTAGGCCGAAGCGGATGGGCGTCCGCAAGTACAAGCACGCGAAGAGCTTGAGACTCATAGCCGAGGAGCGCGCGGCCAGGAAGTTCCCGAACCTAGAGGTCCTGAACTCGTATTGGGTGTGGGAGGACGGCCGCTACAAGTGGTTCGAGGTCATACTCGTGGACCCGCACCACCCGGCCATAAAGAACGACCCCGAGATTAACTGGATCTGCCACCCGAGCCAGAGGGGCCGTGTCTTTAGGGGCAAGACAGCCGCTGGGCGCCGCATGAGGGGCCTGTTGCACAAGGGCAAGGGAGCTGAGAAGCTCAGGCCGAGCAAGAAGGCGGCCTGGTTAAGGCACCTGAGGAAAAAGGCGAAGAAGAAAGGCTTGACTAGGGTTCTCAAACACCTAATCTGACGGCCCCAGTCACTCAGAGCACGAAGACCAGAGCTACCAGCACGCAGCCAAACATGCCCTGGGGGACCTTCATGACCTCAAAACGCCTGTTGATCTCGCCTATCTCTATCCCTCTCGCCTCGGCCATCTCCTTCACGCGTGCATCCAAAGACGCCACGAGAGCTTTCCTATCGTAATGCCCGTAGACCTCGGCCACCAATCCTATACGGCCCTCTTTCTCCCAGGCCCAGGCTAAGCCAGCCCCTATCGTCTCCCCAGGGCCTCCCACGGCCTTAGCCATTATCACCGGGGTAATGGTCCCGATATCTAATTTCTTCCAACGCCTCTCCCTACACCTCGGGGGGATTATAGATGTAACCGGCACGAGGTTACACTGAGCTATGCCCGCTTCCATGAGCGCCCTGTCGAAAGCGTTCATGGGCGAGGTAGGGCTAGTGCCACGGCCACTGGTTAAGAAGAACTCCCTCGGGATTAAAGGCCCGATTGCTCTCGCTCTTGGCATATCCTCCACCTCATGACCTTATCTACTTTCAAGCATAAATAAGTTTTACTGGAAAACTCAAGAGCCTCTTATATCGCGGAATGCCTCGGAGAGGGGATGGCCCTTACAGTGCAATAAGAACTCCTTATAATAGCCGAAGGGCGACCTCGTGGCCTCCAGCCCCCTAGCCTTCAGAGTCTCCTCTAGCTCCCTGAGGGCCCTCAGGGCTATCTCCGGTTTGGCTAGCTTGGTCGAAAGGTGGGCGTAGGGGTAGAGGACCACGCGCCCACACTTGATACGCCTGGCGAACTCGGTTATAGCATTCGCGGCTTCCTCAACCACCCAGTCCAAGGTGCCTTCATCGCCGACCTCCACGCTCGTGAAGGCCACTACCACGTCAGAGAACTCGGCCTGTCCTTCCCCGGGCTCATCGCGCACTTTAAGACCCCTAGCCGCCTCCCTGATACGCCACCAGAATTTAGAGGCGTGTATGAGCAGGAGCTTCAAGGCTCGTTCACTGGCTTCGGGAAGCTCTTTAGGCTCTTAACCCTACCGCCGTGCGGCCGGGAGGTGCCATAGGTATTGCCAGGCCAAGTGGCTAAGACGGCTATAGCTTACCACGAGAAATACGCGCAATACGACTTAGGGTCGGGTCACCCGTTTAGGGGCGATAGGTTCCCCAGGGCCTGGGAGTTCTTCAAGCAGATGGGCTTGCTCGATAGGCCCGAGGTCCAGGTAGTCAAGCCCCGGCCGGCCAGCAAGGAAGATGTGCTGAAGGCCCATGACGAGTGCTACGTGGACCTCATCTTCCGCCTCTCCGAGCGCTCTAGGCCCTACGATTGGGAGACGCCTTGTTCGCCCGGGATTCTCGAGGCCCTCATGCTCATCATAGGGGGCGTGTTGGCCGTGGGCTCCAAGGTCATGGAGGGCGAGGTGGAGAAGGGCGTGGCCCTCGGGGGTGGCTTCCACCACGCTGGCCGTGATTATGGTGGAGGCTTCTGCCTCTTCAACGACGTGGCCATATTAGCCGAGCACCTAAGGGCCCGGTATGGTCTCGAGCGCATCATGATAATAGACCACGATGTGCACGCCGGCAACGGGACAAGCGATATCTTCTATTCTGACCCCGGTGTGCTTTTCGTGTCCATCCACCAGGACCCCAGGACCCTCTATCCCGGGACGGGCTTCATCCACCAGGTGGGTTCCGGGCCAGGCGAGGGCTACAACGTGAATATCCCGCTGCCGCCCTGCACCGGCGACGCGAGCTACCTCCGGGCCTTAAAGGAGGTGGTAGGCCCGTTGGCTGAGGAATTCAGGCCCCAGGTCATCATATCAAATGGCGGCTCCGATCCGCATTTCATGGACATGCTAGGCAACCTCTACATAACTGCCAAGGGCTTCCACGCCATAACCAGCTTTATCACGGGTCTAGCCGATAAGCTGTGTGGCGGCAAGTACGTGCTCCTAATAGGCAGCGGTTACAACCCCAGCGTCCTGCCGAGGTGTTGGTACGCGCTGGCCGCGGGCGCCATGAGGTTGGGGGCCGAGGGCCTTGAGGAGCCAGTGAGCCCACCGGAGGAGCCAGCTTACGTAGCTAAGAAGGTAGACAAGGTAATATCTGAGCTCAAGGAGACCTTAAAACCCTACTGGAGCTGTTTCAGGGCGTAGCACCCTCTTTTAGCGCTCTCAGGCCCTTGGCTACAAGGATCGGCCCTGAGAGGCAGCAGGCGCCCGCTGGCAGTGCTAGGAGGTCGCCGACCACGAAGCAGCAGCCGGCCGTTATGGCTAAGAGCGCCGAGGCGAGCACGTAAAGAGCAGGTTTATCCGCGAACATGGCTTCCGAGAAGAGGACGCCCGAGAGGAGGAAGAGCACGGTCAGGATAGACGTGAAGGGGTTAGCTAACGAGGCGTAGCCGCCGAGGAAGAGCCCGGCCCCTATGAGCAACCCCCCGGCCACTAGGAAGGTCTCCTGGCCCATGCCCAGGCCCAAGGAACTCACCGCCCTCCTTATCGTAGCCCTTTTATAATTAACTACCGCACGTGTCAGGCGATGTCAACCGTGTATTTCACGGACATGAGGGCCAAAGGACCGGGAGAGGCCTCTGTCAAGAAATTAGCCAAGCTCTTGGACGCGTTGGGCCTGGATAACGTGGTGGAGCGGGGGGACCTCGTGGCCATAAAGGTCCACTTGGGCACGCCCGGCAACCAACGCCATATAAGGCCACATCATATCCGCGTGGTGGTAGAGAAGGTACGCGAGCTCGGGGGCGAGCCCTTTGTCACAGATACCACCGGCCTCGGCCTTCTAACCCCGCGCGGCGATGCCATTAAGGTCCTGAGGGCGGCGGCTATGAACGGTATAACGGCCGAGACGGTGGGGGCGCCCATAATAGTAGCCGATGGGCTAAAGGGCTTCTCGGGCGTGACGGTCCGCGTAAACGGCTTCAGGCTGAAAGAGGTAGAGGTGGCCCAGGCCATAGCGGAGGCAGATGCCCTCATATCGCTTGCCCACGCTAAGGGCCACCCCAGAACGGGCCTCGGCGGCGCCCTGAAGAACGTGGGCGTGGGCTGCTTAACCAAGAAGGGCAGGGCGCCCCTCCACATGGCCAAGAAGCCACAGGTGAAGCCGGAGCTCTGTGACGGCTGTGGGATATGTGCTGACTTCTGCCCGGTGGGCGCGATAGTGAAGGCCGAGGACGGCACTTACCGTGTGGAGCAGGAGCGCTGTCTCTGGGCCTGTGGCTGTTGGACCTTGTGCCCGCGTAAGGCCATCACAAGCTGGGCCGAGATGCACCATCCTAATAACGAGGAGCTCTGTATACGCGTGGCCGACGCGGCTAAGGCGGTCTTAAGCCTCTTCGGGCCAGATAAAGTGGCTTTCATTAACCTCGCCTATGACATCACGCCCCACTGTGATTGCTTCAATTGGGGCGACGTGCCCATGGTGCCCGACATAGGCATGTTAGCCTCACGCGATCCCGTGGCTGTGGACAAGGCCAGCGTGGACCTGATAACGCGCGCCCCTGGCCTGCCGGGCTCGGCGGCAGAAGATGTGGGCGCCTTAGAGCCAGGAGCTGATAAGCTAGCAGCCCTAGTGGATTGGGAGCCCTTCAAGTCCTTCAGGCAGCATGGCGGTCCCATGTGGAAGGCCCACTTGGAGTGGGCCGCTAAGGCGGGCCTGGGCTCGTTAGAGTATGAGCTCGTGGAGGTGCGTTGAGCGACAGGTTAGAGAAGGCTTTGGCATGGCCTCTCACCAGGCTTAGCTCAGCGCTGGCTAATTCGCTCACCAGCTCGCTGATAGCCGGTTTCATCACGGCCATATGCTCGGGCCACGCGGGCCTATTTAAGCCGCGCGCTCGGGTAAAGCGCCTTCCAGCCTGAGGAGCCATTTCTTGACCTCTAAACCCGGCATGAAACCTCCCATGCTCCCGTCCGCTCTGACGACGCGGTGGCAGGGCACCAGGAGCAACAGGGGGTTAGCTTTAACGGCCTGTCCCACAGCCCTGACGGCCCTCGGCCTGCCGACCTGCCGGGCGAGCCAGGAGTAAGAGCGCGTCTGGCCGTAGGGTATGCGCCTTATCGCCCGCCAGACGGCTTTCTGGAAGGGCGTCCCCCAGGCGAACCAGATCGGAGCGCGCGTGAGCTCTACGCGCTCGCCAGAGAAATAGGCGTTTAGCCGGTCCTCTAGCCCGAAGGGGAGCTCGCTTCCCTCTCCTGAGGCCTTAACGCCTTTAGATTTAAGGAAAGCTAGGAAATCCTCTCTATTGGCCAGGGAAACAGCGAAGAAACCCTCGTCCGTATAAGCGAACCAGAGTTGGCCTATGGGCGCTTCATATCGTGCTAACTTAGCTCTAAGTGCCCTCAAGCCCTAACGGCCTCAGTTCCTCTGGCCCAGGGGGGCCTATAAGGCCCTCTTCTATCTCGCGCAAGGTACGTTCTACTTCAGCCCTCACGGCCTCAGCTAGCTCAGCCGATATGATGCCTTCTTCCACAGCCTTCTGGAGCAAGTCCTCATCTAAGACGCGCACTTGGCCATCCGGCCAGAGGCAGATATCGACCTCTAAATCCACATACCTGAGCTGCTTAGGGCATATTTCTACGGGCGTGTTGAGGTTGATGTAGGTGCCCTTGTAAGAGCCGTCGGGCGCTAGGTAGCTGGTGATGAACCTCATGGAGCCCAGGCCCGTCCTGGTCAGCGCTATATCGCCTGGCTCCCTACGCGCCCCCAGGCCATCGTAGAGGCCCCTGCCCATGATCTTCCGAGCCAGGAGCACCTGGCTTAAATCTGGGCTGGCCTTCAGGATCTCACCCTCGCCCAGCCTGAACGCGGAGCCATCTAGCTTGACGTGCGTTATGATCAGGCGGGAGCCCTCGGCTGGCATCTCGCGGGCTAGCACCTCCCTGAAGAGCCTCTCGACTTGCTCGCGCTGCATGCCTTGGAAGAGGAGTTTCTCGGCCATCTCCACGAGGTTGGCTAGCTCGCCCCCGCAGGCCTTTAAGGCGTGGTGATCGGCCAGGGTAGGGCAGACAGAGGCCCTCAGGGCATCTAAGGTCCTCTTGGCCTCCAGGGGGAATTCCACGTCTGCCACAGCTTTTCCAGGCGCCAGTTTGCAAGGCCCCTCAGCCGCGTTAAAGGCATTCAGTACCTCTTCCCAGGCCGCTAGCAAAGCCTTTACATCGGCCTTAAGCTCTTCCTCCCCGGCTTGGGCCGCCTTAGAGCGCCACCTGAGTCCCAGGCCCTCCGGCAGCAACGACCTCGCGAGCTCGGCCAGCTTGGCAGCCTTCTCGACATCTCTTATCTTATCGCTCACCTCTACCCCTGGCTGGAAGGGCCTTAAAGTCGCGAACTTCCCGCGCAGGGTGGGGAGAAGGCTGAGGACAGGCTTCCCTCTCTCGGCACGCACTACCTGGACGAGTACCTCCTCCCCCGGCCTCGGGAGCTCCTCCGCGCTTCCCTGGCCCGTCAGCACGCCGGTCGCACTCCCTATACCCACCAGCCTCTTGGTCCCGTTTAGGACCACGCCCTTGTAGATGGCCCAGAGCTCGAAGGGCGCCTTCCTGATGATCGTGTCCGGCGCCTCCTCCCTGAGAGCCTTGAGGACAGCGCTGAGGTGTTCCTCGAGGCCTACTGCAAGCACGCCGTGCTTGTCCTCCCTATCGGAGATCACGACATCTGGCTCCTCCTCTATCGGGGCCATCTTGAAGCGCTCAGCTATCACGAGCGATGGCTGAACGATGGTGAAACCCTTGTCGAGCAGCAGTTTGGTGAGGGCGGTAGCATAGATGCCTCTCACGCGGACCTTCGTCAAGGCTCCGGCCCCTTAGGGCAGCTTCTCGATCCTATAAAGGCCGTCTAGCTCCTCGACCTTGAACCTCGCGCCCAACACGCGCTCGGCTAGCCAGATGTTCGCGTCGAGGTGGTCCGTGAGTTCCCGGGCTAGGTAAGCGCAGCGCCCCTCGGCCAGGGCCACGTAGGGCACCAGCATATCGGCCATGTGGATATCCGCCGTCGCACGTGCCCTCAGCTCCGCCAGCAGGCCTTCCGCTGCCTCACGTCCCACGGCCTCAGCTGGTTTGCCTAGCTCGCCTATGGCGTCCGCGCCCAAGATCACACCCTTATCGGTCTCGGCCCAGAGTACTATGGAACTCCCCTTCTGGGCCGGGTTAGATCGGTCATAAACGACCTCTATATCAGCGTCGTAGCCCTCTTGGGCCAGCACCTCGCGAGCCGCTTTAGCCTGCCTGTCGGCTACCTTGCGCTTCTCCAAGAAGGTGCATACCGAAACGCCCTTCACGGCCACCACGGAACCGAATTCCTCCAGCACGAGCGGCTTGAGAGGCCCCCTGACCGGCTCCACGGTGAGCTCGGCTACCCCGAGACCCTTCGGGTAATAGCCGTACCTCAGGACCCTTATACGCGCCCTGACGCCCATCTTGGCTAGCACGGGCAAGAAGACGTAACGCATGTAGTTTATGGTGGGTGCGTGGCGCACATCTGTTCCGCCCTTCTCCACCAACACCTTGACGCGCGATTTGGCGAAGAGGCAGATAGGCAATATGGTCATGATGAGCATGGATATGCTGCCCGCCGTCCCTATCTCGGCCCTGAAGCTCCCCCCTTCTATCGGGCCGGGGACGAACGTTATCTCTCTGGAGCCCACCCTGGCGCCCTCCACACGCGCCCGGCAGAGCTTCGCGGCCGTTAAGACGGCCTCTAGGTGCTGAGGCCTCAGGCCCGGGTTAGAGCGCCTGGCCCTGATGTTGATCATATGGAGCGGTTTGCCCGTGATGGCCGAGAAGGCCACGGAGAGGCGGAGCATGGTACCGCTCCCGCTCTTCAAGGAGCCATCTATCTCGAGCATCTCGGGCGCCAAGGCGAGCACCGCCTTAGGGGGCCTGCCCCTAGCTATATACTTGCCTGGCCTCCCGCTCGAAAGCCTTTATCCCCCTGGCGGCCTCAGCCCCCTAGGAGGGGGCCATAAGGCATGGTGAAGTACGTCACCATATCCATCCCCAAGCCCCTCTACGAGCGCTTGGCCAAGGCCCTAGAGGGCACGGGCTACCGGAGCGTGACGGAGTACATCATCTTCCTCATAAGGAAGAATCTGCCGGACCTAGAGTCGAACGACGTGAAACGCAGGCTTAAGGCCCTGGGGTATCTCTGACGGCCCCCTCAGAGGTAGCCCAGCGCCCTGAGCCTCCTCTTAATCTCCTCTTCTTCCTCGGGCGTGAAAACCGCTTCCTCTTCTTCCTCGCCGAGGACCTCTTCCAACACGAAGGCGACGTATTCCTCCACACTCTTGAACTCGCCGCCGCTCTCCTCTACGTATTTCTTTACGCGCTCGTAGAGCTTCTTGGGTATCTCTATGGCTACTTTTTCCTCGCCCACGCCGGTCACCTTCCGCCCTCTCGCTTGCGGGCAGTATATAAGATGTGCCGCTAGGACCTGTGTCCGGCACGGCGCCCGCGCTTATAGACGAGCTTCCCGTCCTCCACCACCAACTCGCCGGCTTTCACCACATGCCTCACGAGGTTAGAGCCCAGCCTGTAGCCTAAGTGCTCGTGCCCCGGCACGTCCAAGATGGCTAAGTCGGCTTTCTTGCCGGGCTCTATGGAACCCACCTCGCCCGAGAGGCCTATGGCGTGGGCAGCGTTCAGCGTGGCGGCGGCCAGGGCCTCGGCCTGAGTCATCCTCATGCAGTAACAGGCCAGGGCCATGACGGCCTGCACGCTCTCCACAGGACAATTAGGGTTGAAGTCCGTCGCCAGGGCCACGGGGACGCCTAACTTTATCATCTTTCTGGCGTCCGCGAAGCGCCCCAACATGGTGGTGAGCGGGCTGGCCGGCAGGAGGACGCCCACCACACCCGCCTCGGCCATGGCCTTAAGCCCTTCCTCCGACGCGAAGAGCAAGTGGTCAGCTGAGGCAGCCCCCAGCTCAGCTGCTAATCTAGCGCCACCCGTGTCCGAGAACTCATCGGCATGTATCTTGGGCTTTAGGCCATGCTCTAAGCCGGCCTCAAGCACTCTCCTGGCCTGCTCTGGCGTGAAGACGCCTTTCTCGCAGAAGACATCGCAGAAGGAAGCCAGGTGCCCCTCGGCCACTCTGGGCAACATCTCCGATACCACGAGCTCCACGTAATCGCCCGGGCGGCCCTCGTATTCCGGCGGGACAGCATGGGCGCCCAAGAAGGTGATGGCCAGGTCAACTGGGTGCTCCTTGTCCGCGGCCTTAAGCGCCCTCAGGCATTTCAGCTCGTCCTCCGGCGTGAGGCCGTAACCGCTCTTCGCCTCGACCGTAGTGGTGCCGTGGAGGAGCATGAGGTCCAAGCGCCTGAGGCATTCTTCAGCTAAGCGCCTCTCGCTCGCCGCCCTGGTGGCCCTCACGGTCTTCATGATGCCTCCCCCGCGGGCCAGAATCTCCATGTAAGTGAAGCCCTTGGCTTTCATCTCAAGCTCCTCTGGCCTGAAGCCCTCGCTCGCGAATACCAAATGCGTGTGGGCATCCACGAAGCCGGGCACTATCGTCAAGCCAGATACATCGAGCTCGTCCTCAGCCGAGAAAGTCCTCCTTATCTGCCTCGTCCGGCCTACAGCCACTATCCTGCTATCTCTTATGACCACGGCCGCGTCCCTGATGACCTTTAGCTCCCCGAGCTTGCGGCCCTTGAGAGGCGCTGGCCCCACGGGAGTAACTAGCTCGGAAGCGCCGTAGAGCACCAAATCGGCTTGCTCGCGCTCCCTCACGGTCAGGAAGGCCACCTCCCCATGGCCTTGGCTAACGCCACCTCCAGTATATCGTCCTCCGTGAAGCCCTCCACCTGCAGGTAGTAGCGCACCAGTTCCACCAGGGCCTTGAGGGGCACTGGGCCGCAGAACTCGGCGCTTATGACCGGCACGCCATAGCGGCGGGCCTCGGCCCTCACCAGCTCCATGACGCGGTAGAGGGGCGTGCGCTCCGGGTCGGCGATCACCATGCCCACCTGGGTGTGGCCTCCCCTCGGCACGTAGACGCCTATGGCTTTCACGTCAGACAGACCCCCTTTCTCGGCGTGGAGCGCCCTGGCGATCCGCCTAGCCACCTTGAGGTTAGGGGTCCCCAAGTTCACGTTGAAGTTCACGATGGGTTTCCTGGCCCCCACGGCCGTGGCGCCAGCCGTAGGATGGGGCTCCCTGGGGCCGAAATCGGGCTCGCGCCCCGGCTTAGCCATCATCTCGGCCAAGCGCTCGAACTCGCCCTGCCTTATCCAGTCTAGGCTCCTGCGCTCGGGTCGAGTGGCCGCTTCCGCGTAGAGGTAGACGGGCACACGGCATTCCTCCGCGAACCTACGCCCGAACTCCCGGGCCAGCTCCACGCACTCCTTCATGCTTGTGCCAGCCAGGGGCACAAAGGGCACCACGTCTACCGCGCCCATTCTCGGGTGCTGGCCCCTGTGATAGCGCATGTCTATGCGGTCCACGGCCACCTTGGCGGCCCTGAGCATGGCCTCTAACACGGGCCTGGCCTCACCGGCGAAGACCACCACCAAGCGGTTGTAATGCTCGTCGTAAGTGTAATCGAGCAAGTGGGCGCCTTCCACGGACCTTATGGCATCTAGTATGGCCTCCACCACGGACGGGTCCGAGGTGCTGAAGTTAGGCGTGCAACACACCAAGCCCACGTCTATCACCCAAGCTAATGCGCGGGCCGGCTAGGTTAAGATTTTAAGTAAAGGTGGGGAGAGCTCCCAGGGGATGTTAAGTGAAGCTCGGGGGTGTCCACCACATCGGGATAGCCGTAGAAGACCTGGAGAAGGCCCTTAAGTTCTTCTCGGGCTTCTTGGGCTTGGAGGTCGTCAAAGAGGTAGTGGTCGAGGAGCAGGGCATGAAGGCCGCCTGGCTCCGCTTAGGCAACATCTGGCTAGAGCTCATGGAGCCCCTGGCCCCCGATACGCCCGTGGGCAAGTTCCTGGCCAAGAGAGGTGAGGGCGTCCAACACGTAGCTGTGCTCGTGGATGATATCAGGGCCGCTTGCAGGGAGCTAGCCCAGGCCGGCATCAGGCTGGTCTACGAAGAGCCCCGGAGGGCGAAGGATGGCACGCTCTACAACTTCGTCCACCCGAAATCGGCACACGGCATACTGCTCGAGCTGAGGGCCGAGAGGGGTTACGAGTTCTTAGAACACACCGCCGACCAGTACGTGCGCGCTTATGGCCCGGACCTCAAAGCGGCCTTCGAGGAAGCCGCCAAGGCTCTCTTCGCCACTATGACGGACCTCTGGGCCGTGAGGCCTGAAATCGGGGTAGAGGTAGCCGTGGAGGGAGAGGACCTCAAGGCACTGCTCTACAATTGGCTCGAGGCGCTTCTCGTCAAGTTCGATACGGAGGGCCTCTTGCTGAGGGAGTTCGAGGTCCTGGAGATATCCAGGGGCGATGGTGGGCCCTACCGGCTGAGGGCTAGGGCGCGCGGGGAGCGCTTTGACCCGGGGAGGCACCCACAATACGTGGGCGTGAAGGGCATTACTTACCACCTCATGGAGATCGAGGAGGAACCCGGCCGGGTGGAATTTAAGTTCTTGCTCGACATATAGGGAGGCGGTCCACGTCCTGCGAGGAGATAGCCATGAGGGCCGTCCTCCTCTTGTGCCTGTTCCTCTTGTTGTCCTGTTGTCCCTGGCACCCTCCCGCGTCAGCGGGCGATGAGAACAAGCCACCCCAGATAACCGGGGTGAAGTTCACGCGCTGGCCTGAGTTAGTAGGTGAGCCCGTGGTAGGTTACGTGAACGCCAGCGATCCCGAGGGCGGGGAGGTCACGGTCATAGCGGTGTTCAGGCTCGTGGGCGAATGGGCTAGAGGGGTGCCGAAGGCCGAGCGGGTCCATAACGTCACGGCTAGGCCAGCCCCCGAACACGGCCCCCACTGCTTCGAGATCGTGGCTAACACGAGCGGCTGGCTGCCCGGGACCTACCAGGTTCTCATCGTGGCCATAGACAGCGAGGGCGCATACACGGTCCACAGCCACGAGGGAGGCCTACTGGCGTTGAGGCTCGAGATATCGCCGCCCCCTCAGACCAGGGTTTGGGCTGTCGCTGGCCTGGGCCTCCTCTCCTGCCTGCTAGCCGTGATGTTCATGGGCTTCGTGAAGGCCCTGAGGGCCAAGAGGCCGGAGAAGAAATGGCTATGGTCTTTCTACCCCGAGATATACTAGGATGAAGTTCAGGACAGCTAGCGTGGCTAAAACAGCTTCTTCTGTTCTCACAGTAGCCACGCCCTGGCCTGGCAGCGTGTTAAGCACGAAATCACAAGCCTCATCTATGTCCAAGCCCTCCCTAGCTGCCATGTCGTAGAGGCCCTCCGAGGGAGACCCGAAGACGAGGAGGACCCGGCCAGCCCTTAGGGCAGCCTCAGCTAATCGCCCGGCGGCCTCGTGAATAGGCCTCCCAAGCCTAGAGGTCCCCACTATTAGGTAACGCCCATGCCCCACGAACCTGAACAAGCCCTTGAGGCCCCCACGTGCTACGAGTACCCTGTAACCCCAGTAGTAGGGCACCTCATCGCGTCCCACGGGCCTCAGGCTAATGGAACCCCCTTTCTTCTCAACGGCGAAGGTCATCCTGGTCCCAACCCTGGCCCTCAGGCCAGGGGCCAACAGGAGCTTCTCGACGCCCACGTCCACGAGGCAGCCGGCCTTGGTAGCCTTGATTACCACGCCCTCGCGGAACTCCCCATCCCTAAGCTCGGCCACGCTGGCCCTGAGCGGGTGATGGGGCGTCCTGAGCGGCGGCAAGATGCCGGCGTAACGTAGCTCCGGCCTGAGGCCGAAGAGGCGCTTGCGCAGGTATTGGGGCGCCTCCATGTAGGTCAGCACGGCCTTTATGAGCTCGGCATCTCCCTTGCCGGGCACGTCCTCGTAGATCAATATCTCGTCCACCCTGAATATCGCGGCTGCCCGACCTATCAAGCCTATCTTAGCGGTTTTCTCGCGTAAATGCGGCACATCTGAGACTAGGGAGGCGGGCACGGCCAGGCTGAGGGCCAAGTGCCTCTTGGGTATTAAGGGCTCCCTCCGGCTGGGCGAGGACATAGCTCTTCCCTATATCGGTGGGCGGGCGAGTATTAAGTCTCGGCCCGCCTCAGTCCGGCACCTTCACCCTCTCGTAGACCACATCGAGGATTTTCGTGAGGGCTGTTATACAGGCCAGGTATAAGATGCCCACGAAGATGTAGACCTCTATGACCCTGAAGGTCTTGGCCGCGACGTAAGTAGCCCTGTGGAAGAGCTCGGATACCCCTATGAGGAAGGCTATGGAGGTGTACTTGGGCAGGTAAGCGACCTCGTTCGACCAAGCCGGTATGGCTTTTCTCAGGGCCTGGGGCAATATGATGTGTGTTATAGCCTGGAGCTTGGTCATGCCTACTGATAATGCCGCATCCATTTGATCTCTTGTCACGGCTTCTAAAGCGCTCTTGAAGTAGCCAGCTTGGTAAGCACCGCTGTTTATGCCTAACGCTAGGCAGGCGGCTTGGAACCGCTCTAGGCCCAACATGGGGAGGCCGAAGTATATAGCGAAGAGCTGGACTATCATGGGGGTACCCCTTATCAGCTCCTCATAAGCTATGGCCAGCTTAGAGGCCAGCCTGCCCCCGAAGACCTCGGCTAATGCCACGGCCCAGCCTATTGCGAAGCCCATGGCCAAGCCTATACCGGAGAGCTCTAAGCTGACTAAGAGGCCCTCTAAGAAGAAGAGCCAGTACTTATACACCAGGTCGAGCAAGCCTCTCGCGCCTCCTGAGCTCCAGCCTCTCTATCTTCCTCAGGAACGCCTTCACCCTCTCGCTCTTGGGCGAGGTCAGCATCTGCTCAGGAGACCCCCTCTCCACTATCACGCCGCTGTCTAAGAACATCATCTCATCCGCCACGGCCCTGGCGAAATCAAGCTCGTGCGTGACCACCAACATGGTAGTGCCGTCCCTAGCCAGGTCGAGCATGACCTGGAGGACCTCGTCTATGAGTTCTGGGTCTAGGGCCGAGGTGGGCTCGTCGAAGAGTATGATGTCGGGCTCCATGGCTATAGCCCTCGCTATGGCCACCCTCTGCTTCTGGCCTCCCGAGAGCTGGGCGGGGTAATGGCTGGCCCACTCCTCCATCCTCACGCGCCTTAGGGCCTCCAACGCCCTGCGCCTGGCCTCGGCCTTAGGCAGCTTCTTCACGACCCTCAGCGCTATGGCTACGTTGTCTAAGGCCGTCAGGTGGTTGAAGAGGTTGAAGTGTTGGAAGACCATGCCTATGCGGGCTCTCATCTTGTGCACGTCCCTGGCCCTGGTGACGCTCTCGCCCCTGAGGAAGACCTCGCCCCTATCGGGCGGCGTGAGCATGTTTATGCACCTGAGGAGGGTGCTCTTCCCCGCCCCGCTCGGGCCGAAGATGACCTTTATCTCCGATTCCCGTACGTCAAAGGAAACGCCCTTGAGGACCTGGAGGCTCCCGTAGGCCTTCCAGATGTCCACTACCTCCAGCACTTTCTCCCTCATCCCTCCCACCTCACAGGCCCAGCTCCACCCTCTTTCTCACCGCCCAGGAAGCTAAATACCTGGAGATGGGGAAGGTGAAGGCGAAATATATGAGGGCCGCTATGGCGTACGGGATGATGAGGTATTCTATCAAACCCATGGCTAGGAGTGAGGCCCTCAGCAGCTCGGCGCTCCTCATGAGGTCCATGAGGCCCAGGAGGAAGGCGTAAGAAGAATCCTTTATCACCACGGCGAACTCGCTGGCCCAGCCCGGCAGGGATATCCTCAGGGCCTGGGGCAATATGATGTGTGTTATAGCCTGGTGCACCCTCATGCCTACTGATAATGCCGCATCCATTTGATCTCTTGTCACGGCTTCTAAAGCGCCCCTGAATATCTGGGATTGGTAAGCGGCGCTCCTGAGGCCCAGGGCGAGCGATATAGCCGGGAAGGGCGCTATGGGTCTGCCGGTGAGGGCGGGGAGGCCGAAGTAGATGAGGAAGATTATCACGAGGTCCGGGACGCCCCTGAAGAACTTCTCGTAGGCCTCCACCAGGCCCGAGATGGGGAAGCCTATGAAGACCCTAGCTACGGCCATGCTCAAGCCCAGGGCGAAGCCTATGGAGATAGAGGCGGCTGTGACGGCCAGGGTCACGGGTATGCCCTTGGCCAGGAAAATAAAAGAGAGGTAGAGCACATAGGCGACTTCGCTAGCGCTCATGTGCTCTCCGCCCTCACGGCGGGGGAATACCCCACTTGGCCGCGAGGTCGGCCACCACGCCCTTGGCCAGCATCTCCAGGATGGCGGCGTTTATGGCGTCCTGGAGTTCTATCTCGCCCTTACGCATGAAGATGACCAATGGGTAGCCGGGCTCCTTGTAGACCGTGACGAGGTCGTACTGCTCGCTCCACTCCACGGCTGTGGCCTCGTCAACCACCACGGCCTGTATCTTGTTGGCCGAGAGATCCATGAACATGGTATCGGCCTTGGGGTAAGACACGATGTTGGCGGACGGGAAGCCGAACTTGCTAGCAGCGCCCATCACGCGGTCCTCGTGGGTGGTCCCGCTCTGGACGCCTATCTTGAAGCCGTGGTCCTTGAAGAAGCTCATGAAGTCCTCAAAGCTCTCGAAGGCCGTTATGCCCTGGGCCTGGGCGAAGCTCTTGAGGACCACCACCACGCGCTTGGTGGTGTAATAGGGCGTGGAGTAACCGAGCTCGGCGGCTCTCTCGGGCGTGAGCTCCATAGCAGCTATTATCACGTCTATGTCCCCGGCCTTGAGCGTAGGTATGAGCGAGTCAAATGCGATGTCTTTCCACTTTATGCTTACCCCTAATTTATCGGCTATGTAGTTCATCACATCGGCGTCGAAGCCCACAATCTCGCCCGTGGTCTCGTTTATATACTCGAAGGGCGGGTAATCGGCCGAGGTGCCCACCACAATATAACCTCTCTCCTTTATGATGTCGTAGAGCGACTTAGCAGGAGCTGGCCCTGGCTTAGGGGTGAAGTAGCCCGCGACATAGGCTACGGCGCCGATGATAATGATCGTGATTATAATAGCGGCCTTCGTCTTGGGCTCTAGCGCGCCCACCACGGACACCCCTCCTAGCTCAGGCGGGGCTCTTTAAAGCTTTCGAACCTCCGCACCTGTACTATCCCTAGAAGCAGCGCTCGCGGCCAAGTGGGCTAGCCTGGTGGGCTCGGGGAGCTTATGACCCTTCAGACACGCCCTCACGAGTTCTAGGGCTGTGGGGAGGCTTACCATGTGGCCGGGGGATATGAAAATGGGCCGGCAGCCGGCCTTTGAGAGGTAGACAAAGCCCACGGGCTCGCCCTCGTGGTAGAGGGGCGCCCAGGTATCCGGCCATCTAGGTTGGAAGGGGTAGTGGCCACAGAGGCGCCTCTTGGCCACGCCCACGGAGGGCAGCTTGGCCACTAGGCCCAAGTGGGTAGCACAACCGCAACGCCTCGGGTGAGCTATGCCCTGCGCGTCCACTAAGACCACGTCGGGCTCGCGGCTCAGGCTTCTCAGGGCCTTCAGCATGACAGGTACTTCCCTGAAGCTCAGGAAGCCAGGAACGTAAGGGAACCTTGGCTTAGCCCTGGCGATGGAGGTCTCGAGGAGTTCTAGGCCCGGGAAGGAGAGCAGGACACAAGCAGCTATAGCCTCATCGCCCCTGAAGGCGACGTCCAGGCCAGCCACGAGCTCTAGGGGCTGCCTCAAGCGATCCTCTAAGATCACCTGAGAGGCTAACTTGAGCTGTAGCTCCTCTAACCTCTTAAGCAGGCCTGGCTCTAGCCTGGCCCGGCCCCTGCTCCTCACTTCCTACCCCATCTGCCCGTGAGGAAGCCTATTATGAGGCCGGCTATAGCACCCAGCACGCTCATGAGCCCTCTCTGCTTCCCGTTCTTAGCGCCTGCTATGGCGCCGGCCGAGAGCCCTACGCCAGCCCAGAGGGCTGCCCAGAGCCCGGGCGCGTCCTGCCTTAGGTGGTCGATGGGGTTCAGCCCCGGGTCTTTCACGTCCACATGGACTATATAGTGGTCCTTTGTCTCCTCCACATGCACGCAACTCCCATCGGGCAGGGCCAGCCTGTAGTTCTTGCGGTAGAAGTGGAGGCCTATGCTCTTCCTGAAGCCGACCTTGAGAGGGTGTTCTATCCTGTCCTTGGGGACCTTGACCTTGATGCCGGGACCGTGCTCCGCGAGGTGCTTTATCAACCTGCCCCAGCTTAACCTCATTTCCGGGCAGAAGGGGCGGCCCAGGTATTTTTACTTTGCGGGCCGTTCAACAGCTTGGACACCACAGGCCTTAAGGACGGAAAAGGAGCACATTCGCACGGTGAAGGCGTCTTGACTAAGGCCAAACCAGTCCTTTTCGCCCTCTACCTGTTACAGGCCTTCCTGATGATACCAGCGCTCGCGGTCACAGCCGGGGCCGATAGGATGGTGTTAGTGCCCTATCCCGACGTGGCCGTGATCGAGGGGGCACAGGCAGCCGTGATAGCCTGGAACGGCACACATGAGTACTTGCTCCTATCGGTGAACGCCCGGCTGTCTGGTCTAACGCAGGAGGCCGCTGTGGCAGGCCGAGCGCGAGTTTTAGCCATTCAGATCATGCCTTTCCCGTCTATCCCAGAGGTATCCGAGGGCGACCGGTATGTGTTCCACAGGCTAGGGGAAGTGTTGACCGAGCACCTCCTCGAGAAATACCGTTATTACCCGACCCCGCTCTACAGGGGGTTAGGTGGGCCGTGGCACGCGGGTGAGGAAAGCATATCGCTGGTGTTCTTCGGGGAAATCGGCGCTCATCACCTAGCTGTCTTGGAGGTCCGTGATGCCGGGCAGCTAATAGATTGGGTGAAGGACTTCTATGCGGAGAAAGGCCTCTACTTAACCGGCCAGGAGGACTTGTTAAAGCGGGCGGAGGCTGTAGTGGCCGATTACGTGAGGAGGGGCTACCGGTATTTCGCGGTAGACATGATAGTCCTGGCCGAGGAAGACAAGACCATAGAGCCGCTGGCCTACACGTTTGAGTGCGATTACGTCTACTATCCGCTCTACATATCTTCGACCTCAGGGGGCGAGACGGACGTAAAACTCTTCGTGCTAGCGGATGCCTGGCTCTCCAAGAGCCAAGTAGCGGCTGCTGGCCTGGAGGTGGCCTTAAGGGACGAGCTTAGCAACGCCGAACTCATGAGGATATCGCCCGTTATCCGGGAGTTCATGGGAGGTGGCCCCGTCAGGATAACGGTGCTAACTTACAGCGGGCCAGCTGAAGAGCTTAAGGCCGATTTAGAGGCCAAGCCCAGGCTGACAGCCTGCGGCTTCTGGTCCCTAGGCCAAATTTCCATGACGGCTGTCCTGGGCTCCTCGATGGCCCTGTTAGCGATACTGGCGGCGGGACTGGCCTGGGGCGGGGGGAAGCAGGAGCTTAGGCGCGAATTTAAGCTAGCCTGTCTGGCTTCTTGCCTGGCCCTGGTTTTATCGCTCCTCTACATGCCCATGGTCCTCCCTGTGGTGAGGCCGCCTTACACACCACGCGATGCCGGGCTAGTGCCGCTCCTGGGTTTCTTTTACGCCCTTGTCCTCTCCTCCTCAGCTTGCCTCTTCATCGCCCTGAGGGCGCCGGGCAAGCGTGGTCAAGCGGGCGTATTGATAATGCTATTGATCGTCTTATCCTCGGTTATCGGCCTAAACACGCTATCATATCATATTACTTACGCTGCTTTCGCCCTGCCCTTGTCATTCATCGTCCTGTTGTTAGTGATAGTGGCCATAGCCGATACCGCCGCTCACCGACGCCCCTGCCCTGCCCGTCCCTCAGTCAGCTTCCGCCTGATGGAGGCGTAGCGGCAGAGGGCCGAGAGGGCCCTGATAGCCCTCCAGATAGAGGGGTAAGCCGGGAAGCCGGCTTCCTCCAACGCCTCCATCACCTCCCCCACAGCCTCTTTATCGCCCCCGACACACGCCACCAGGGGCTTATCAGGCGCTAGCTCCCTTGCCTCGGAGAAGTAACGCACGTAATCGGCTGGCGAGGCGTAGAAGGGCGAGCCCTTCATCTCGTCCGGGAGTCCCATGATGTTTATCATCATCGCGTCCACGCCGGGGTCCTTGGCTAACACGCGGAGCGAGAAGCCGTAGGCATCAGGCCCCATGGCCTCGTGGAGGGGCTCTATATCTATTGGGTGTGTGGGCTTGGCCCACGGGGGCATGGCCTTAGCCAACTCGGACAGGCTGGCGCCCGATAGCTCGGCTAACTCCAGGCCCTGAAGGGAGCACTCGTCGGCTATCAGGACGCAGCCAGCGCCCGTGTAGGAGGCCGCCCCCACCTTATTCCCGCGCGGGATAGGCTGCATGGCGAAGGCCTTGGCTAGGTCAAGGAGCTCTTCGAAGCTGCGGACCCTGAGGAGCCCGCACTGGCGGCAGGCGGCCTCGAATATCTCGTCGCGGCCCGCTAAACTGCCGGTGTGCGAGAGGGCTGCCCTCCTGCCGGCTTCCGTGCGGCCTGACTTCAGGACGAGCACGGGCTTCTCCCTGGCCACCTGCTTTACGACCTTCATGAAGCGCCGGCCGTTCGAGACGCTCTCTATATACATGGCTATCATCCGCGTCCCCGGGTCCTCGGCCAGGTATTCTAGGACCTCGGATTCCTCTAAATCGCACTTATTGCCTAAGCCAGCTACTTTACAGAGACCGAATTTCTCAGCCGTCAGCACGTGAAGTAACATGGTGCCCGCGAAAATGCCCGTCTGGACCACGAAGGAGACAGGGCCGGGCCTGAGAGGCCCCTGAATGGGCATGAAGGTGGTCGTGAACCCCGTCTCCGTGTTGATGACGCCCGTCGTGTTGGGGCCTACTATGCGCGTCTCCGTGCCCTCCACGGCCTTCAACATGGCCTCCTGAAGCTTAGCGCCCTCCGGTCCTATCTCGCTGAAGCCAGAGGATATGACTATGACGAAGCGCACGCCCTTCTCAACGCACTCCTCCACGGCCCTTGGGACAGCCGGGGCCGGCAAGGTGATGGTGGCCACGTCTACCTGACTAGGCACGTCTAGCACGCTCGGGTAGCACTTCAGGCCCAGGATGCTATCGGCCTTGGGGTTGACCGGGTAAATGCGCCCCTTATAGCCCGTCCTGAGCAAGTTCGCGACTTGGATATGCCCGAACTTGTGGGGGCTCCGGGAGGCCCCTATAATAGCCACGCTGTCCGGGTAAAACAGCCTGTGAAGCGGGTGCTCTTCCCCCGGCATGGCAGCTCGCGGGGGGCCGTTAGCGCGGGGCCGTTAAAGTATTGGCGTCTCCCGGCCCTTGTAATGACACGTGGCAGGCGAACTTATTGGAGGCGTGCGCTCCCAGTAATAGGTGCTGGGGTTGGCCCTGGAGTGGCTTGGCCAGAAAACGCGCGAGGTGCGCGATAAGCTATCCGAGCTGGGGGCCGAGGAGGCCGTGGTAGTCCACCACGATGACGCGGATGGCTTATGCTCGGGCGCTATTGTGAAAGCAGCGCTAGAGCGCGAGGGCCTAAAGGTCAAGCTCGTCTGCCTTGAGAAGCTTTTCCCCGAGGTCGTGGAGGCCCTACACTCTCGCGGGGAGTTTTCTACGCCCGTCTTCTACTGCGATATAGGCTCCCCCCACGCGGACCTCATATCTAAGGCCAATCGAGGCCGGGGCCTTGTCGTGATCTTGGACCACCATGACCCCAGGCCCGTAGATGACCCGAGTGTGCTGGACCTGAACTTAGAACACGTAGGCTTGAGGGGCGAGGAGGAGTTCTCTGGCGCGACCTGCTGCTATCTCTTCGCCAGGGCCTTGAGTGACGCTAACAGGGATCTCTCTTACCTGGCTCTGGTGGGGAGCTGCGAGATACCCGTCGGCTATAGGGGACTGAACGCGCGTGTGCTGGAAGAGGCCCTGAAAGACGGCGTAGTGACGCGCGAGGGCAAGAAGCTCCTGATAGCGAAGTTGGGCGTAGAGGTCAGGAAGCTTTTCTCCATCCTACAGGTCTTGGGGCCAGTGGGCTATTACGTCGGTGGGCCGGAGTTGGGCGTGAGAGCGGCCCTAGAAGGCATAACGGGCGAGGTGAAGAAGCTCGTGGAGGAGTTGGAGGCCAAGAGGAAAGCCGTGAACAGGCGCCTCCTGGCCCAGCTCTATAGGCGCGGCGGCCTCAAGCGTGCTGGCCGTATCCAGTGGTTCGATGCCGGAGATGCTTACAAGGGCATGGGCTCTAAGGTCATAGGGACCTTCTGCTCTTATCTGTCCTATCAGAGGAAACTCGTGAGGCCCGATATGTTCGTGGTAGGCCTCATGCGCATGGAGCCCTACGTGCCGGGCTTCGGCCGCCTGGGGGGCGAGCTCGTGAAGGTATCCGTGAGGGCCCCCAGGCCCCTTAGGGCCGAGATAGACGCGGGTAAGGTGCCGACGGCCGTGGGCCTGCTCGAGGAGGCCACAAGGGGCTTCGGCATCGCCGTGGACGGCCACGCTTACGCCGCTAGCTGCGTGATACCGGCCGATAAGGTAGAGGAGTTCATAGAGAAGGCTGCCCAGGTTTCTACTAAGCCGAGGGCTGCTTAAGGCAAGCGTGTTCTAAAAACAGCACAGGCCATCCCTTTAATTTTGCTCGCTCACCAATGTCTAGCCGGGGTTAAGGGTTGGAGGCAGAAGCCAGGATCGGGATATGCCTCACGCTGCTCTTGGCTGGCATCCTCCTGTTAGCAGCCTGCGCCATGACCCTGCAAGTCGCGTCCGTATTATTGGGTAGGCAGCGCCCCGAGCCGATCGACGTCAAAGCGGTCGTGCTGTCCTGCGTGGTGCTAAAGGGCCTGGGCTGCACTATCTCGGCGCTGGCCTGCGCTATGTTGGCCGTGGACATGAGGCTGCCCTTAAAGGGCCTGGAGAGGTTAGCGGCCATGCTGGGCATGATATTCTTCGTGTTGCTCCTCTTCATCCCTTACCCGGTTTTCTGGCTAGCGTCCATACCACGAGCTATGATTGAATTAGACTAACCTGCTGGCCTACCAGCCGAGCTGGCCACCCGAGGGCAGAGGGGGTCCGGCGCTCCCACGTCGCCCGCCATCAGAAGGGCCCTAGCTAGGCAGCCGCCCTCACAATAGGCCTTGACCGGGCAGTTAGAGCACGGCCCCATGTCATCTACGTCCCTGTCGGCCAGGAAGCGCTCCTTGAAGGCCGTGAGCTCTTCCCAGGCCTTACTGAAGCCCTCCCTCACGTTCCCGGCCTTCAGGTCAAGCGTATCGCATAGTAAGAGGTCGCCCTGAGGGCTTATGTCCGCCACGCCTTCTGAGCAGGGGGCCACGTAGAGGCGCTTAGAGCGGGCGAAGTTGACCGCGAAGGGGGCGCACCAGACGGTGGCCCTGTAGCCTACTTCTTCAGCTGCCTCCTCAGCCGCCCTCAGGCATTCCATGACCTGCAGCGGCTTGGGCACAAGCCCCCTGCCCTGCCCGGCCGCCCTCCCGGCCGGTATCAAGGGCAGGAAAATGGCCTCCCAGGCCCCCACGGACTCGCATAGCAAGACGTGCTTCCTGCCCTGGTCGTAGTTTAGTGATGTTATGGTCATTATGATGGAGAATTCCACGCCATAACTCCTCAGCGTGCTCACGGCCTTGAGCGTCCCCCGCCAGGAGCCAGGCCCCCTCAGGGCCTCGCAGATCTCCCTATCGGTGCCATCAAGGCTCAGGAAGACGAAGGCGTCTAGATCCCTGAGTTCCCTGGCCAGGCGTTCGTCCACTAGGCTGCCGTTCGTGTTGAAGCTCACCTTGAGGCCCAACTCCACGGCCTCGCGGGCAATCTCAAGCACGTCGGGCCTGAGGAAGGGCTCGCCACCCGTGAAAGCTAAGTGGACGGTGCCTCCCTCGGCTAGCTCGCCGACCATCTTCAGGGCCTCTTCCTTGGTCAGCTCGGGCCCCATGAAGCGGTTGGCCACGTAGCAGTGCCTGCAGGCCGCGTTGCACCTGCTAGTGCAGAGCCAGATGGCGAGCGTGGGCCAGGACACGGCTATCTCACCCAGACGGCCCCACCACCATGCTGGCCAATCCTTATAAACTTGAGAGGCCAAACCCAGGCCCGATGGAGACGAGGGATATCATAATAATCGGCGCTGGACCTGCTGGCCTCGCAGCTTCTCTATACGCTGTCAGGGCTGGCCTCTCCGTGTTAGTGCTCGAGAAAGCTCTAGCTGGCGGCATGTTGCTCAGCGTGCCGCGCATAGAGAATTACCCCGGCTTCCCCGGCGGCATAAGCGGTATGGAGCTGGGCCAGAAGATGGCGCACCAGGCCAGGGAGGCGGGAGCCGAGATAAAGGAGCTGGAAGAGGCCACGGGCCTGGACCTGAAGGGCGTCGAGAAAAGCGTCAAAACAGCCTCGGGATCGGAGTATAAGGCCAAGGCCATAATAATAGCCACGGGCTGGTCGCCCCTCAAGCTCAACGTGCCGGGCGAGGAAGAGCTAGTCGGCAGGGGCGTCAGCTACTGCGCCGTCTGTGATGGTCCGCTCTTCAGGGGCAAGAAGGTAGCGGTGGTCGGGGGAGAAGAGCAGGCCGTGGCCTCGGCGCTCTACATGGCCGATATAGCCTCCGAGGTCACGCTCATCACGCCCGGCCGCAGATTACACGCCCCGGAGGCCTTAGTAGAGCGCCTGGCCGAGAAAGGCGTGCGCGTCATCACAAGGGCCAAGGTCGAGCGATTAGTGGGCCACGAGCTGCTGGAGCGCGTGGTGCTGAAATCCTTCGATACGGGCGAGCTCGTGGAACTCCAGGTCCAGGGCCTCTTCGTCCAAGTAGGTATCAAGCCCAACAGCGAGTTGGCTAGGGCAGCGGGCGTTGAAGTAGACGGGAGGGGCTTCATAGTAGTGGACGAGAAGCAGAGGACCAACATACCCGGCGTCTTCGCGGCCGGCGATGTGACAAATAAATCACCCAAGCAGGTCTGCACGGCCGTGGCCCAGGGCGCTGTGGCGGCCCTCGAAGCAGCGAACTACATCAGGGGCGCGCCTGCCGCCTGAAGAGCCCCGCCCTGTTAAGCCCTCCCTCTTGGCCCTAGATGAACTTCACGCCCAGGTTTGGGTTGCCCAAGCGCTTGCCCATGGTGATGAGCAGCGGCGTGAGGGCCTCCAAGACACGCGAGTAGGCCAGGGGGCCGCCGTCTAAGGGCCTAAGGTTCGGTATATCGCGTACCAAGCCCATGACTAAGCGCTTGGCCTCCTCGTCATCACCGCACACGACCACATCGCCCTCCACGGGCTTGGGCACGTCGCGTAATAGGCTGGCCGAGACAGTGTGGAAAGCGCCTACGACACGCGCTTGGGGGAGGAGGGTCGCTATTAGCTCGGCCGCCGAGCCCTCCGGCGGCAGCTCAGCTGTCAGGCCAAAATTGGCCTTGACTATGGGCACTACGGGGCTCACGACCACCGTTCCGGGCTTTATGTGGTCCCTCAGGACCTCGCAGGTCGGCCTGACGCCCTCGAAGGGTATGGTGAAGACCACTACCTCGGCGCGCTCCACTACATCAAGGTTCACGCCGTGCCCGAACTCGTAGCTGGCCCCGACAGCCTTCATGGCCTCGTTGAGCTCCCCGGCCACGCGCTTGGCTTTCTCGGCTCTCCTAGAGCCTATGAGGACTTCGTGGCCAGCCAGCGCCCACCTGAGGGCCAGGCCTGGCCCCTGATTGCCCGTCCCGCCCACTAAGGCTATCCTGAGCTTACGGGCCGTCATCTCCGTATCGCCCCGTCGGCTGGGCGGCTGGCCTAATTTAGCTTGCGCCGCCCGCTGCACAAAACTTAAAGTGCCGGGTGGCCGAGGCATGGTGAGGTAGACGGGCTTGAAGAAGGTCTCGGTCGAGGAGCTGTTGAAGAAGGCCAAGAAGCCAGCGAAGCTGGCCCCGCCCTACCACCGCTTCTACGAGGGCAAGATGCAGGTCATGCCCAAGTGCGCTATCAGGACCTTCTACGACTTCGCCATCTGGTACACGCCCGGCGTGGCCCAGCCCTGCCGCGAGATACAGAAGGACCCGGACCTCAGCTTCTACTACACGAACCGCTGGAACTATGTGGCCGTGGTCAGCGATGGCTCCCGCGTGCTGGGCCTGGGCGACATAGGGCCGGAAGCAGGCCTGCCCGTGATGGAGGGCAAGGCCCTCTTGTTCAAGTACCTGGGCGGCGTGGATGCTTTCCCGCTTTGCGTGCGCTGCAAGGACCCAGATGACATGATAACCTTCCTTAAGTGGATTGAACCCAGCTTCGGCGGCATAAACCTAGAGGACATCGCCAAGCCCAAATGCTTCTACGTGCTCGAGAAGGCGCGCGAGGAGCTTGAGATACCCGTCTGGCACGACGACCAACAGGGCACGGCCACGGTCGTGCTCGCGGGTCTCGTTAACGCGTTGAAGATAGTGGGCAAGAAGATAGACGAGATACTAGTGGCCATGATAGGCGCGGGAGCCGCTAACACGCGCACGGCCATCGTCCTCATGAAGGCTGGCGTAAAGCCCGGCAACATCATCATGGTAGACAGCAGGGGCATTCTGCACGCGAACCGTAAGGACCTAGAGGCCAAGAAGGACGTGGAGCCCTACAAGTGGAAGTTCTGTCTCGAGACGAACGCCGAGGGCCGTGAGGGCGGTATACCGGAGGCCCTGAAGGGCGTTGACGTGTGTATAGCTATGTCGAAGCCCGGTCCCGGCGTGATAAAGCCAGAGTGGGTAGCTCAGATGGCCGATGACGCCATAGTATTCGCCTGCGCGAACCCCATACCCGAGATATGGCCTTGGGAGGCCAAGGAAGCCGGCGCGCGCATAGTAGCCACGGGCCGCTCCGATTTCCCGAACCAGATCAATAACTCCCTCGGCTTCCCGGGCATCTTCAGGGGCGTGTTGGACGTGAGGGCGAGGACCATCACGGACGACATGTGCATCGCGGCCGCGAAGGCCCTGGCCGAATACGCGGAGAAGCACCATCCAGGAGGCATAAGCGAGGACTACATAGTGCCCAGGATGGACGAGTGGGAGGTCTACATTTACGAGGCCGTGGCATGCGCCGAGGAATCCATACGCGAGGGCGTGGCCAGGCTGAAGCTCAGCAGGCAGGAACTCTGGGAGAGGGCATCGGCCATCATAAAGGCCGCCCACGAGTCGTTGGAGCTGCTCATGAAGCATGGTATCATAAAGCCGCCCCCGCCCGAGGAGGAAATTCTTAAGCAATAGAGGCCTCTCGCGCCCTATCGGCCCGCGAGCTAATGCCTTTTTTCTTCGCTTTCCCGACTCTTAGTGCTATACATGCCCTACTCATGCGCCAACCCTCGGGCTGGGAAATTTAATAAACGTGGCAGAAGCCATCGGGGGCCGAGGGACCCCCTCATGTCGGGCAGGGAAATGCTTGACGACACTTACCTCGAGCGCTTCATCCGCGAGCACGGCTTGGATGCTAAGGTGCTGAGGCTGGGGGTGAAAGTGCGCACGGTAGAGCAAGCGGCACGGGCTCTCTCTGTGCCCGAGGACCAGATAATTAAATCCATCTTGCTCATGGCCGATGAGCTCACGCCCGTCTTAGCTATAGTGGGTGGCGATAAGCGCGTGGACTTCAGAGCCGTGGCTGAGCTCGTGGGGGCCTCTAGGGTGAGAATGGCCAAGCCGGAGGAAGTCCTGCGCGTCTGCGGTTACGTGGTAGGCGGTCTGCCACCCGTGGGTCATAAAAAGCCAATAGCGACCATAATAGATGAGGGCGTGATGGAGAAGCCCTATGTCTTCGGGGGAGGGGGCACGGACGAGTGCCTCCTGCGCATAAAGCCCGAGGACATCAAGCGCCTCCAGCGCGCCAGGGTAGCTAAGATAGCTAAGTGATAGCCGATAGCCTAACGGCTCCTCCTCGGCCATATCCCGATGGCCGCTCCACCGGGCCTTCTGGCCGCTCAGCAGGCGAGCGCGAGGGCCATCACCAAGCCATCGTGCTTGCCAGGAGGGTGCCCGAGGAGCAAGCGCCCCGATGGCGCGAGCTCGTACGTTATTGACGTGAGCTAAGCTAGGAGGCGCTTGTGGAAGGGCAGGGCTAGGCGGCCCTCTTCCATGAGGAGCTTAAGGCCAGATAGGAGTTCTGCCTTGCTCTCGGCTGTGAATGTGAAGCCCTCTACCACGCCAGCCCCAACTCGACCACTAGGTGCTCATAAACCGCTTCTCCCGGCCCCGACCTATCCACGGCCAGCCTCATCACGCCTAGGGCCCTGACGGCTTCTACTACCTCACTTAAGACAGCAGAGTAAGGCGTCCCGACCTCGAAGGCCCTCAAGAACCTCAACAGCAAGCGATGCTGCCCCCCAGGTCTGTCTTCGCGCTCTATCACGGCTAAGGCGCTCTGATCCCTTAGCTTGCCGAGGTCCAGACCCGCGAAGAGCTCGCCTCCCGCGCCCAAGAGCTCCCAGGCATGCTTGGCTGCCTCCAAGCCCGGGGTCCACACACCTCAGGACGAGCGGATGGGGGAAGAAGTGAGCTGCTTCTTCCACGAACTTCGTGCTGGGCACGTGGTGCACGCTCCACGATGGCCATGTGAGCTGAGAAACCCCTTATCCTCTCGGGGAAGCAAGGCAGTGGCAGGATACGCGAGCGGTTGGTGGGGAGGACGCAGCTTCGCGTCTCCCTAGCCACGCTGGCCTCAAGAGGCTTTATCTCGTGCCCCCGAGCCTCACGCTCGCGTGGAGGAAGCGCCTAACTTTCTCGAACATGAGGTTGCTCTGCCTCCCGCTCGGCTTATTATGAGGGCTGTCCTCTCCCGGCCCGTGAAAGCGAAGTGGAGCGCCTT
>CAZWYW010000004.1:0-1296 GCA_964638535.1 uncultured Candidatus Bathyarchaeia archaeon | reverse complement strand
GGCTTATTATGAGGGCTGTCCTCTCCCGGCCCGTGAAAGCGAAGTGGAGCGCCTTTAGGGCTGCCGTTGTGCTCTTGCCCGTCTGGCGGCCCCAGCAAGCTACTATGCGCTTAGAACAGTCCCTGAGGAGCTTAGCCTGATAGGGGAAGGGCCTGAAGCCCACGAGCTTAACGAACTCCACGGGGTCCTCCTTGAGCGCCCTGAGCCAGCTCTCGCGCTCCAATTTACTTCCTCCTGCGCCTCCGCCTCAGCAAGCCCGAGACGGTCTTCTTCAGGCCGGAGAGTAAGGAAGCCAAATCCAGGCCTTTTCTCTTCTTGCCTTTCAGCTTCTGCCTGGCCGCTAATAGGCCAGCGCAGCTAGCTAGCTCGGCTAGCCCGGCCCTGTTAAGGGCTTCCTCCCATTCCTCGGGCTTGGGATAAGCACTCCTGACGCCCACCTTTATCATGCCAGCTCTCTCGGCGAATGGGTTGTAACGGGCCATCACGGCCACTAACTCCACGTAGGGCCTGTCGGAGGCCAGGAGGGCCTCCCGGAGCAGCTCGGCCCCGAGGCCTATGCCCCTGTAGGCCGGGTGCACTACCACGCGGGAGGCCGTGCAGAGCCAGCGGTTGAGCTCCGAACTCGCGCTCCGGTACAGAGAGGCTGGCCGTGGCCTCGGAAGCGTCGAGCCAGCGCACCTCTATGAGATCCCTTATCTCGAGTTCCTCCACGCTCACCCTGCGGGCTTCTCGGCTCCCCATTTCCCTTTTCCCTCCGCGCTGAGCAGATGACGCCCTTCTTCAGCAAAAACTATGTTGTCCGTTAAGCTGGTTGGCGGGCAAATCATTAGTCTGGCGGTCAAGACGCGAAAGGGTGCGTTTTCTCCTCCTAAATAGCTGGGAGAAAGCGAGTTAAGCCTCTTGGAGGCAGCCGTTAATCTGGTGTCCTCCCCGCAGTCCGGCCCGGGAAACGTAAACGGTTATAAAGTCGATCAGGGTCCCCAGCCAACGGCATTTTCTGCTTTTTCCGCCAGGCCCTTGACATTGCCTGTTAAGGCTGTGGAGGCCCGTGAGTAATTGGCCTCCGCGCTCCCTAGGCCGGGCGACATGTGCGCTTCACGGGATGACGGCGCTCCCTAAGGATATGTCAGCCCGCCCTCGGGGCGTGGGCTGGCCGAGAAGCGGTCCCCGCGACGGGGTTAGCTTTATATCGCCCCTCCTTGGCCTAGAGGAGCGGTGCGGGCCCGTAGCTCAGCAAGGTAGAGCGGCGGGCTCTTAACCCGTTGGTCGTGGGTTCAAATCCCACCGGGCCCGCCA
>CAZWYW010000003.1:0-54229 GCA_964638535.1 uncultured Candidatus Bathyarchaeia archaeon | reverse complement strand
CGAGGAGCTGAGGCGCCTGAGGGAGGCCAAGTTAAGGAAGCTGATGAGGCGCCTCGCCGAGCGCGAGAAAAAGCGCGGGGAAGCCGTGCTTGATAGGCCAGTGGAGCTCACGGACGAGAGCTTAGACCGTTTCGTGGAAGCTCACCGGCTGGCCGTCGTGGATTGCTGGGCGCCCTGGTGCGCTCCCTGCCGGGTGTTGGCGCCGGTGATAGAGGAGCTGGCCCGCGATTACGCGGGGCGTATAGCCTTCGGGAAGCTGAACGTGGACGAGAACCCCCTCACGCCCTTGAGGTTCAATATCACGGGCATACCCACCCTCCTAGTGTTCAAGCGCGGGCGCTTGGTGGACCGCATAGTAGGTGCCCTCCCCAGGCCCGTGCTGGAGGCTAGGCTGAGGAAGCACCTGGGCGCCTAACGCGCCTTTAAGCTTCTTCCTCCACGACCTCTATCCGATCTAGGTCAGCCACGCCCAAACCCATTTCCTGCGCCAGCCTGAGGTGCCTTATGGCAAGGGGGTCGTACCCGAGCACGTGTGCTCCCACGGCGTCAGCGGCCACGGGGTCCTCGGAGAATATCATGAGGCCGTAGGGTACGGGCCTGCCGCCCAGCTCGCCCCCGACGCAGGCTACCCTGCCATCTATTATGGCCAAATCGGGCTTCCTGTAAGCGCAGATGTCCGCTATGCTCTCGTGGATGCCTAAGCGGTGGAAGCGCCTCTTCTTCCCGGCTCCCACGGGCTCGCCGGGCGCTATCCCGAGCATGTTCTTCAGGCTAAGCGAGACACCGGTGAGAGAGTGTGTCTTCAGGAGCGCGAGCGAGATAAGGTAAGCGCCCCTGAGCACCGAGGGCAGCTCAAGGCGCTTCACGGCCAACGCGTCTGGCCTCTCAACCACCTCATAATCGGCTGTGTTCAGGTCCACTAGCTCCACGCCGTAGCGCTCAGCGAGGCGCATGTAGCCTAGGTCCTCGAAGGCGCGCCAGGTCTCGCACCAGCCTGAGCCCTCGGCCACTATGACCTCGCGCCCCAGGGCCAGGTAGTGCTTGGCCACGGCCTCGACCACGTCCACGGGCGTGGTAGGACCAGGGTAGTTCGTTATGAGGTTAGGCTTGATGACCACACGCTCCTGGCTGGGCTCGCCGAAGTGCCTCAGGCCAGCCTTCACCATCGCGTCCGCGTCCTCACCTCTCACGATCACTACCAAGGGGCGTTGAACGTTCATCAACTAGGCGTGACGCCGAGCACCTTATAGATGTAGGCCAGCACGTCGGCTGCCTCCCTAGCCTTAACCTCCGGCGAGGCGCCAGCGTGGCCCGAAGCCATCTCCACCCTCAGGAGCGCGTCGGCCCCGGCGTCCCTCAGCTTGGCCGCGAACTTCAGGGCGTGCGCCGGGTGGACACGGTCGTCGTGTAGGCCCGTGTAGATGAAGACAGGCGGGTATCGCGTGCTGGGCCTCACGTTGTGGTAAGGCGAGTAAGCGCGCAAGAACTCCCTATCGCGTGGGTTATCAGGGTCGCCGTACTCGGGCACCCAGGCCCGGCCCACGTAGAGCAGGTGGAACCTCAGCATGTCCAAGACCGGGTAACCTATTACGGCGCCGTCCATGAGGCCTGGCTCCTGCGTTAACACGGCCCCGACCAAGAGGCCCCCGTTGCTCCTGCCGAAAGCCACGGTTCTCAGGCCAGCGCCCTTAAGGGCCCTCAGAACGGCCTTGAAGTCCTCGAAGATGTTCTGCTTCTTCTCCCTCATGCCGGCCCTGTGCCAGACCTCCCCCCGCTCACAGCCGCCCCTGAGGTTCACCACGGCCAGGAGGACGCCATCCTCGAGCAGCGTGACGAATATGGGGTTGAAGGTAGGCGTTATAGATATGCCGAAGCCCCCATAACCATAGGCGACTGCGCCCCTGGGCTTCGCGCCCTTAAGCCGGGCCTCGAAGAAGTGTATGGGCGTGCCGTCCTTGGACCTCGCCCACCGGTCCCTTATAGCCAGTTTCCCGGCCAGGTCGAGGGCGACCTCATCTAACAGCCTCAGCCCGTCATCGCGCCCGAGGGCGTAGAGTCTGTAGGGCACGGCGAAGGACTCGTATTTGATTAATGCCTCAGAGCCATCTGAGTCCAATAGGGCCAGGGTGCCCTGGGGCTCCGGCCTCCACTCGCCCGCTAGGTGGCCGTCCAACGCGTAGGTCCTCAGGGTGCCTGAGGCATCCACCAGGTAAGCAGCTACTATGTGCTCGCCCACCACCAACGCCTCCTGGAGCGGGTGCTCATGCTCTCCCACGATCTCCCGGGCTAGCCCGTCCCGCACTTGGATAAGCTTCCCGAGGCCCTCGTTCTCATAGGAGACCAAGATGTAGCCTCCCGCGGCGAAATCCACATGATGTACAATGAAGTCGCCACCGCCGTACACGAAACGCCAGGAGCCTGGGTCCTTGAAATCACCACCGTAGGCCGTGCTCCTCGTCCAGCCGTAACTGACCTCTAATAGCGCCTTCCGGCCAGAGCTGGAGGCCCTCAGGCTTATGAAATGGGAAGTCGGGAGCCTTTCCCCGAAGACCATCTCGTCCCTACCGTCCTCACGTAGGAAGACCCTGTCAGCCGGCGGCTCTACACCATCAGGCGTTTTCTCATCCCTGAAGAGCCGTATGTAGTAATACGTGCTAGCGTCGTCTAGCCATGTCGGGCAGCGGATGGAGCCCTCTAGCTCGTCTAGCACACGCCCGTCCTCGCTGTCCAGCACGCGCAGCTTGCCTATGTCCGCGCCAGCCTCAGAGCAGAAGAAGGCGAATACCTTGCCGCTCCTCGGAGCCCAGATAGCCTGGATGACCACGTCCTGCCCCAGGTCCCTTGAGTCCACCAGCGTCTCCCGCGCCCCGTCGCGCCCCAGCAGCACGACTTTGTAAGAGCCGCCCTCGCGGTAGAGGGCCAGATAGCCGCGCTTCGTGACGACCGCACTTAACAGGTAGGGCAGGGAGAAGTAGGCGAGGACGCGCTCGAACAACTTGCCCGGCAGATCGCCTAGGATTTCCCTAGTCCTCGCGTTCTCGCGCTCGATCCACGCTAGAACGCGTTCGTCCTTTAGGTCCTCAAGCCAGAGATATGGGTCCTCGCTCAGCTCGCCCGGCTCAGGCCCCGCCAATAAGCTCACCCAACCCGGGCGGCTATGGGGCGGCGGGCGGCTTAAGGCCTAGCTCAGAAGAGCTCCTCTACTAGGTCGAATATCTCCTTGGCCAGCAAGCTCTTAGGGCCATCTACCTCCTTAACGCTATCCGCCGTGACAAGGAGCGCCCTGTGCCGGCCGGCTCTTATCTGGGTGAGGTCGTTCGCGACCACCACGTTTAGGTCGAGCTTCTCTAGGAGCTTCCGGGCCGAGGCCACGAGCTCCTCATCTGACACCTTGTACTCTAGCTTGAAGCCAACCACGAAGAGGTCGGGGAACTCACGCCTCACGGCTTCTATCACCTTTGGCGTCGGGACAAGCTTCATGGCCCACTCGGCGCCCGATTTCAGCTTCATATCGAGCGTTCTCTCGGGCTTGAAATCGAGTATAGCAGCTGCGAATATAGCTATATCATACCCACCGCTCCTGAACTCCCCCAGGGCAGCGTTCAGCATGTCCTCTACCGTGTAAGCCTTGATGACCGGTATGTGGCGTGGGAAACGGACGGTGCCGGGCCCGAAGACCACCTTGACGCGGCAGCCCCTCCAGAAGGCCTCCTTGGCCAACCAGAAGCCTAAGGCGCCGCTGGACTTATTTGATATATAGCGGACGGCATCTAGGTCGTACCGGGTCGGGCCAGCGAGCACGAGCACGCCGCGCCCCTTGAGCCTGCTGGTGGAGAGGGTCCTGATGGCCAAGTCCACCACGGCTTCTTTCTCGGCCACCTTGGCCGCGCCCTCCTCCACCCTCGGCTCGGCTATCTTCACGCCTAACGTGGCCAGCTTATTCAGGGCCTCCCTTAGTATCGGGCTGCCGTAGAGCTTGAGGTTCATGGCTGGCGCCAGCACAAGCTTATCAGGCGGGGTAGCCGCGCAGAGGGAAGCCACAGCGTTATCCGCTATACCGGCTGCTATCTTGCATATGGTGTTGAAGGTGGCCGGGTAGACCACCACTAAATCGTAATCAGCTATGTGTTCGGCCGCGCCCGTGAGCTCTAACACCACGGGCCTGCCGGTAGCCCACCTCATGACCTCCGGCGATATTATTAGCCTGGCGGCCTCGGGCGTCATGTAGCAGATTACCTCGGCCCCATGCCTCCTTAGCTCCCTGGCCAGCTTGGGCGCCTCTGTAGCCGCCGAGCTACCCGTCACACAGAGCGCTATCCTCCTTCCAGCCAGCCTATCTGATTTCCTGCTTACCTCGCCTGGCCCAGCGCTCAGGACGTGCGAGTAATCCACGAAGGCGGAGGAACAGGGATTGCCGGGGCAATAGAGCACCTTAGACCGCTCGAAATCGTGCGAGACGGCCAAGATGGTAGAGGAAGTCATCTTCCAATCGCCGGAATCGTGGTAGCAGATGGATTTGCGCCCGGGCGAGTCCCCGTGGTCGGCTGCTATGGTCTTTAGCTTCTCCAGGGCCTCGGCCAGGCTCGAGGGCTCCCAGCCGCTCAGCAGCTTCACAGCCCTTGTCCTGCGCGCCTCGGCCCTCTCGTGTATCGCCTTAATGAGCTCGTCCGAGAGGTCCACGTTAGGCGTCATGGTGAGGTTAGTGAAGACATGGGCGCCCGGCCCTAACTCGCGCACGTGCACTTGGCCATCGTAGATGACGTGGAACATGGCTTCTTCGTCCGCCACCACGAAATTACCCGTGATGTAGCCCTTCCTCACCTCGTGCCTTACGTAATCGGCTGCCTCACGGCTATCGCTGAAGCCCCCGAGTACATCGAGCAAGAGGAGCCCTCTGCTCCTCCTGGGCTTTATCACGGGGCCGCTATGTTGGTCCGTGACGGCCGCGAAGAGGCCAGCCTCGTTGAAGCCCACCCACGTCCCGCCCGAGGCCACATCTACCGGGCAACAGATCAAGTAGCGGCGCCCTTTAACGAGCCTCGGGGGCGCCTCCACCTGTGAGCGGCGGGGAGCGTAACGGTTGAACATCGCGACCACGTGGTAGCCCTCGAGCGACCGGTAGAGCGTGATTAAGGTGCACAAGCCCCCTCAGCCCGGCCATGAGGAGGCCGGGGGCGTATATGGATTATGTAAAGAGCCTCTATAGATGGCCCGCGTGCCGGCGCTCTAGGCTGCTTCACAAGGCCCCTTATAAGGTTCCGGGGGCAAGGGGGCGGGGTGCTGCCCTTGGAGCTCAGGATAGGCATTATAGGCTTCGGGACCGTGGGCTCGGGCTTCGTGGAGCTCCTGCATGAGAAAGGCCGGTTGCTCAAGAGCCGCTATGGCCTGGAGGCCCGCGTCGTGGGGATAACGGACCTCGTGAAGGGCTCCATTTACGACGAACACGGCCTTGACCTCGCCAGAGTGCTCGAGCTGAACGCGGCTCAAGACTCTCTGCTGGGCTACCCAGGCGCCGTGCCCTTCGACGATTTCGGCTCGCTCGATTTAGTGAGAGCAGAGGGCGTGGACGTGGTGGTCGAGGTAACGCCTACAAATCTGGAGACGGGCGAGCCTGGGGCCACGCACATAAGGGAGGCCTTGAAGGCCGGGAAGCACGTGATAACTACGAACAAGGGCCCCATAGCGCTCTATTATAGGGAGCTGAGGGAGCTGGCGGCCAGGAAGGGCGTCTTCTTGCGCTTCGAGGGCACGGTCATGAGCGGGACGCCCTGCATAAGCATGGGCTACGAATGCCTGAGGGGCGCCGAGATAACGCGCATAAGGGGTATAGTAAATGGCACCACGAACTTCATACTGACGGAGATGGCGAGGGGCGTGAGCTACGAGGAAGCGCTCAGGAGGGCACAGGAGCTAGGTTACGCGGAGGCTGACCCGACGGCGGATGTGGAGGGCTGGGATGCCGTAGCGAAGGCTATGATATTGGCTAACGTCTTCTTGGGCGCCCAGCTCAAGGTGGGCGAGGTAGAGCGCGAGGGCATCACGGGTATAACGCCCGAGGACATCAGGGCGGCCGAGAAGAAGGGCGCGAAAGTCAAGCTAGTGGCCGAGGTGGCGCGTGAAAGCGGGCGGGTCGTGGCCAAGGTGGGGCCTGAGGAAGTGCCCTTAACCGATCCCCTGGCCTACGTAGACGGCGTCCTGAACGCCATAGTTTTTTCCACGGACACGCTCGGCGATGTCATGCTTGTGGGCGAGGGAGCTGGCGGCCGCCAGGCAGCACAGGCTATCCTCTCCGACCTGCTGTGGATACGCGCTTACCTAGCTGGCTCACTGGGCGATAGGCCTATGACGCTCTTCCCGTGAGGGAGGGCCTGGGAGAAGCAGGAGGTGATCGGCCTCGTCCTTCGGCAGGCTCCTCAAGGTGGATTTGACCAAGCAGGCTTACGAGGAGCTGGAAGTGGGCGAGCAGGTCATAAGGGCCTTCTTAGGCGGGAAGGGCCTTGGGGCCTACTTGCTCTACAAGCTCCTGAAGCCCAAGGCCGACCCCCTCGGGCCGGATAACCTGCTCATGTTCCTCACCGGCCCCCTGACGAGCACGGGTTACCCGACCTCCGGCCGCGTGGTCGTGGTCACTAAATCGCCCCTCACGGGCCTCTTTCTCGACTCGCACACCGGCGGCGCCTTCGGGCCAGAACTCAGGAGGACCGGCTACGACGGGCTTGTGATCACGGGCCGAGCTGAGGAACCCGTTTACCTCTGGCTAGAGGACGGCGAGTTGGAGTTCAGGGACGCCTCCCGCGCGTGGAACCAGCCCGTCGACAAGGCCGTCGAGCTGATAAGGGCCGAGACAGACCCGAGGGCTCATGTGGCCGTGATAGGGCCGGCTGGCGAGCGGACAGTGCGTTTCGCGGCCATAATGTTCGATAGAGATGAGGACCCCTGGCGCTCGGGCGTGGCTGGTAGGGGCGGCGCTGGCGCGGTCATGGGCTCTAAGCGCTTGAAGGCCGTGGCCGTGAGAGCACGCAAGGGGCGCGTGGAAATCCACGATGAAAAGGCCTTTAAAGCGCTCTTGAAACACCTCTACGCTAAGGTAAGGAAAGCGCCTTCCTTCTACATAAGGAGGGCCGTGGGCACCTCTTACTGGCTCGAGCCCATGAACAGGCTGGGCTTCTTACCCACGCGCAATTTCACCTCGGGCTTCATAGAGGACCACTACGCCCTGACGGCCGCTTACCTCAGGGCCCACGTGGTTAAGGACGTGGCCTGTGCTTACTGCCCCCTCAGGTGCGGCAAGGTGGTCCGCACGCCCGAGGGGGAGGCCAAGGTAGAATACGAGCTCTTGGCCATGATGGGTGCTAACGACGGCATCAAAGACGCGCTCGAGGTAGCCAGGTCCATCAAGTTGGTTACCGAGCTAGGCCTTGATGGCATCTCCACAGGCGTCGTCATCTCCTTCGCCATGGAGGCGGGCGAGAAAGGGCTCCTGAAGGGCGTCCCGTCTTTCGGCGATGCCGAGGGACAGAGGGAGCTAGTAAGGAAAATAGCATACCGCGAGGGAGTGGGCGATCTCTTGGCTGAGGGCGTGAAGCGCGCGGCTGAGGCGCTGGGCGGCGAGGCCCTCAAGCTGGCCATGCACGTGAAAGGCATGGAGCTGCCCGGATATGACCCGAGGGCCTCATGGGGCATGGCGCTCGCTTACGCTACGGCCGATAGAGGGGGCTGCCACCAAAGGGCCTGGACGGTGAGGGCCGAGATAGATGGCCGCCTCAAGCGCTTCTCCAAGGAGGGTGTGGCTAAGTTCGTGAAGGAGGTCCAGGACGAGCGTTCAGCCGCTTACTCGCTCGTGGTCTGCGATTTCCTACCGTTGGGCGTAGAGGACTTCATAGAGGGCCTCAAATGTGCCGCCGGGCTAGAATACGGCGTGGAGGATTACCTGCGCGTGGGGGAGCGCATATGGAACCTGACTAGGTTATTCAATATCAGGGAGGCAGGTATCTCGCGGGCGGATGACACCCTGCCGCCGCGCGTATTCGAGGAACCCCTCCCGACATCGCCCTGGGGCGGCGAGGCCCGCCTACCTAAGGAGGTCTTCGAGGCCATGTTGGATGAATACTACGCCCTGAGGGGCTGGGACCCGGCAACTGGTAGGCCAACGCCCGAGAAGCTACGTGAGCTGGGCCTTGACCGCTTAATCGCCCTTTAAGCTCAGGGCCACCCACGCACTTAAGACATGCGCGTCCTAGAAGCCGAGCTGAAGGTGGGCGTCAGCAATCACACAAGCGCTTTCTGCCATTCTGTCTTACGCTTAGAACCTTACACGGCTTGCTACTTCAGCTGCACTTACTGCTACGCCCGTTGGTATAGGGAGCAAGGGCCGCCAGAGCCCAAGCCCCGGCTTATTAAGGCCCTGAGGAAGCTCTGGTCAAGGCTGGCAGCTTCGCCGGAGCTCAGGCTGGTCCCCTTCAGGCTCTCAACGCTCGCTGACCCTCTCCAGCCAGCTGAGGCCAAGGAGAAGCTGGCCTTCTCCATACTAAGGCTAGCAGGTGAGTTCGACGTGCCCGTCGTGCTGAACACCAAATCAGTCTTGTTTACGAGAGGGCCCTGGCTGAGCGCCCTAGAGAAGCTGGCCTCAGAAGGCTTAGTGTTGCTCCAAGTATCCATATCGGCCCTCAACCCCGCCTCCCGGGCTCTCGAGCCCAAGGCTCCCCCACCCGAGGAGCGCTTGGAGGCCATATCGCGCGTGAGCGACCTAGCGCCTTGTGTTCTCAGGCTCCAACCAGCTATACCGGGCCTCTTAGAAGTCCAATTAGATGGGCTACTAGAGGCCCTTGCCGATTCGGGCGTCAAACATGTAATAGTGGAATTCCTCAGGGAAACGCCAAACGGCCTGTCGGCTCTCTACGCCAGGCTGGGCCTCCCCTTCGAGGGCAGCCTCTGGGAGCCTTACAGCCCCTCGGGCGGCCTCTTAAGGCCCGTGGCCAGCTACCGAAAAGCTATCTTGGCCTCCCTCAGAGACAAGTTGGCTAAGCGTGGCATCTCGCTGGCGACCTGTAAAGAGGGCCTCTTCGAGTTCCAAGAAAGCCGTGATTGCTGTGGTTTCAGGTTCCTGAGGCCCGATAGGGTGGCTTACAGGCTGACGCTCTACGAGTTCTGGCGCTCAGGCTGGGACGTGGAGAAAGCCCTTAAAAACGCGGCCTCGGCGCCTGAGCTCGCTTACGGCCCGAAGCTAGCGGCTTACCCGAACCCGATCAGGAAGATATTGAGGGCCCACGAGAACAGGCTCCTCAAGGTCCTCAAGAGGCCTGAGGTCCTGGCCTCTCTCTGCCCGAGTCGGCCTGAGTGCACCGCTTAGCCCTTATACGGGCGTCCCACGATAATGTGCTCGGGCCGGGGCCCGTGATTAGCTTAGGCTGAGCAGTGATAGGTGAACGGACTATTAAATGAGGTCCCGGCCGGGAGAGCCCGTGATGATAGTGGCCGTAGCAGAAGAGGTGAAGAATCTTCTCTTCGCTGAGGCCCCGGGCGGGCTATCATAAGGGCTTTAAATCTAATCAATGGCCACGGGAGCATGGTGAAGCCGCGCTTGAGGTTGCTCGTCCTAGGCTGCGGCTCCATGGGCTCCGCCCTAGCTAAGCACTTAGCCCGGAGCCTGCTGGAGGCCGAGGTGATCGTGGCCGATAGGGACCCGAGAGCCATCGAGAGGGCCATGAGGTTCGCAGGCCGTGATAACGTATCTGGCCTCAGGCTGGATTTCTCGGACCGTGAGGCGCTCGTAAGAGCCATGTGCGGCTGTGATGTGGTCGTGGGCCTGGCGCCCGGCGGGCTGGGCTACAAGACGCTTGAGGCAGCCGTGGAGGCGGGCGTGGACATGGTGGACCTCTCCTTCATGCCAGAGGACCCCATGGCCCTAGATAGCGAGGCCAGGGAGGCAGGCGTGACCATAATCCCGGATTGCGGCCTGGCGCCCGGGTTAAGCAATATCTTGGTGGGCAGGGCCGTGAGCCTGTTAGACCGGGCGGAGAGCGTGCGCATCTATGTGGGCGGCATCCCCACCGAGCCCCTGCCCCCGCTCGGCTACGTGCTGACTTGGTGTGCCGAGGACCTCATCGAGGAATACACCCGGAGGGTTAGGATAGTGGAAGACGGGTGCGTGGTGGAGGTCGAGCCCCTGACGGGCTTAGAACTCGTGGACGTGCCGGGAGTGGGGACCCTTGAGGCCTTCTACACGGATGGCCTCAGGACCTTGCTCCACACGCTAAGGGGCGTGAAAGAGATGTGGGAGAAGACGCTGCGCTATCCTGGCCATGTCGAGAAGATAAGATTGCTTAAGGACCTGGGCTTCTTCGATGAAGAGCCCTTAGATGGCGTGGTGCCGCGCTCTTTCACGGCCAAGCTGCTGGAGCGCAAGCTGGGCATCCGCAACCTGCCAGGCGCGAGAGACATGGTCGTCATGTTGGTGGAGGTCAAGGGCCGGAAGGGGGGCGCTGAGGAACGCCTCGCCTTCAAGCTCGTGGATTACTACGATGAGGCCGAGGGCATAACGGCGATGGCCAGGACCACGGCCTACACGGCCTCAGTGGTGGCGTGCCTCTTGGCTAAGGGCGAGGTTCAACGCAAGGGCGTGGTCCCACCTGAGGTATTGGGCATGGATGAGCGCCTCTACCGCTTGATAATAAGCGGCCTTAAAGCTGAGGGCATTAAAATAGAGGAGCTAGGCCCCCCAGAGGGCCAGTAAGGCCTCTGCTTTTTTGAGCTGCCTTGTTATCGGGTCAACCTCCAGGCCCAGGTTCTCAAGGGCCGTGATGCCTAAGACCTCCTGGTCCTCTTCCTCAGCGAATACCACCATACAGGTCGCCCTCTCGCCCAGACACTCTATCGAGGCCTCGCCTACCTCACGCTCTATCAACTCACCCCTTATGGTCTTGAAGCGCCTTCTGCCCTTGGGCTTTAGCCCCAGGCTCTCTAACGTGCCGCGCTTCACCCATGTGTAAGTAGAGCCCGTGTCCACGATTAGCTCTAGCTCCACGCTCTTGGCTGGCTCACGGGGGTTGCTCACTTTTACCCTGGCTATGGTATGGCCCACGGCGGTCCCCGGAGTCTCGATGGCCCTTAGCTCATAAGGGTTAGTAGGGGCGGGGTAGCTAAAGGTGGCTTTTCCCTAATCCTTAAGGCCGGATAGACTGGCCCCCGTGTGGTGACCGCCGTGAAAACCGCCAGATGTGCTTACTGCCGTTCTTACGCCAGCTACCTGGGCGAGCTAAGTAAGCTGCCGCCCGGCTGCCCTACGAGGGACATGACGGGCGTGTTGGAGGAGGCCAGGAGGATATACGTCGAGGACGGAGAGGTCCGCAGGATGGCCTTAGCCTCCAGTGAGGTCGAGGGAGAAGGCTACATGCGGTGGCCCAGGCTGGTCGAGGTCGCGGAGATGGCCAAGAAGCTGGGCGTCAAGCGGATAGGCATAGCGTTCTGCATAGGCCTCAGGGAAGAAGCAAAAATCATATCGCGTTATTTGGAGAAAGAGGGCTTTGAGGCCTTCTCCGTCTGCTGTAAGGTCGGGGCTATTCCAAAATCCGAGGTAGGCGTGCCGAGGGAATGTTGGGTAAATAAGGATAGGCCTTTTGAGGCCATCTGTAATCCCGTGGGCCAGGCTCTTATCTTAAATGCCCTGGGAACCGAGCTGAATTTGGCCGTAGGCCTCTGCGTGGGTCACGACTCGCTCTTCTACAGGTATTCCAAGGCCCCCGTCGTGACCTTAATAGCCAAGGATAGGGTGACGGGCCATAACCCAGCCGTGGTGCTCTACAGCGGTTATTATAGGCGGGCTCTGGGCATCCCATAGCGAGCGCCTTCCCGAGACCTCGGTGCCCCTCCCCTCAACTGCTAAATAGCCCTGCCTGCTCCCGGGCGTGGAGGGCCGGGATGGCCATGGCTGAGGAGGCCCCCAGGGCACTCCTGATAAAGAACGGCATAGTATTCGATCCGCTAAATGGCGTGAATGGCGAGCGCATGGATATAGCCATCCGGGATGGTAAGATCGTGGAAGACGTGCCCGAGAAGGAGGCCTACGTGATAGATGCCTCAGGCATGATGGTCATGCCAGGCGGCGTGGACATACACGCCCACATAGCGGGGCCGGAGGTGAACGCCGGGCGCCTGTTGAGGCCCGAGGACCACTTCAAGGACGTGGAGCCTAAGACAGACGTAACGCGCGCTGGCGTGGGTTACTCGGTGCCCAGCACCTGGACCACGGGCTACCGATACGCGAGGATGGGCTGGACCTTCGTGTGTAACCCTAGCATGCCGCCTCTGGAGGCCCGCCACACGCACGAGGAGTTGGATGACACGCCCATCATAGATAAGGCCACCTTTCCCCTCCTAGGCGATTGCTGGTTCGTGATGGAGTTCCTTGCGGCCGATATGGTGGAGGAGTGCGCGGCCTACGTGGCCTGGATGCTCTGGGCCACGAAGGGCTACGCCATTAAGCTCGTGAACCCCGGCGGCCTAGAGTGCTGGGGCTTCGGCCACAACGTTAAGAGCATAGACGACGTGGTGCCCTACTTCAGCATCACGCCTCGCGAGATCATACGCGGCCTAGCACGCGTGGACCACCTTCTCGATTTGCCTCACACCATCCACGTGCACACGAACAGGCTGGGGCAGCCCGGCAACTGGGAGATAACGATCCGCACCATGGATTGCGTGCGCGATATCCCCGGCACGAGCAGCACGGGCAGGCGCTCTATCCACGTCACGCACGTCCAGTTCAGCGCCTTCGGCGGCGACGATTGGGCCAGCATGTGCTCTATGGCGGCCCCCATAGCGCGTTACGTGAACATGCACGACCACGTGAGCATAGACATGGGCGCTGTCGTGCCGGGCGACACGACCACCATGACGGCCGACGGCCCCTTCCAATACGGCCTCTACGAGCTCACGGGCAACAAGTGGATAAACCACGACGTGGAGACGGAGACGAGCTCGGGCATAGTGCCCTACCGCTACAGGCGGAAGAGTCTCGTTAACGCCGTCCAATGGGCCATAGGGCTTGAGCTGGCCTTGCTCGTGAAGGACCCGTGGCGGGGCGCCTTCATAACGACCGACCACCCGAACGGCGCTCCCTTCACTACCTACCCGCGCGTGATAGAATGGCTGATGAGCGCTAAGGCCCGCGAGAAGACACTCAAGCGCGTCCACCGTAGGGCGATAAGGCGTATGGTGCTGCCCAGCATAGACCGGGAGCTCACGTTCTACGAGATAGCCATCCTCTCGCGCGCTGGGCCAGCGAGGGCGCTGGGCCTGGAGTCAAAAGGCCATCTGGGCGTGGGGGCCGATGCCGACGTGGCCATTTATGCCATAGACCCGGAGCGCGTGGACCCAAGCCGCGACCACAGGGCCGTGAGGCGCGCCTTCGAGAGGGCGGCCTGGACCATAAAGAGCGGCCAGGTAGTCGTGAAAGATGGGCGCGTGATGGCCTCCCCCAGGGGCCGGACCTTCTGGGTGCACGTGGAGCTGCCGGAGTGGGCGCGTGAGGTAGTGCGCAACATAGGCGAGGCCTGGACGGAGCGTTACACGGTGAGCTTCGAGAACTACCCGATACCCGAGGATTACCTGGCGAGGCCATATAAGGTCGCCAGGAAGGCCAGGCTGGCGTCCGCGTGAGGTGGGGTAGCCGTGGGAGCCGAGGTAGTGCTTAAACCCAAGGCGCCCTTCAGGGTGCCTGTCTACGCGCCTTGCATAAAGCCGGATGCCTTCGCCGGTTTATCAGAGCACGAGATAGGCGCTTTAGAGGCCTGGAAGGGAAATAGGCGCGTCAAGCTGGCCGAGCTCTTCCAGATAGAAGGCGATGGGGCTGCTAGGGCCGAGAAGCTCACGGTGCGGTTGGTTGGCGATTTCAGTAAGGTGAGGCAGGTAGGCTTCGAGATGGCGGCCGGCAGGATAGTGGTGGAAGGGCCAGTGGGCCTCCTGGCTGGCGAGCACATGAGGAACGGCGAGCTAGTGGTGCGGGGCAACACTGGCTCCTGGCTCGGGGCGCGTATGCTCGGCGGCCGTATAGAGGTCTTCGGCTCCGCTGGCGATTACGTGGGCTCGGCCTACAGGGGCGCGAGAGACGGCATGCGGGGCGGTAGCATAATCGTGCACGGCGACGTGGGCTGTGAGCTAGGCAACTTCATGCGGGGCGGCACTATCCTCGTCGAGGGCTCGGCGGGCCTCTTCCCGGGCATCCATCTCCAGGACGGCGCTATCCTCATCAAGGGCGATTGCGAGGGGAGGCCCGGAGCCTTCATGCGTGGCGGGAAGATCATAATCTGCGGCCACCTGCCGGCCGTCCTACCGGGCTTCAATATTCTCAGGCTCTCCAAGAGCGTGAAGTTCGCGGGCGAGAAAATACAGGGTCCGTTCTATACCTTTGTGGGCGACCTGACCGAGGGCGGGGACGGGCGCCTTCACGTTGCTAAAGGCCCTAACCCGCACCTGGCCTCCTACGAGCGTTATATCTAAGGCCGGGCTTTAGCCCGCGAGGAACTTCTCTTTCTCCGGCCCGCAGGCCTCCTTGAATTCACAGCCCTCGCAGAAGCCAGCTAACCAATCGGCTAGGCCCTTGAGTTTCTCCCTGACCTCGGCCATCCTGACCCTGGCGCCGACCTCCAGGCCCAACGCCTCGAGCGCCTCAACATCCATCTCGCGTACCTCATCTTCGTAAGCACACGCGTCCCCAGCCAACATGGGGCAGCGCGCGCAGAGGTCGTCCAAGCCCTCGATGACCTTTATCTCCTCGCCGCCGAGCGCCCTCTCGCGTAACTCCTTGAGCGCCGCCGTGAACTCCGGGTTAAAGGCCTCCTTCAGGAAGTTAAGGCAGATGAGGTGGTGGCCCCTGAGCTTCAAGGCGCTCTTCCCTCGGCCAGAGGGGCCTGGCGGGCCAGTAAAAACCCTCGCCAGCCTCCCGGGAAACCCTTAAGTGCCCTCCGGGGGTGGCCAGAACTGGTGTTAGAGGGCCATGTCTATCGCGCCCTACCTGGCCTCGCCCATGCCCGTCGTGAGGCGTATGTTGAAGTTAGCTGATGTCAAGCCAGGCGAGGTCGTTTACGATTTAGGTTGCGGGGATGGCCGTATAGTCATCACGGCTGCTAAGGAGTTCGGCGCCTACGGCGTGGGCGTGGAGATAAGGCGCGACTTAGCCCTGAAGGCCATGAGGGCCGTGGAGGAAGCAGGCCTCTCCGATAGGGTGAAGATCATAAACGCGAACCTCTTCGACGTGGACATAAGCGATGCCGATGTGGTGACGCTCTACCTGACCACCTCGGCCAACATGAAGGTGAAGCCCAAGTTGGAGCGTGAGCTGAAGCCCGGCGCCCGCGTGGTCTCGCACGAATACGAGATACCCGGTTGGACTCCTGTTCTCGTGGATAAGTTCGTGGAGGACGAGCGCTACAGATTCCTCACGCACAGGATACTGCTCTACGTCCGTTAGTTAGTAATCGCTCTTAACAGCTCCCTCTCGCTAAGCCAAGCTGCCGGGGTCCGCTTTATTCTTGAGCCTTACCGCGAATTGACCACACACCGTTATATATTACGTTCTCCGGGAAATGTAATACTTAAATACCCTGGCCTGGTATGACGGCCGGTGGGGAAAGTATGCACATACCGGATGGCTTCTTGGATCCGCTGACGGCTGGCATCTGCTATGCCCTAACCATCGCCTTCACGGCCTACGCGGTCTATAAGGCCAGGGGAGCCCTAGGTCCCGAGACCATCACGCTGACCTCCCTGCTGGCAGCTGGCATCTTCGCGGCCCAGATGCTGAACTGGCCCCTGCCCGGCGGCACTAGCCTCCACATGGTAGGCGGCGCCTTGGCCGGCATCCTCCTCGGCCCCTGGCTAGGCGAGTTAGTCTTGCTGGTCGTCTTGCTCATACAGTGCTTGGTCTTCGGCGATGGCGGCATAACGGCCCTCGGGGCCAACGTCCTCAACATGGGCATCATAGACGTGTTGGTGGGCTACGCGTTCTTCATGGCCTTCGTGAAGCTCGGTGGTCCTGAGAGGCCCTACAGGTTAGCGGGCGCTTTCCTAGGCGGCTGGCTGGGCATAACGTTGGCTGGCGTGGCCTGTGGCCTAGAGATAGGCTATTCGCCTGCTTTCCCCTTCGGGATAGCCATAACCGTGCCGGTCATGGGCCTCTGGCACTTCGGCCTAGGCGTGATAGAGGGCATCATAACGGCCCTAGTGGTGGATTACATCGCCAGGAGGGCGCCATCGCTTGTCATGAGCGTGAGGTTACCAGGGGTGAGCTGAATTTGGCCCTGGAGGGCTTCCTGGCCAAGCACAAGAGGGCGCTGGCCGTCATAGCCGTGTTGCTCATCATAAGCCCGCTGTTCGGCGTCATAGGGGCCGAGCTAGTGGGCTACCACGAGCCCTTAGACGTGGCCGCCGAGAAGCGGGGCTTAGAGGAATCGGGCATTTGGTCCGGCCTGCTGCCGGATTACACTGTGCCCGGCCTCCCCGAGGACTGGGCTGGCTTATCGGTGGGCTACATAATCTCGGGCATCGTGGGTGTGGCCATCATACTCGCGCTCGGGCTGGGGCTTATGGCGCTCTTAGCCAAGGGCCAGGGGTAAAGCGATGCTCTGGCGGCGCGGTCTGTTAATGCGCTACTTGGACGCTGTTGGCCACGTCCTAGATAGGCTAGCAAAGGAGAGGTCACCGAGGATAGCGCCCTTCACCTCCCTCGCCCTCCTAGTCCTTTTTGTCTCCCCGGCAGCCTTCAGCAGCCCCATCCCGCTCCGCGCTTGCTCCTTCCTGCCCTTCGCCCTAGCGCTCGTCTTAGCAGTGGCCAGCCGCGAGCTAGGCAATTTCCTGAAGTTAGTAGGCCTTATCCTGCCCTTCTTGACCATCATAGCGCTGCCACTTCCCTTCATAACCCCCGGTGCCGTCACTTACGCCATCCAGCTCGGCCCGCTACGCCTGGTGGCCACGCGGGAAGGCACCCTGAAGGCAGCCGCGTTCGTCTTGAGGTGCCTGAACGCCATATCGATTGGTGTGGCCTGGACGGCTTACGCGGGCTTGACCACGCTCATCAGAGGCCTCCACGCCGTAGACCCCACGGGCACTATACCTAACATGGCCTTCCTCACGGCCAGGTACGTGCCGCTCTCCATACGCGAGGCCCAGCGCCTCCTCGCGGCCAGGGAGGCCAGGCTGCTGAGGAAGCCGAGGATAAGCTCCTCCTGGCTCGTCCTGGCCAGCTGCTGTGGCGACCTCTTGCTCAGGGCCTTTAACAGGGCTTGGAAGGTAGGGCTCGCCATGAGGGCTAGGTGCCCGTTCGGCAGCCCGGCCAACATCTCGGATCCGAGGGGGTGTTTTAGGTTGGGCGTCCGCGACCTGATCTGGCTCCTAGCGGCCGTGGGTTATATCGCGCTCTTCATCCTGGAGGTGGTGTGACGCGATGGGCGGCGCGGTCATCACGTGCTCTAATGTGTGGTTCAGATACCCCGACGGCACGGTGGCCCTCAGAGGCGTGGACTGCGCCATATTAGAGGGCGAGGTAACGGCCCTCTTAGGCCCGAACGGCGCCGGCAAGACGACCCTCTTGCTCGTCATAGCAGGCCTGCTGGAGCCCCAGGAGGGCCAGGTGGCCTTCAGGGGCCGCGATATCCGCGAGCTGGGGCCGGAGCTCAGGAGGCACGTGGGCCTCGTCTTCCAAGACCCAGATGACCAGCTTTTCTGTCCTACGGTGTTCGATGACATAGCCTTCGCCCTCAGGCAATTGGGGCTGCCCGAGGAGGAGGTACGCGCTAAGGTGACCGAGGTAGCTGCCGAGCTCGGCATAGAGGGCTTACTGACCAAGCCGCCTTACAGGCTGAGCTACGGGGAGAAGAAGAAAGCTGCCTTAGCCACTGTTTTGGTCTACGAGCCCGAGGTCTTCCTCGTGGACGAGCCCACGGCCTTCCTCAGCCCTCGTTACGTGGCTTTCCTCAAGGAGCTGATGGCCGAAGGCGTGCGCTCCGGCCGGACCTTCGTGATAGCCACACACGACGTGGATTTCGCGTACGGGATAGCCGATTACGTTTACGTATTGATGGGCGGGCGCGTAGAGGCCGAGGGGAAGCCAGGAGAAGTGTTCTCAGACGTAAGGCTATTGGAGAAAGCAGAACTCAGGCAGCCCTGGGAGATCGTGGTTAGAGAAAAGACTAGGTTGATACAGTAGCTCAAAAATCACTCTTCCTGTTCCTTAGGCGGCCACTTCTCCGATAAGAACTTCGGTATGGCAGAGGAATCCTGTGGCCCCACGAGCACCTTCCAGCCCGTGAGCTCTTCTATCTCGCCGCTCAGGCGGGCGGCCAGGCCGGGTATGATGAGGTAACGGTGCTTCACTTTCTCCTCCACGCCGGATTCCTTCAGCGCGTCCGCCACTAGCTCAGCCGTGAGCTTACGGCCTGCCACCGCGCTCTGGACGCTTAGGCCCTCAGTATCCACCACTAATAGGTAGCAATCTATCTTTGCGGATTTAATGTCGTTCTCCACCGTGAAGTAGGTCAGGGCGTAGTTGGTCGTGACGAGCACGGGCGTCATCTCATCCGGCGTGCCGAAGGCCTTCAGGCCGGGCTCCACAGCCACGGGCTTGCGCGGATCGGTGTAGATGTTCTCGCGCCAGATCATGATAGGCAGCTGGACCCAGCCCTCTAAGCTGTGCATGATGAGCAGGTCGGCGAAGCGAGTGATGAGCATGACGGCCATACAAGCCTCGCGCCAGGCCTTCAAGACCTTCTCGGCTTCCTCTTCCTCCTTGGATTTCTCCTTCCCGCCCTCGCTCAACCAGGCCACGGCTGGCACGCCTATGAGCGGGTAGCCCAACAGGTCATCACCCATCTTACAGGCGGCGCGGCGTATCATCACGAAGTTGTTCAGTGTGTCCGAGAAGCCCTCGCCCGGGAAGGTGCCGGGGTCTAAGGCCAGGTCTTCCACGCCGTAAGCCCGCAAGGTCTTCACGAGGGACCTGAGGAGCGCTATATCCCCGGGCGCGAAGACAGCTAATGGGCACTTGTAACCCGTGGCCAGCTCTGCCATCTCACGCCAGTTGTCCTTGGTGGCCGCGTAGAGGAGGGGCCTGCGCTCGTACACGGTCACTAAGGCGTTCTCCATGATCTCCGGGTCTAGGCAGCAGAGAACCAAGGGCATGTCCGTCAGCTTGGCCACGGCTTCCACGGCTGCCTTGAAGCGCTCGGCATCACCCGAGACACACCTCACGGCCACGGCATCCAGCTTCAGCTCGCGCCCGATGTAAATGTACGAGAGCTCCTCCAGGCGCTTGATGCGCTCTTCTATCTCGCTCAATTCCATGGTGTCGTCCACTTCTATGGCTATCACGGTTGGGTTGTGGTAGGTGAGCTCGTGCCTGTACATCACGTACTTGCCGCCTATCTTGGCTACCCTCTCGCCTGAGCCGAAGACTACCTCGCGCACCGGCGGCCTGAGCATCTCCCAGAGCTTCTCGTACGCCTCCTTGTACTCGGGCTTCAGCAGCTCGGGGCACTCCTCCAGCCTGGCCTCCCTGTTAGCGAGCTTGGTGGCGAAGGCCATGCAGGTCTTCTCGCCGCACTTCCCGCAGTTCGTCTTAGGCAGGTACTTGTATATCTCTATTGGGCTGAGTTCCTTAGCGCCGCTGCCCGACATACCCTCTCACCCCAGCTTCGCGCTCACCCAGCCAGCTATGGTCTCTGGCTTGGCGGCACCCTTCTTCATGAGGATATCTATGAACTCCTTCAGAGTCCTCGTGGTGGCTGGATGCTCCACCATCAGCCAGTCCGCGCCGGCTAGGAGATAGACGAGGGCCGCTACCGTCTCGTACATCGGCCCCCTCAGCTCCCTCGGACCCCAGATCTCGCCTATCTCCGCCTCCTTGATCCAGGCCTCACGGGCAGCCCAGGTGTTGGCCGAGCAAGCCATGATCGGGTGCTGGAGTTCCTTATCGCCCATGAGAGCAGCCAAGCGGGCGCGCTCCATGATGGTGTAGGAGTACTCGCTGCCGTAGCCGAGGGCAGCCGAGGTCAGGTCCATAATTATGCTGTCCCTGGCCACGTGGCCGTAGAGCTTCCTGTTCAGCTCCCTGGCCAAGTTGAGGTCTATGGGCGTGAAGGCGAGGGCTATGTGCCCGTGCTGGGCTATGGCCTTGGCCGTTTCATCTAAGACGCCTTTATCAGCCATGTCGAGCGTGACGGAGCTCATTATCAGCCTCTCGCCGGAGAACATATCGGAGGCGATCTTGAAGGCTTCCGCGTCCTTCTCTGGGTCGCCACAGCCGCCCACCACCACCGGCACGTCCACGGCCTGGAGGACTTCCTCGATCGTCTTCAGGGCGTCTTTAGGCGCCTTGTCTTCTATGAGCGGGTCCATGCTCAGCAGGTGGACCACTATCATGTCGGCGCCGAACTTCTCCACGTTCCGCTTGGCCCACTCGCCTGGATCGTCTATCACGTCCTTTATGTGCATCTTAACGGCCCTCGGCAGCGGCACCTTGGTGTCGAAGACGTCCATGGATATTATGGGCCTGTGAGGCGGGGGCCTCTCGAAGATGTAGTAAGGTGGGTTCATCTCGCCGCCTATCACGTACGTCTTGCCCCTGCTGCCGCCCTCGGAGCGCGTGGCCCCTATCTTGACCTCTTCTACCCTGCCGGGGTAAGTCATCACGGGTGGCTCGAAGCCCTCCCTCAACAGCTCAGTCGGCTTGGCGACCGGCGGGGCCGCTGGGACTGGAGGCGCAGCAGGGATGACCGGCAGGAGTTCAAAGGCCAGCTTCTTAGCGTGGAGCTCCACGTCCTCCAGCTCTATCTCCTCGTACTTGGCCAAGAGCTTCAGGAGGTCGGGCAGGAAGCTGGCTAGGAAGCCTTCTACGCTCTCCCCTTCCTCAGGCTTGCGTTTTTCTTCCGGCATAGCCTTACCCCTCCTTCTTCACGGGCTTTATGATGAGCTTCTTAGCTTTTATCACCACGTCCTCAAACTCTATGGCCCCGAAGTTGGCCAAGAGCTTGGCCAGCTCGGAGGCCTGGAGGACCACGCCCTTGCCCTCGGACCCGCTCTTCTCGCCCATCTGCCATTACCTCCTCTTCTCGGGGGCCTTGATTATCAACCGGCGGATGAAGACGGCCGCGTCCTCGAGCGTTATCCTCACGCCTCCCAGGGCTGGCAGGCCCGCCACAGCTGGCACGGCTCCGGGCGCCAGCTCCACGGCCTCCTCGGGCTTGGCCTCCTCAGGCTTCTCCTCGACCAGCAGGCCCTTCTCCTTCCAACGCTCCACTATCGGGTGTCCTTTCTCTATGAGGAACTTCTTCAGCTCCTCCATGTTGCTCACGTCTTCCTCCGTGGCAATCCTGTCCCTCACGTCCTCGGGTATGAAGTCCCAGACGCGCTCTAGCACCTCCTTGGGCGCCCAGACCACACGGTGCCAGCCGCCATCGGCCTGGAGGAACTTCGGGGACCTCATGTACTCGAAGGAGATGCCGTGAAAGCCATCTACCTGCCTCCCGCCGGCCGTGGCGTCAGCTATAGCCACGAAGGTCAGGCCGTTAGGCGTCTCGCCCCTGAAGCCCCTGTGGACTATGCCGAAGCCATCTACCTCCGGCATGTAGAAGGCAGCGGCCTCGAAGCAGCCACAGGAGGTGTGCGGGTAGCCGAAGGCCGTATACAGCCAGACGCGCTCTATTGCGCCCAGCGATTTCTCCTTCACGACCTTGTTCACGCCCTCGTACTCGCCCTTCACCGGGTCAAGGCACTTGCCCTTGGGTATGGGGAAGATGGGCCCCTTCGGGTCTACCCTAGCGGCCGCGCGGGCGTCGAACCAGCTTATAGCGCCGCAGTTGGAGTAGCGCTGGGCCGTGATCACGCATACATGCGTGGGGGCGAAGCTCTGGCAGAGCGTGCAGCCGTAGAAGGTATCAACCTCCTCGTCCTTCAGGCCCCTGGCGCGGGCATCACGGGCCTCGTAGACCCTTAGGGCCTCCTCATACATCTCCTTGACCTTCTCCGGGTCCGTGATGAAGGTGACCTGGATCTTCTCTATGAAGGGCATCTCGCTCTTGAACAGCCTTATGAGGACCTTACCGATGTACTCGAAGCTGTTCAAGCCCTTCTGGAAGGACTTCTTGCTCAAGCGGAGCCAGATGTCGTAGCGCTGGTTGAGATGCATGAAGCCCTCGATGTAGTTGCAGAACTCGTGAATACGGCGCTCTATGACGCCCTCGAGCTCTTCCTCTACCTCCTTGCCCGCTACCTCAACCAAGATGCCGAGGGGGTAGCTACCGCCTTCCTCGAGGTCCTTTATGTCGGGGCCTATGATGGTTATCTTCCCGTCTTCGACCTCCTCCATCTTACGGGCCCTTACGAGCTCGAATTTGTAAGGTACCTTAGGGCCGCCGAACTCAACGTACATCTGCTTTCGCCTTATGCGCTCGCCCTCGTAGACCACGCCCACGTCCACAGGGATATCAGCGAACATACCGGACGGCATCCCATCACCTCCCGCCCACGGCCTCTATGAGGGCCTTAAGGTTTTTCTCATGGTCTTCTGGCCTCGTGTTCGGGAAAGACCAAGTGGCGTGCGGCTGGTAATACGGGTCCAGGCTGATCACCTTGAGATGCGACGCGAAATCCTTGAGGTTGGCCGTGAGAACCCACTCCATGTAGTAGGGCAGGCCGGCTATCAGCACTAGGTCATACTGACCCTGGCCATCTAGGCCCTGCCACCCCGGGTCGGCTAACCTCTGCCCTATATCGAGCGCGGACATGATGGCCGCTGGCTGGACACCCCTCTCAACCAACATGGGACCCACGTGGGCCGTGGCGACCACGGGGACGCCCGTTTTCTTCGCCAGCTCGGCCAACATGTCGAGGAGCGTCGTGCCGTTGGAAAGCTCGAACTCAGCAGCCTCGTGGCCCACAATTATGATAGGCCTCTTGGCCCTCTTCAGGAGGGCCGCCACGACCTCCGGCTTCTTCACGACTGTGGCCTTGACTGTCCCGGGCACCTCGGCCCTCTGCCAGGGCTCTGCCGCCAACTTATGACACCCCAGGTGCCGGAGAGCCAAGCTATAAGTCTTTTTCGGCCAGCTAAACATTTATTACGATTTGGCTTATAGTTATTACGTGCGGATCGGGCCAGGTGGGTAAGAGGGCACTATTATTATGGCATTATGGCCCTTATACAGAGGCATAAAGTTGGCGGGACAGCTATTAACATACGGAAAGGGCAGCAAAAAAGCCGGGGCTCACGCCTTCTTGGCCCTTATGAGCCTGGGCAGTAGTGTAGGGTCGGGTATGGGCCTCTCCTTCCAGCCCTTCTCCTTCAGGAAGGCGAGTATCTCGTCCTTCATGGTTATCGGTATATCGGCCTTGGTGCGCACGAAGAGGTGTAGGTCATCAGGCATGGTGCCGAAGAAGCGCTTGTGCAGGTCTATGTAGTGCGTGAGCTTGATGGCACGGCCCTTGGTGGTGTCGTTGGGCCTCATGCAGAGCTTGGCTATCCACACCATAGCCTCTTCCTTCGTCTCGGCCGCGAAGAAGAGGTGCTCTGGGCAGGGGCCAGCGTAGACGCGCTCTCCCGTGCGGGCATCATACACATACCAGTCTTCCTCACGGTCCTGCCTACCCAGGAGCATGCGCCTGTACTTGGAACCGTGCGGCCCTACTATCACGGGCACGCCCAAGCGCCAGAACCCAGCGGCTATGCTGGCGGCCTTCTGGCTCATGGCTCCCCAGGCCACGCCCACAGCGCCCACGCGGTTGAGTATGTAGTCCGCTATCTCCTCGTAATTGGCCCTTAGGTTCCTCCTAGCGAATATGCTGGCTATCTTGATGGCCGCGCCCGAGATATGGGCGTTCGCCACACAGGAGCCCACGTTCACTATACCGCCGGCCTCGAAGGCGCCGGAGAAGCGCTCGTAAGGCGTGAGGCCTTCCTCGTCCTTGTAGAAGCCTATGCTCATGGCCGCGCAGCCGGAGGCCGTCACGATGTAGTTGCGCTTGGCGAACTCCACAGCTATCTCGGCTACCTCGCGGTTGCCGTGTGGGTAGTTCGCGCAGCCCACGAGGGCCACGACGCCCGGTATCTCGCCCAGCACGATGGGGCCGCCGACCTCACGTATCTCCACGTCCTGGATGGCGCCACGGCCAGCGCGGACCTTGAAGCGCTCTTCCTTCAGCTCCTTCTCAGCGGCCTTGACCATGTAGGTGTGCACGGGTATCCCCTGCGGGCAGGCGTTCTCACACCTGGCGCAGCCCACGCACTCGTCTAGCAGCCTGGCCAGGGCCGTCAGGTCACCCTCGGCTGCCTTCTTCATGGCCTTAGGTATGGGCAAGTTGTTCGGGCAAGCACGGCGGCAGGAATTGCACTGGGTGCAGCGCTTAGCGCCCTCTATGACCTCCGATACGTCTGGCAGGGCCTTAAGGGCCTTCCTCTGGGGCGCAACGCGTAAGGCTACTTCAACGGCCACCTGGGCTGCCTTCTCGGGCTCAAGTATCAGGGCGCCCGGCTCCTTGTAGCTGGCCAGGTCCTCCACGATCTCCTCAACGGGGTCGTGCGTGCGGTCGGGCAGGCCGTGGCAGGCGACCGGGCTGGTGGCTATGAAGGGCGCCTTCACCTTCTGGGCTTCCTCAAGCAGGTTGGTGCGGACGCACTGCTCGTCCACCACTATCACGTCCGCCACGCCAGCGCGGACGAAGCGGAGCTGCCAGCTTATCGGCCCCACTATCTTAGCGCCGGGGTTGTAGCGCGTCACGTCGTGGGCCGTGCAGCACATGCCGCATACTTCCACGCGCCCGTAGAGGCCCTTCTCGTGTAAGTAATCCACGATGTAGACAGCTGGCGGGACGTTGTGGCCCACGACCAGGATCACGGGTTTCTCCCTATCCACCGTGCCCCAGCCCAGCTCCACTAAGGGCGCTTCTGGGTCGGCCTTCGGGAAGTTGTAGGCCGATATCTGTGCTATATCGGCTACCTCCATGGCCACGTGGTCCAGCATGCCGGCGTGAAAGACCTTGGACTCGAAGTCCAGGTAGTGGCCTTCTTGGCCCGTGTGCGTGCAGGCGAGCAGGTGGACGAGCTGGGTCTCCACGTAATCTAGCACTTCCTCTAGGTCGCCGAGGGTCTTGGGCCTTATGCCACAGACGAGCCTTATGTTAGGCGCCTCGAGGTAGACGTTACGGCCTCCCACGTCTATGGGGTGCCGGCGCCCGTACTTCTCTATCAGGTGCTCTAACAGGTGCCTGGCGTGGTGGGTGTGCGTGGAAGCGCCTATGCAGGCCGCTATGAGGACAATACGCGATAGCTGGGCCCTCAGGTCCAGGCCGCAGGCGCCTCGCTTGCCCTTGGAGAGGTCGCACTTGCCGAAGGTGCAGAGGCAGCAGAGCTCGCAGAAGGGCAGGTAGTAAGGCCTGTAGCGGTTGAGGAGCTTGAGGTCCCAGGAGCGCAAGTCCGTGATCTCCGGGAAAGGCGTCGGCCCTATAGGCTCTTCCCACTCTTCCTCGAATATCCTCCCTATGGATATGGTGAGGCCCTTAGCCTTCAGCACATCAGACGCGAGCTCCTCAACCTTCAGGTGAAGTGCCCTCTTCGCCAATCCCCGGCACCCACGGCAGGTGGGGGGTCCGCATAAATACCTTTCCTCCACCTGTCGGGCGGCCTCTCGCCTCGGGAAAACATAAGGACCTTCAACAATAACGCAACGTGCTGAATTTCTCCCTCAATGCCCTTACGGCTTCCCTGGCCTCCTGTGTCTTGAGACGCCCCATCAGGACGCCGGATAGAAGGCCCGCTACGGCCTTCATCTCCTCCTCTCCCATGCCCCACCTGGTCAGCTCCTGTGTCCCGAGCCTCCCGGCCCTATCTACTATGATGTTCGCCTCCTCCAGCTTCTCGGCCAGCCTGCTGTAGGGCACGCCCAGCTCGCGCTCGAGCTGCTCCACGTTTAGGAGGACCTGGTGGGAGCGTGTGTAGCCCTTGTGGCCGTAGAGGACGGGCAAGCCGTGTTCCTCGAGGCTCTTGGCGAGTGCTTTAGCGTTCGCCACCACCTGCCTGGCGTAGTCCCGGCCATGCTCCTGCATCTCGGCTAGGGCCTGGGCTAAGGCCGCTACGCGGTTCAGGTGTGGGTTATCGAGTGTCTTGAGCTTCAAATTCGCCCTCACGCGTTCCGCGATCACGTCATCGTCCGTGAGCACTAGACCGCCCTGGGGGCCGAAGAGCGTCTTATGCGTGCTGCCTATGACGATATCCACGCCCTCCCTGAAGGGCTCGGGCTGGAACTCGCCGCCGGCCATGAGGCCTAACACATGGGAGGCGTCGTAGCCCAGGTAAGCGCCTACCTTATCGCAGGCTTCCCGGATGCGCTTCAGGTCGTATGGGAAGAGGATGGTAGAGGCCCCGAGTATCACGAGCTTAGGCTTGGCCCGCCGGATGGCCTCTTCACAGGCCTCGTAATCCAAGTCAAACACTGCCTTATTGAAGGGCAGGAAGCGTACTTCCAGGCCCAAGTAGGAGGGCAGGAAGCGCGGCCCGTAGCCCGGGTAGCCGCCGTCGCGCTCTTCTATGCACATGATGGTGTCCCCGCGCTCCGTGAGCGAGGCGAGCATTATCAAGCCAGCTATGTGGCCCGAGAGGGGCTGGAGGAAGGCGTGCTTACAGCCGAAGAGCTCACAGGCTATCTCCTGCCCGATGCGCTCTATCTCATCCGCGTATTTGGTCCCGCAGTAGAAATTGCCGTAGGGCACGTGGAAATCGGGCGCTTCTTCAGGCCTGAGGGAATAGCGGTGGCCGAGGTCGGAGGCCAGTATAGAACGCACGGCCGGGCTGGTCACGTTCTCCGAGGGCACTAGGTTAAGGCAGTTCTTCAGGCGCCACTCGTCGTGGGCCTTCACCAGCTCGTAGATGCGCAAGGGCAAGCACCGCCTCCCGGCCGCGCTCAGGGAGCCCTCAGGACTCATAAGGTTCATCACTGCCCGTGCTCCGGCGGCTCTTCCCTCTTCATCGGGCATTAAGCATTAGACCGCGTGAAACTTAAGTATTTAGATGCCAGGGCGGCTCTAGGGGAGGAACCTGCCTCCCAGGGCTAATTAGCGTGCTGGACGGGTGCCTCCCGTGCCGCCTTCCTCAAGGCGCTCCAGGGCGGCTGCCACGATGAGCGGGAAGGCTATGGTAGCATCGCAAATGACGGTCACGAAATCGGCCCCAGGGCGGACCTTGCTCCAGCTTATGGCTTCTTCCAGCGGCGCCCCGCTCAAGCCGCCTGGCTCGGGCCTATCGGTCGTGATCTGGACCGCGTAATCGGCCCCGTCGCGGAAGGTGGTGGCGAACATAAGGAAGTGCTTGGGCATGCCGCCGCCCAGGATGATGAGGCCCACGCGCTCGGCGGGCAGGAGGACGTTCATGAGCTCGCTCAGGTCGCCGAAGGGGTCTAGGCGCAAGCCCAGCTCGTCCGAGAGGGTCCAGAGCTGGAAGCCAGCCACGCAATCCACGAAGCCAGGGCAGATTATAGGCACGCCCTTCCGGGCGGCGGTGGCCACTATGGAGTTCGGGTCCTCCAAGCGCAAGCCCAGCTCCCTTATCAGCCTAGCGCCGGAGATACGGGCCTTCACGTCAGCCGGCAGCTCGGCTAACATGCGCCTCAGCCACTTCTCCAGGGCCGTGAACGCACGCATCTCTATGAAGATGTCCCCTATTCTGCCCATGTGCTCCTCACGCAACCGCATGTCATTGGCCCTGAAGGTGCCCACGTAATGCCTGAAGCCCAGGGCCTCTACTAGGTCGTGCACCACGTTCGCGCCCGTGGTCACGATAGCGCTCAGGAGGCCCCGGTCCACTAGGTCCCTTATGACGATCCTCATGCCGCCCGGCACGAGGGCGCCCGCCAGGCTGAGGAAGACAGCGCAATCGGGATCCGAGAACATCTTAGCCACTATCCTGGCCGCGCGGCCCAGCCTACCAGCGCCTAAGACGCCACAGGCCTCCATACGGGCCAAGAGGGTGCCTACGGTCATACCCGGCTCCACGCGGATGTGCTCCACGGGCTGTTCATGGGCCATGGCTGCTCGGCGGAAGGGCAGGAGCGGCTAAATATGTGTTCACACAGGCTCGGCTCGAGGGCTATCTGGTTATCGCGGTCCCCTGCTATCACCCACGGCATCGTTACCCCTAATCCGAGCTTAGGAAGATAGCTGGGGCGGGGCCGCGCTCACTTAACGCGCATTATCTTGGCCCGCCCCAGGATGCGCCAGTACTCAACCTCCACGCCCGGCTCGAGCTTAGACCTGATGTCTTCTTCCTCGGGCAAGGGAGCCTCGAATACCTCGTAGGTCTCTAGGTCCATTAACTGGACCGCGTTCGGCATGATGGAGAGCACTTGCCCGGGCCTCTTCTCCACGATAGGCACTTCCACCTGTGCGTCCACGGGCTTCACGAGACTGCGCTTCACGCCATCGAAGATGCCTATGGCCACCACACGGGCCTTGGCCGAGCCGTGCTTGCCGGGCTTGGACTTCGTCATCTCCACGATACGGCAGGGCTCGCCATCTATGACTATGTAGGAGCCCACCCTCAGGGAGCCGAGCTCAACTGGCTTGCTCACCCTGTTTCACCTCGCGGTAGCTATTTAGGGAGCTACTTATAAGACTGGTTTGGCGGTGCGTGCGAGGGATTGTTGCGCACAGCCGCTATAGTAGCTAATCCCACCAAGCCCGATGCCCTTAGGCTGGCCGAGAGGGCATTAGCCCTATTGGAGGCAAGAGGGCTCGAAATAACCCTCGAGGAGGACCTGGCCCACAGGCTCGGCAGGCCGGACCTAGCGGCGCCCCTAGAGGCCCTCAGGCCAGACTTATTAGTGGTGATAGGTGGCGATGGGACAGTCCTCCGGGCCTGCCTACGCCTGTCGGACAACAGGCCTTTAATACTAGCCGTGAACGCCGGAGGGAGGGGTTTCCTGACCACCGTCGAGCCGGGAGAGCTAGAAAAGGCCATTAATACTTGCCTATCGGGCTCCTTCGAAGTCGAGGAGAGGGCGAGGGTAGAGGCTTCCGCGGACGGGGTTAGGCTGCCGGACGCGCTAAATGAGGTCTGCCTGACCTCGAAGGTCCCAGTTAAGTTGTTAGGGGCTGTCGTCTACAAGGGCGATGAACTCCTAATGGCCTTAGAGGGAGACGGGCTCATAATAGCAACACCCACGGGTTCTACGGGCTACTCGCTCTCCTGCGGAGGCCCTGTCATCGACCCGGGTCTCAAGTGCCTGGTCCTGACGCCCATATGCCCCATAAAGCCGACCTGGCCCTTGGTGCTGCCGCCTGGCGCTGAGGTCCGCGTGGAGGTCAGGAAGGCCAAGGTGCCCGTCGCGGTAGTAGATGGCCAAGTCGTGTTCGAGCTATCCGTGGGCTCGGTGGTGCGGGCCAAGCTCTCGGACAGGTTCTTGAAATTCGTGAGGCTGAGGGACAGGTTTTACGAGAAGTTAGCCAGCCGGGGGAAGTGAATTCATGGCTAGCTCGACGGGGGACGGGGGGAAGGCGAAGGGCAGGGCCGTGGTATTAGATGCCTCAGCTTTCATAGCGGGCTTAGACCCGTTCTCCCTAGAGGGCGAGGTCTTCACCGTCCCAGGCGTGAAGGCCGAGGTAGGGCCTAGCGCCATGGGCTCCCTCAGGCTCAGGATGGCCGAGGAGAGCGGCAAGCTGGTAGTGAGGGCGCCCAGCAGGGAGGCGCTTGAGAAAGCCCGCGAGGCCTCGGCTTACATGGGAGATGTCATAAAGCTCTCAGAAGTGGATTTAGAGCTAATAGCCTTAGCCATAGAGCTGAGGGAAGAGGGCTACGAGCCCGTCCTAGCCACGGACGATTATGCTATACAGAACGTGGCCGAGAGAGTAGGCATCGCTTACACGCCCTTGGCCACCTTCGGCATAAGGGAGCGGCTCAGGTGGGAGGTTTACTGCCCGGCCTGTTACAGGCGCTACCCGCCGGATGTGGATTTCCGCGAGTGCCCTGTGTGCGGGACACCTCTAAAGAGGAAGCCGGTGAGGAAGCGTGCTAAGCAACAGGCCGGGTAACGAGGTATTAACGCGCTCGCCTCCTACCACGCCCGAGGAAGCTTTCTCAAAGGCCGTTTTGGACGCCCTCAGGGAGATCTATGGCCACCAGCTGCCACAAGTCCTGAACGCCCTCTGGACGCCCGGAAAGCGCTATTACCTGCGCGTCAACACGCTAAGGGCCAGCAGAGGCGAAGTCCTGAACCTCCTCAGGGAGGAGGGCCTAGACGCATGCGCCGACGAGCATTTGCCTGAGGCCATCTACCTGCCTGTCAAAGGGCCTTTCAAGCTCCCGGAGGCCGAAAAGGTCGTTATCGTGGATAAATTCACGGCTGAATCGGCCATGATGGGCTCGCACGTCTACGTGCCTGGCGTCCGCTCCTTCAGGGGCGTGGAGCGCGGCGAGGAAGTGCTCGTCGTCTCCGAGCGAGGGCAGCCGGTGGCCTTCGGCGTGGCCAAGATGAGCGAGCGCGAGCTCCTCAGGGCCAGGAGGGGCTTAGCGGTCGAGGTCACGTGCTCGCTCTACCGGGTCCCGCCCATCAGGGAGCTCGTGGCGTTTAAACAGGGCCTCATCTACCCGCAATCCCTGCCCTCCATGCTCACCTCGCGCGTCTTGGCCCCCGAGCGCGGCGAGCTAATTATCGATATGACATGTGGGCCGGGCGGCAAGCTCTCCCACATCTGCCAGCTTACGGCCAATCAAGCGCGCGTGCTAGGCTTCGACAGGAGCGTTAGGAAGGTGCGTGAGACATGCGAGGTGCTGGCCCGCTTGGGCTGTGAGGCGAGCGTTATCAAGGCCGATTCACGTTACCTAGACATGGATTACCCTTTCCTGGCCGGTAAAGCCGATAAGGTGCTAGTTGACCCACCCTGCAGCGCTTTAGGCGTGCTCCCCAAGCTCTATGACCTGAAGAGCGAGCGTGAGCTAGCGAGCTTGGCGGAGTACCAGAGGCAGTTCCTGAAGGTCGCGGCCAAGCTCGTCCGGCCGGGGGGCGTGGTGGTCTACAGCGTATGCACCATGACAGTCCGGGAGTGCGAGGGCGCCGTGGCCTTCGCGGTCGAGGAATGCGGGCTTGAGGTAGACGAACAACCGCTTTACCTGGGCGCTAGGGGGCTGCCAGGGGTTGTTAGGGGGGCCGAGCTACTACAGCGTTTCCACCCACATTTCCACGGGGCCGGTTACTTTATAGCTAGGCTCAGGAGGCCCTGAGGAGGCCAACACGCTCATGTTATGAGTGGCATCAAATACTTATTTAGGCCGGCGCCCCCTAGCTGCAGGCGGTGTAACTTGGAGCTATCGCGCCAGAGGGCTAGGAAGAGAGTCATGGAGAGGTTCGATTTCCTACGCACTTGCGCCCTCGCCAGAGAGCTCTGCTACCTCATAAGGTCTAACCTGCCCGTGCTGGAGCCAGAGGACGTCCACCGCGCTTGCCTCTTCATATCTAAGCTCTGCCGCGAGGCTGGCTGCGTGGAGCCCAGCGAGCTCTGCGCTAAAGCAGCTGAAGCCGTCCTCACCGACGAGGAGAAATTCCTGGAGATATGTGCTGAGAGCTGCAAGCTCTGTAGCCAATCAGCCAGGAGGCCCAGGCGTGAGGAGAGGAGGCCCGAGCGCGAGAGGGCTACCTACATGGCCTGAGGAGAAACGCTAAATAAGATGGGCGGCACGTGCGTAGTTGCGGGAGATGGGGAGGCCAGTCCCTTGGAGGCACGTGGCCTCATGGTCCTGCGACCTCTGCGGCCGTTGTTGCCGGGAATACCGCGTGGTCTTGAAGCCCGAGGAATGGGTCAGGTTATTGGAACTCTACGGCCCCAGCGTGGTGGAAGCGGGGTGCGGCAAGTTCTACCTCAGGCGCCGGCCAGATGGCTCCTGCGTCTTCCTCACCCGCGTCGGCGATAAGTGGCTCTGCAGCCTCCAAGACAACAAGCCCAAGGCTTGTAAGCTCTGGCCCTTCAAAGTGGTGAGCTGGCCTAAATACGGGCGCCCCCACGAGGCTTACTTCGATTACGCCGGCGTGCCCCTCTACATCTACGTGGACCCCTTCTGCCCCGGCATAAAGTGGGGCAGGCCCACGCCCGCCTTCGTGGCCAACACACTCAGGGAGTTCGTGGAGATAGCCTTAGGTGTGCGGGTAGAGCAAGAGCACACCACGGCTAAGCTCCCCGAGGGCCTCAGGCTCTACCTGAGGGCCAGGAGGAGGATAGCAAGCTTAAGGCCCAGGTGAGGGCTCGTTCAGCCGGTTGATCCCTCATCACCTCTCAGGCAAGGCTGAACTCATCACCTGGCGTGATGGACGTGCGGGAACTTATAAAAGCGCGGGGAGGAGCCGGGCGCCCACCAAGCCCCTGTCCCAACTCCCCCACGGGCTAGCTAAGAAAAGGCCTTATCTGAGATGTGAGCTTTTCCCTGAAGAGCTTGTAAAGGCCTCTTGGGCCGCGAAGACGCGACCACGAAACCCTTAAATCCCTCCCGCCTTATAGGGCCCCTCGGGGCCCGTAGCTCAGCCAGGTTAGAGCGGCGGGCTCATAACCCGCTGGTCGTGGGTTCAAGTCCCACCGGGCCCACCATACTCACGGCCTGTCCTTAGGGCGTATGACATCAAGCTAATGGCTTCTTGTAGCCTTAAGCCCCCTCCAGCCTCTTACGCTCTCCCTCCACTTTACCAAGCCAAGATTAACTTCGTCAGGGGAAGGACAAGCTGCCCCTAGTCCTAACGGCATTATCCCGGAGTCCCGCGAACTTCTGGCTATCTAAGCCATTTTTCTCTTCGTAAGCCCTTCAAGGGCTTCCTCAACCGCGTTCCTTAGCAAGTATTGAGCCGCGTGGAGGACGGCGTCGCCTAGCTCCGGGTCCACGTTCATACTCCCCAGGCACGGGTAAGCGTGGTGGGCCTTGGCCAGCTCTTCCCAGAGGCGCTCCCTGGGTTCCACGGGCAGGCCGATTATCTTCTCGGCCGCGTGCCATGTCGAGCCACAGGGGGCGCCCCTGAGCACCTCAACACGCCTTATCACGCCTCCAGGGGCCTCGATGCGCACCTTGGGTTTCCCGAAGCGCGCCGCGAACTCGTCTATGTAGGGGTCCCCGGTCTCCTTCAGGCTGCAGAAGGGCTTCGGGAAAGCACAGGCCACACCCGCTTCCTCCAGGTCCTGCTTAAGCTGCTCCCTAAGGCCCGGCGGCAGCCACTCAGAACGGCAGACGGCTACCACGACCGCTCTCGCGTGGACCTCCTCGGCCAGGGCGGGCAGGAGAGCCTGGAGCTCCTGGGGGAGGCCGAGGGAGACCACTAAATCGCACTTAGGCAGGCCCTGCGGCACGTGGGCTTCTGGCTCGTCCAGGACGGCCTCTAGGGGCGGGACGCTCGAGAACTCGTGGAGGCCGTAGAGACAGCTCGAGAAACCCTTAGAGCATATGTTCTCTACTATCCTGGTGCCATACTCATCACCGGCCATGAGCAAGGCCAATAGGCGGACCATCGGCCGTGCTTCCTCCCGTGCCCTCCCCGGCCTCCCGGGGCGCTAGAAGAGCTTAATGGTTCGGGAACCTAACCTTATCCTGCGCAAGGCTTAATTCATGTCGCACAGACATACGCTCGAAGATGAAGTTGAAGGTGACTAAGATAAGGAAGAGAGACGGACGTATCGTGGATTTCGACCCGAGGAGGATAGAGAACGCCATCCACAAGGCCCTGGTGGCCACCAAGCATGCCGACGGCGAGCTGGCTAAGAAGCTAGCGAAACAGGTGGTCGCTAAAGTAGAGGCCAAGTTCGCCGGCCAGATACCGGGCGTGGAGGATGTTCAGGACCTCGTGGAGCAGACGCTCGTGGAGAACGGCCTCTACGAGGTGGCAAAGGCCTATATCCTCTACAGGGCCGAGAGGGCGAGGGTCAGGGAAGCCAAGTGCCTTCTGGGCGTGCGCTACGATGAGCTCAAGCTGACCGTCAACGCCATAGAAGTGCTTAGGCGCCGTTACCTCCTCCGCGACGAGAGGGGCCAGCTCATAGAGACGCCCGCCGGCATGTTCAGGCGCGTGGCCCACCACGTAGCCCTGGCCGAGAAGGCTTACGGGGGTGATGTGAGGGCCGTAGAGGAACGCTTCCTAGACATGATGAGGAAATTGGAGTTCCTGCCCAACTCGCCCACCCTCATGAACGCTGGGACGAGGCTGGGCCAGCTATCCGCGTGCTTCGTCATACCTGTTTACGATAGCATAGAGAGCATCTTCGATGCCCTGAAGGCCATGGCTATCGTCCAGAAATCCGGGGGTGGCACGGGCTTCTCCTTCTCGCGCCTCAGGCCAGAAGGCGATATGGTGAAATCCACCATGGGCACGGCCTCGGGGCCGGTCTCCTTCATGCGCATATTCGACTTGGCCACGGAGGTCATTAAACAGGGCGGGAAGCGCCGGGGCGCCAACATGGGCGTCTTACGCGTGGATCACCCGGACGTGGAGAAGTTCATCTTGGCCAAGACAGAGGAGGGCGTCCTCATGAACTTCAATATCTCCGTGGCCATCACGGATGACTTCATGAAGGCCATGGAGAGGGACAAGGAGTTCGAGTTAGTGAACCCCAGGGACGGCTCCGTGTGGCGCACGGTCATGGCCCGCGACCTCTTTGACCTCGTGACCTTCACGGCCTGGAAGGTAGGCGATCCAGGCGTCCTCTTCATAGACGAGATAAATAGGCACAACCCCACGTCCGCGTTGGGCGAGATAGAGGCCACGAATCCCTGTGGCGAACAGCCCCTCCTGCCCTATGAGAGCTGCAACTTAGGCTCGATATCCCTGCCTCGCATGATGAAGGGCAACGAGGTAGATTGGGACAAGCTGGCCGAGACAGTGCGCTGGGCCGTGAGGTTCCTCGACGACGTGATAACGGTCAACAAGCTCCCCCTGCCGGAGATAGAGGAAGCCACGCTCAGAACGAGGAAAGTAGGCTTAGGCATCATGGGTTTCGCCGAGCTGCTCTTACGTATGGAAGTGCCCTACAACTCCAAGGAGGCACTCAAGATAGCCGAGGAAATCATGTCCTTCATAACCCGCGAGGCCAGGGAAGCCAGCGCTGAGCTGGGCAGGGAGCGCGGTTCCTTCCCGGCCTTCGAAGAGAGCATCTGGGCCAAGGATTTCGATGCCATGAGGAACGCCACCGTCACGACCATAGCGCCCACGGGCAGCATAAGCATCATAGCTGGCACCACCAGCGGCATAGAGCCCCTCTTCGCCGTCTGTTACGTGCGCCAAGTCATGGGTGGCGTGAGGCTGGTAGAGGTCAACCCTGTTTTCGAGGAGGTAGCCCGGGCCAGGGGCTTCTACAGCCGGGAGCTCATGCTCGAGATAGCCAAGAGAGGCTCAATCCAAGATATGCCCGGCATACCCGAGGACGTGAAAGAGGTCTTCGTCACGGCTCTGGACATAGAGCCAGAGTGGCACGTAAGGATGCAGGCCGCCTTCCAGAAACACGTGGATAACGCGGTATCCAAGACGGTCAACCTGCCCCACGACGCGGCCGTCAGCGATGTCAAGCGCGTCTTCGAGCTCGCTTACAAGCTAGGCTGCAAGGGCACTACGGTCTACAGGTACGGCAGCCGCAAGGAGCAGGTGCTCTACATAGGCGTGAGGCCAGAGGAGCTAGAGAAATACGTGGTGGTGGATTCCGAGTTCGCCGGGGGCTGTCCCACTAGGGTCCCGCACGCCGAGTGCTTCTAAGCTCGGGCCTCAGAAGTAATTGCCCACGTTCTTCAGGGCCTCAACGACCAACTTAACCGCGTTCCTAACGTCCTCTAGGCTCAAGACCGAGGAGGGGCTATGGATATACCTAGTCGGCACGCTTACCACGCCACAGGGGACGCCCTCCCGCGTAAGCGCTATCCTGGCCGCGTCCGTGGTCCCGGGCAAGCCCGTCTCGAGCTGATAGGGCACGCCAACAGCCTCGGCTGTATCTAAGAGCCACCTTATGACCTTCGGGTGCGCTATCAAGCCGGCATCCGCTATGGTTATGGACGGCCCCTTCCCTACCTTCACGGGCGCCTCTACTTCCTTCACGCCCGGCACATCACCGGCCACCGTGACGTCTATGGCCAAGGCCACGTCGGGGTAGATGCCGTAGGCGGCCACGGTAGCGCCCCTCAGGCCCACCTCCTCTTGGACTGTGCCGACGGCGTAGACCGTGCACTCTAGGTCGTCCGGTAGGTTCCTCATGACCTCTATTAGGGCCGCGCAACCGACCCTATCGTCGAAAGCCTTGCCAACCACGAGGTCGCCATGGAGCCTGGCGAACTTTATATCAAAGCTTATTGGGTCCCCTATCCTCACGCCGATCTCCTTCTCTGCCTCCTCCCTGCTCCTGGCGCCTATATCTATGAAGAGTTCCTCGTACGTTATGACCTTCTTGCGCTCTTCTTCCTTCAAGATGTGAGGCGGCTTAGAGCCTATGATGCCGGGCACGGGGCCCTCGCTGGTGTGTATCAGTACCCTCTGGGCAACGAGCACGCGGTCGTCTATGCCGCCCAACTTGGCGAACTGCACGAAGCCCTTATCCGTTATGTTCTTCACGATGAGCCCTATCTCGTCCATGTGGGCCGCTATCATGACCTTGGGGGCACCCTTAGCACCCTTCCTCACGCATATCACGTTCCCCAGCTTGTCCTCCCTCACCTCATCCGCGTAACGGCCCAGCCACTCCTTCATGAGGGACCTTACCTCGTCCTCCCTCCCGGCCACACCGCAGGCGTTCGAGAGCTTCTCCAAGAGCTCCACCAACTCCACGCCAAGTCACCATTCAGCAGACAGGGCCGGGGACGCTTAAGCCATGCGCTTCCCCGCTTAGCTCATGGGCTTAGAGCCAGCGGCCTGATAATTGCGTCAAGTTCAGGCGCACACGCGCATTAAGGCCTTATCCTGACTTGCTCGGCTTTCGAGAGGGCTTCCTCCACCAGGGCCTCTATGTCCAGGGCTTCCTCGGCCTCGAGCACGTCCTCAAGCTTGGCCGCCGTAATCGGCCGCTTAGGCGCTGCCGAGCAACCGGCATCGGGCTGAGCGGATATCTCATACGTGCCTATGCGCATGGCGAGTTTCACCGTCTCGGCCTTATCAAAGCAGAGGAGGGGCCTTAACACCGGTAGGCCCTGGAGGGCGCTATCTATGGCCCTGAGGTTCTTCAGCGTCTGGCTGGCCTGCTCCCCTATGGCGTCCCCCGTGACGACCGCGTCCGCGCCCTCGGCCTCCGCCAGCCTCCCGGCCACCCTGAGCATGAGCCTCTTGCAGAGCACGCATGTCAGCTTCTCGGGGCACTTGGCCTTCACTTCCGCTAGAGCGGGGCCGTGTGGCACTACGTACATGTGCTTGAGACGCCCCAGGCTCCACCCAGCTAGGACGCGGGCTAGGGCGAGAGCTTTCTCCAGCGTCCTATCGTCCGTGAAGGGCCTGAGGTCAAAGTGGACGAGCACGACCGAGCAGCCCCTACGCATGGCCAACCAGCAGGCCACGGGCGAGTCTATGCCGCTGCTGAGGAGGGCCACTACCTTGCCCTGGACGCCCAGGGGATAACCGCCCACGCCCTCGTAGGTATCCGTGAAGACGTAAGCATCGCCCTCCCTCACCTCCACGTAAATAACGTGCTCGGGGGCCTCTAGGTCCACCTTAAGGCCTAGGTGGGCGAGTTCGGACAGGATACGCGCTCCTAACAGCCTGCAGACATCCATGCTCGTATACGGGTGCTCGCCCACCCGCCTACATCTGACCGCGAACGTAGCGCCAGGCCTCAGGCTGGCCTTGGCCAAGCCCACGCCCACGGACATGATGTCCTCTAGGTCAGAGGAGGTTGACACAGCCGGCGATGCAGATGAGACGCCGAAGACGCGAGTTATAGCCCTGGCGGCCTCTTCTGCTTCAGGCGTTTTGACGTAGAGCCTCCCCATGGCGTGCTCTATGGCCTTGAAGGGGATGCCGCGCGCCCTCAGGGCCTCTCTCACATGCCTAGCTATCAAGCGCTCGTACCTCAGCCTCACGGGCTTGCTCTTCACGCCTATCTCGGAGCCGAACCTCACAATGACGGAATCGTAGCGCGGGGCGCCCTCAGCCATCGCCTCCACCTGAGAGCCAGTTAGAGGCTCACCTGCTAGGACAAGCCAGCACAAAATAACGGTTTGTGGTATTGAAAAAACGGCCAAGGCAGCCCTCAGGCCATGCCGGCCTTCTTCAATATGTAGTTCCACTCGGCGTCCACAGCGGCCTGTATCTCGGCTATCAGGTCCTCGCGCTTCTTAGGCTTGAACAAGTGGGCAAAGCGGCCCTGGAGCTTCAGGTATTCCTCTACGGGCAGCTTGAGTTCCGGCTTCTTGGCTATGGCCAAGCTGGTGCCGGTCAGCTTGAACTCCAGCTCGCCGTCCTCCCACTTAGCTTCCCAGAGCGGGAAGAAGCAGGTCCTCACGGCCATCTTAGCGACCTTTATGCCCAGCCGCGTGTCGAAACGCCAGCCCCTCGGGCAAGGACAGATGACGTGGATGAACGCTGGCCCATCGGCCTCCAGGCCCTTGCGCACCTTGTTCACCAAGTCCATGGGCTCCGATGGAGAGGCCGTGGCCACGTAGGGTATGCGGTGCTCTAACATGATGAGCGCTATGGGCTTCTTCCACTCCAACTTGCCCGGTATGACCTCACCAGCAGGGCTAGTGGTGGTCCAGGCGAACCTGGGGGTGCCTCCGCTGCGCTGGATGCCCGTGTTCATGTATGCCTCGTTATCGTAGAGTATCTGGAGGAACTTGTGGCCTCTCTCCGCCGCGCCGGAGAGGGCCTGGAAGCCTATGTCGTAAGTGCCGCCGTCCCCACCGAAGATGATGACGTCCGGGACCTCCTTAATCTGGCCCATCTTCTTCATGGCCTTGAAAGCAGCCTCTATGCCAGCGGCCGTGGCAGCTGCGTTCTCGAAGGCATTGTGTATCCAGGGTATCTTCCAAGACGTGTAGGGCAGGATGCTGGTCGCCACCTCCATGCAACCGGTGGCCGAGACGGCTACCGTGGGCCCCCTGAGCGCCTTGAGGGCCAGCCTGAACACTATGGCCGGGACACAGCCAGCGCAGGCCCTGTGGCCGGGGTAGAGCAGGTCCTCTTTGGCCAGGACATCTTTCATGGTCAACCTAGCCGGGCACACGTTCCATCACCCCCATACACCCAAGAACTTCACGGGCTCCTCCACCTTCCCGGTCTCGGCCACGCGGAGGAGCTCCTTAGCCACGGCCTTGAAGTCATCGACTGAGATATCGCGGCCTCCCAGCCCGTAGATGTAGTTCATTAGGGGTGGCTTCTCGTCCGCGTGGTAGAAGGTCGCGGCCAACTCGGAGTAAAGCGGGCCGCTCGGGCCGCCAAAGCTCAGGACCCTATCCATGACCGCCACGGCTTTCACGCCCTCTAAGGCCTCCTTTATCTTCTCAGCTGGGAAGGGCCTAAAGGACCTTATGCGCAGCAGGCCGACCTTGTAGCCCTCGCTCCTGAGCTCATCCACGGCCACGCTGGCGGTCCCCATGGCGCTCCCAAGGCCTACTATGGCTACCTCGGCGTCCTCCAGCTTGTAGGGGTGAATGAGCCCGTAATAGCGGCCGCTCAGCTCCCCGTATTCACGCCCTACCTCCTCTATGACCTTGAGGGCAGCTTTCATGGCTTCCTCCTGTTGGCGCTTGTACTCGAAGTAGCAATCGTACATGGCGAAGGTGCCCATGCTGAGGGGCACGGGCGACCAGGGGTCGAGCTTGTAAGGCACTTCTACCACGCGTGTCCCACCGCCGTTCGCCGGCACCTCAACACGCACCTTAGGCACCGAGGGCTCGCCGACGAACTTCTTCACGGCCTCGTCTGGCAGGACGCTCACGTTCTCAAGCGTGTGGGAGAGCACGAAGCCATCTAGACAGACCATGACCGGCAAGCGCACGTCTGGGTGCTCGGCTATGCGCCAAGCCTGGATACAGGAGTCATAGGCCTCCTGGCTGTTCTCGCAGTAGAGCTGTATCCAGCCCGAGTCACGGGCGCCCATGGTGTCCGAGTGATCGCAGTGTATGTTGATCGGGGCCGAGAGAGCCCTGTTCACTATGGCCATCACGATGGGCAACCTCAGGCTAGAGGCTATGTAGAGTATCTCCCACATCAGAGCCAGGCCCTGGCTGGCCGTGGCCGTGAAAGCTCTGGCGCCGGCGGCGGCAGCCCCCACACAGGCCGAGAGGGCCGAGTGCTCGCTCTCGACAGCCACGAACTCCGTGCGCACCAGGCCATCGGCCACGTACTCCGAGAAGCGCTCCACTATAATGGTCTGGGGCGTGATCGGGTAGGCGGCCACCACGTGCGGCTCCACCTGCTTTATGGCGAAGGCCACAGCCTCATCGCCCGTCAGGCCTATCACGCGTTGCTCAACCACCATAACGCACTCACCCCCTCCTCACTCCGGTACCATCTCTATGGCGTTGGCCGGGCACTCCTCGGAGCAGATGCCGCAGCCCTTGCAGTAGGTGTAGTCTATCACGGCCTTGCCGTCCACCAACTTGGCAGCGCCATCGGGACAGAGCAGGTGACAGGTGCCGCAGCCCGTGCACTTCTCCTCGTCCACTACCGGCTTGAGGCCTAAGCGCCAGGTGCCGGTGTGAAGGAGCGTGGAGGGCTTGTAGGCCACGCCCCCCATAGGCGCTTCCTGCCACTTAGGCGGGAACGGAATGCCTTCTTGCCCGCTCGCGCCTGACATACGCTCCTCCCTCCCTCACCTCTCTTTCTCCACGGCCTCGTAGGCCTTACGGACTATCTCCACGTTCATCTCAGCTGCCTTCCCCCTGAAGCGCTCTTTAACGACCTCCAAGAGGCTGTCGAGCTTCACGACCCCCGTGGCCTTGGCTATAGCGCCTACTATAGCCGTGTTCGTGATAGCCCTGCCGAAGACCTCCATGGCCATGCCTGTGGCATCCAAGGTCCACACCTCGCCGAAGCCGGGCTCCAGGCCCAAGCGCTCCCTCACGGCCTCAGGCCCCTCCCGCGTGTCCACTACTATGACCGTCCGCTCCTTCAGCCCCTCCCTGACTATGGGGCCGAGGAGCCTAGGGTCCAACACGCCCACCACGTCGGGCCTGTAGATCATGCTGTGGATGCGGATGGGCTCCTCGCTTATGCGGGCAAAGGCCACCACAGGGGCGCCCATACGCTCCGGCCCGAAGAACGGGAAGCTCTGCGCGTGCTTACCTTCCTTTATAGCCGTCATGGCCAAGAGGTTAGCAGCCGTCCAGACGCCCTGGCCTCCTCGCCCGTGGAGGCGGACCTCTATCATGCCATTCTCCTCCCAGAAAGGCCATGATGGAGAGCACTTAAGCCTTATCATTACCGGACCTGCTGGCGTCGAGAGGTTTTTAGGCATATGCTGATAATTGCGGCGCCTTAGGGACACGCTTATCCTGCCCTGGCAGGGGCCGCCGCCCGGGAACGGAGATGGAGGTCAGGAGCAGCTTGTTAGCCGCGCTCGTGGCGCTATTCGGCGCCCTCCATGCTGTATTAGTGGCCATCCCGGGTATATGGAGGAGCTGGATGATAGTGATACTGCCCATAGAGGGCATGCTGCTCGGGCCGAAGGCCGGCTTCTTGGCCGCCTTGATGGGCTGCTTAATCGGCAGGCTGATTAGGCCAAGGCCGGGTTTCTATGTGATATTTGGCTTGGCGGAGCCCGTGGGGGCCCTGGCCGCTGGCCTAGCGTTCAAGAAGAAGTGGATGGCCGTGTTCGCCCTCTTCACGGCCCTCCTTGTTGCTTACTTCGCGCACCCACTCGGGAGGGAACTCCCTGCCTGGTGCCTCTGGGACATCTACATAGCCCTCGCGCTCATCCCGGCTATCCCGTATGTAGTAGGGCCAGCCCTGGAGGAGAAAGCCAATCCCAAGCGGCTGGCGTCAGCCGTCGCTTTAACGGCCTTCATAGGCGTGGAAGCCGACGTGCTCACGAGGATATTCATCCTAATACCCACGGGCCTCTACGCGCTCATGGGCCTGACGACTGGAGCTCTTTACTTGGCCTGGCTGGCCGGGGCCGTAAAGACACCCATAGAGAGCATTATCAGCGTGCTCGTCGCGACCATCGTGGGCGTACCTCTACTGATAGCTCTTGAGAAAAGCAAGCTGCTCGAGTGGCCGGTCACCTAGCTCCCTCCGCTACTCTCCCGCGCCCGCGCCTAGGCCTTAGCAGCAGGAAGGGCACCTCGCGCTTATAAGCCAGGTAGGCCTCACCGAAGCGCGCCTCGAGTTCTTGCTCCTCCACGAGCTTCAGGTAGACCACGGCAGCCGGGAAGAGGGCTAGCCAGGTGAGGGCTAGGAAGGAAGGTGAGCGGAGCGAGAGGCCCAGGCCCGTGAGATAGAGGAGCTCGCCCAGCACTATGGGATTCCGGCAGAGCGCGTAGGGGCCTGGGTCACGAGGCGCTGGGTGGGTGCGACCGGGAGAGGGCCTCCGCCGCCGAGCTTGAGCTGTGCCTAAGCCGACCAACAGGCCAAGGAGAGGCCTAAGGCCATGAGCATCAGGCCAGAAGCCAGGTTTAAAGGGAGTAGCGGCCAGGGAGGCAGCTGGAGGGCTGCATCTAACCGGGCAGACGCCAAGGTCATCAGTAGCGGGAGGGCGACAAGGAAGAAGGAAGCGCCTACCAACGCGCTGAGGGCCTTAAAGCTCCTGGACCTCTTGGCCCTAGCCCAATTCATTAAGCGCTCGACTAAGCGCAGCACCGCGGCATTCCCTCCTTAAAAAGCCCCTTTGGGGTTCGTCCGGTCTCCTCATGCCCGGTGCTCCTTTAAAACATCCACAATCACTCCCACTCTATCGTGGCCGGCGGCTTGTGTGTTATATCGTAGACCACGCGTACAACCTCTGGCACCTCGTTCGTTATGCGTGTGGCCACGCGCTCAAGCAGGTCCCAGGGGAGCTTGGCGAAGCTAGCCGTCATGGCCTCCTTGCTCTCAACGGCCCTTATAGCTATCACGTAGCCGTAAGCGCGCCTATCGCCTTTCACGCCCGTGGTGCGCGTGTCCAAGAGAACCGCGAAGTACTGCCACAAACGCCCAGCCAGGCCAGCGCGCTCGAACTCCTCTCGAACTATGGCATCTGCCTTCCGCACTAGCTCGACTTTCTCGGGCGTTACCTCGCCAATCACGCGCACGGCCAGGCCTGGCCCCGGGAAGGGCTGGCGCTCCACTACCTCGCGCGGGAGGCCGAGCTGGCGGGCTACCTCGCGCACCTCGTCCTTGTAGAGGTCCCTGAGGGGCTCCACGATGGCCTTGAACTCCATGTGTGCCGGCAGGCCAGCCACGTTGTGGTGTGTCTTTATTTTGTCCGAGAAGCGCCTGAAGCCGGACTCGATGCGGTCAGGGTAGATAGTGCCCTGGACCAGGTATTCAGCGCCCACCTGACGTGCCACGCGCTCGAAGACGCGGATGAAGGTCTCGCCTATCACGCGCCTCTTCTGCTCTGGGTCCGTGATGCCCTTCAGCGTCCGGAAGAACTCCTCGCGAGCGTCCACCACGTGGAGATTGGGCAGGAGGCGCGAGAACACGCGCTTGACGTACTCCACCTCGCCCTCCCGCATGAGGCCCGTATCCACGAAGACCGCGTGGAGGCGCTCGCCTAAGGCCTTAGCGGCCAGGACGGCTGCCGTGCTGGAGTCTATGCCCCCGCTGAGCGCTATTATGGCTTTACCGCGCCCCACGGCGCGCCTTATCTCCTCCACGGCCCTCGGGATGAAGTCCTCCATGCGCCAGTTGGGCTGGCAACCACAGATGCGGAAGACGAAGTTAGCCAGCATGCGCTGCCCGTTGGGCGTGTGGATGACCTCCGGGTGCCACTGGAGCCCGTAGATGTGGCCTTCCCTGTCCCCGAAGGCGGCTATAGGACAGTTATCCGTCTCAGCCAGTACCTCGAAGCCCTCGGGCAAGCGCACTACCTGATCAGCATGGCTCATCCAGACGCGCTCCACCGGCCCAAGGCCCTCTAACACGCCCACAGCCTTCAAAACGCGCGCTTCCGCAACGCCGTACTCAGCTGCCTTGCCGCGCTTGACCTCGCCCCCGAGCATGTGCGCTAAGAGCTGGTGGCCGTAGCAGATGCCCAAGACGGGCAAGCCTAGGCCTAACACGCTCAGGTCGAGCTTAGGTGCCCCAGGCTCATAGACGCTCGCCGGCCCGCCCGAGAGTATGAGGCCCTTAAGGACCACGCGCTCGCCTAGCGCCTCTAGCTCGCCCGCGCTCACGTCCCCCGGCAGGACCTCCGAGTAGACGTGTAGTTCCCTCACGCGCCTAGCTATCAGGTGGCAGTACTGGCCCCCGAAGTCTAGGACGGCTATGGCATCCGGCTTCATGCTCTAGAGGCTTTAGAGCTGGGGTCCTAATAAGGCCCCTCAAGCCAGGCGTGTAGGCACGCCTCTTGAGGGAGGAGGTAACCTGGTGGATTGAGGTAGCCCAGAGGAACTTAGCTGAGGGTTTGGCCCCCGGGCTGGAGGCGGGATCCTATCCATGGCCCTAGATACGCGCGTTTCATGTCCTGGCACGCGCCCAGAGGCGGTCTCTAGTGGGGACCCTTTTTATCCCCGGCTACCGCCCTTATCAGCAGCGGGGGCGGAGGAGTTGCCTCGCATGTTCGATGAGAAGTTCCTGGACGAGCTCGAGCGTGAGCTCGAGCGCTGGGAGCGTGAGACAGTCCCCAAGTGGCTCTCCAGGCTGCCAGAGCGCAAGAAGGAATTCGTCACGACCTCCGGCATACCCATAAAGCGCCTCTACACGCCCCTGGACCTGCGCGATAAAGATTACATGCGCGATCTAGGCTTCCCGGGCGAGTACCCGTTCACGCGCGGCATCCACGCTACCATGTACAGGGCCCGTATCTGGACCATGCGTCAGTTCTCCGGTTACGGCACGGCTGAGGACACGAACAAGCGCTTCAAGTATCTCATAAAGGAGGGCGAGACAGGCCTCAGCATAGCGTTCGATTACCCAACCATCATGGGCTACGACAGCGATCACCCGCTCGCCCGGGGCGAGGTAGGCGTGTGCGGCGTGGCCATAGACACGCTCGTGGACTTCGAGATACTGTTCGATGGCATACCCATGGACAAGGTGACGACCTCCATGACCATTAACGGCCCCACCATCCCCATCCTGTCCATGTATATCGCCACGGCCGAGAAGCACGGCGTGCCACAGGAGTGCCTGGGCGGCACGGTGCAGAACGACATGCTGAAGGAGTTCATAGGGCAGAAGCTCATCATCTGGCCACCTGAGCCGTCCGTGAAACTCGTGGTGGATGTGATCGAATACTGTACCAAGCATATGCCCCGTTGGAACCCGATAAGCATCAGCGGTTATCATATCCGAGAGGCAGGCGCTAACGCCGTACAGGAGTTGGCCTTTACCTTGGCGGATGGCATAGCATACGTGGAGGAGTGCCTGGAGCGCGGCATGAAGGTAGATGAGTTCGCGCCACGCCTATCCTTCTTCTTCGCCGCTCATAACAACTTCTTCGAGGAGATAGCGAAGTTCCGCGCCGCCAGGCGCATGTGGGCTAAGATAATGAAAGAGCGCTTCGGGGCCAAGAAGTCGCGCTCCATGTGGATGCGTATGCACGTCCAGACCTCGGGCGCTACCCTCACGGCCCAGCAGCCCGTAAACAACGTGGTGCGCGTCACCATCCAGGCCCTGGCGGCCGTGTTAGGCGGCGCTCAATCGCTCCACACCAACTCCTTCGACGAAACGCTATGCCTGCCGACTGAGGAGGCCGTGCGCGTGGCCCTGCGCACCCAGCAGATAATCGCTTACGAGAGCGGCGTGGCGGACGTGGTGGACCCGCTGGGTGGCTCGTACTTCGTGGAGTGGCTGACGGACGAGATAGAGGAGCGCGCCTGGCGTTATATAGACCGCATAGACAGCATGGGCGGCATGGCCAGGGCCATAGAGAAAGGCTACCCACAGCGCGAGGTCGCGAACTCGGCGTACAAATATCAAAGGGGCGTGGACACGGGCGAGATACCCATCGTAGGCGTGAACTGCTACGAGGTCCCGCCCGAGGAGGATTGGGTGCCCATAGACCCGGCCTGGGTGGTGAGGCGCTCTAAGGAGTACGAGCAGAGGCAGCTAGAGCGCTTGAGGCGCGTGAAGGCCGAGAGGGACCAGCGTAAGGTAGAGGAGCGCTTGGACGCGCTGAGGCGCGCGGCTGAGAAGGGCGAGAACGTCTTCCCCTATGTGCTTGAGGCCGTGAAGGCATACGCCACGCTGGGCGAGATATGTGGCGTGCTACGCGAGGTCTACGGCGAGTGGAAGGAACTCATAATAATATGAGGGCGGCAGGGGGTTTGGGCCAACTTAAGGGCCTGAGTGAGCTGTTAGAGGCGCTTAAGGCCTGCAAGCGCTGCCAGGTGGTGGATAAGCCCTTCCTGGCCTACTACGTTTATGAGCTCTGGCTCCCGGGAGAGGTCAGGCTGCTGCTCATAGCCGAATCACCTCCCCCCGGTCAGAAAGAGGATTTCTTCTACAACCTAAACAGGCCAGATAGGCTGAGGAGGAACCTGAGGGCCATCCTGGGCTTGCCGCCGGGCGAGGACGTGAGCCTGTTGGCATGGCTGAAGGAGCACGGTATCTTCCTCACCAGCGCTGTGAAGTGTAGGCCGCCGGCCGGGGCGAGGAGCTACAGAGACGAGAGAGCGCTCAAGCGTATGGCCTTGAACTGCGCCCCCCTGCTGGCCAGGGAAATAGAGGTCCTCAGACCGGGGCACGTGATGGCGTTAGGCAAAGTAGCCGAACTCGCGGCCGGGGCGCTGGGCTTAGAGCTCTACGCTGCCTTCCCGCACCCGAACTACGTAGTGCGCTTCAGGAGGGACCTCATGCCGGCCTTAAGAGAGGCCATCCTGGAGGCCGTGAGGCTTAAGGGGCCTTGAGCTCAAGCCGAGCCGGCTTGCCCGAGGGACAAGCCGAGCTGGCGTTTTATCCAGGCCTCAAGCCCTATTTGCCTGATCTCCCTCAGCCTTTCCTTATCAAAAGAGCCCTTCGGGCTCATATCCGCCAGCCCAGCTTAGTTAAGCGCATATGGCCTAAAGGGCTTTCAGGCGGCGGGCCAGGCAGGTTAGGGCTAGCCTCGGCAGAGCAGCTAGGACGCCTGATTGGAAATCCATATCGGCTTCGCGGGCTATCTCCCGGCCCAATCCCAGCTCTGAGGCCAGCTTCACGGCCAGGTCAAGGGTCTTATCGGGCAGCCTGTCCAAGAGGCGCCTGGCCGACAACATGGCCTTGAACTCCCGGCCTAAAAGGCGTCTCCAGGCCAGCTCATAAGCCCTCAGGGCTTGCTCTGATGTATCTCCTGCCCCCACGGCCTCGGCCACTATACGGCCAGCTAGTCTAGCGCAGAGACCGCCTAAGACGATGCCGCCGCCCGTGGTGGGCTTGACCTGGCCAGCAGCGTCCCCTACTACCACAGCCCTCGCGGCGTAGGTCTTCGGTATCGGGCCACACTTCAGCACCGAACCCGAGTAAGGGGGCTTAAGCACGGAGACGCCGAGCCTCTTCTTCAGGAATGCCCTGAGGGCCTTCCTCGGGTCCAGGCCCCTGCAAGCCAATCCTACCCTGGCCCTCCCGTCCCCCAGCGGGATAACCCAAGCAAAGAAGCCGGGGGCCAGGCGCGAGTTGAAGTGGACTTCCACGCGCTCCTCGTCCAGCCCGGGCGCTGGCACCTCCACCTGGCTGGCGGGCAAGACGCCGTGCCAATCCAACGTCCTGAGGCCGAGCTGCCTCACTAGCCTCGACCTGAAGCCCTCAGCTACCACGGCGACCTCGGCCCTCAGGGAACCCCAGGGGCCAGATAACAAGGCGCCGTCCGGCCTGACGGATAGCCTTTTGACCAGCCTACCGACCTCGACCTCTGCCCCAGCTCGGGCGGCCTGCTCGGCTAGGGCCAGGTCAAGCTGCTCCCGGTCAACCACGCAGGCTACTGGCCCTGGGGCCTCCACAACCAGCCGATGGCCGGAGGGCGAGTAGAAGACGGCCCCTCTCAACTTGTTCAACACGAAGCGGCTTGAGGGGCTGAGGCCTATGGCCCTGAGGCCCCGGAGGCTCAGCAGGCCAGCGCACTCCACCGGCAGGCCTACTTGCTCATGTTCCTCGAGCACCAGGACCTCCACGCCAGCAGAGGCGGCTTCCCTGGCTGCTATGAGACCCGCCGGGCCAGCGCCTACCACCGCGACCTCGATTTCCATGCCCAATACGATGGCCTCCCTAGCGCTTAATAGGGTGCCCGGGCACGCAAGGGTGGCCGCTGGCCGTGAGGCTCTGAACCACAGGCCGATGAGGTGAGGTAGAGCCCAGCGGGCCGAGCCAGCGGCCTTAACGCGGGGCTAAGGGTTGAGGAAGCCCATGCCATATCACTTTCACTAAGCCCCCTCTCCCCGCCAAGAGACGGTGCCCCCTACACCCCCCTTAAAATAGGGGACGTGGCCCGGCGATGGCGATGGTGAAAAAGCCTTACGTGGGGGCCGATAAGTAGTGGGGGGATAGCGGCTTGAGCGAGACAGAGTACAAGCGCAAATACACGTTCGGAGAGGACTACGGCACTAGCTTCTACAAGTTCGGCCCTATAACGTGCGGCGAGAGGCCCGAGGTCATAGAGAACCGGGGCTACTTCCCGGACGAGAGCATGATCATGTTCCAGCTCATGGGCAGGCCCCGTGAGGTCGTGATAGGCGACGAGATAGCGCAGTTCTTGGGTGCCAAGGAGGAGCTGGCCGAGCGCTTAGTCTACCCCATGCGGAACGGCGTGATAGAACGTGATGACGAACGTGCCTGGCGCGTAGTAGAGGAGATAACGCGCTACGGGCTAGAGCGCTTCAGGCCTAAAACTGACCCATCTTTCCAGGGCTTCTACGTCTGCGCCAGCCTCTCAGCCGTGGCGCCACGCTACATGTACGAGCGCCTCTTCGACATCCACAGGCGCATAGACGAGGAGACGGGCCTGGTGAAGGCCGTCACCATCATACCCCAGCCCCTCGCGGTCGCCATCGCGCATAAGACGCCTACCTGCGTGGTCATAGAGAGCGGGCACGGGAACACCCAGGTCTGCCCCGTCTCACGCTACCCCGTCCGGCGGGCTATAGTAGCGCTGAACAGGGGCGGCGGGGACGCGAACGCCATCACGAGCCAAATACTCTACGATGCTGGCTACGGCGACCTGGCCAGGGAAGAGACCATAGTGCGCATGGTGAAGGAGGCCGTGGGCCTTGTGCCGCGCGATTTAGATGAGGCGGTCAGGGCCGCGAAGGCCGAGCCAGAGCGCTTCAGGGCGGTCGTTAAGATACCCGGCACGCGTATCACCATAGACTTAGGCGAGGAGAGCTGGGCCAGGTTCCTCATAGGCGAGTATGTCTTCAACCCCAAGCACGAACTCTTCCAATCCTACTTCTCCCGCGGCATGCCCAAGCCTAAGGACGTGAAGATAGGCGACGTGCTCTTCAGGGGCATGCTCGATTTCGGGGAGGCCATAGTAGAGGCCGTGGAGAGGTGCCCTGTCGAACTCCAGCCCCATCTTTACCATAAGGTGCTGTTATCGGGCGGCAACTTCCAGTGGAAGGTGCCTCCGGAGTTCGAGGGCGTGGCCGTGGACTCAGCCACTAAGATAAAGCTCCTCTTGCGCGAGAAAGGCGTTGAGGGCGTCTCGGTGGAGATGGCCAAGGAGCCCAAGTTCAGCGTCTGGCGCGGCTGCATAATATACGGTTATGCCGTGCCGGATCGCTTTGAGTGGTCCTGGGAACACATGGAGGGCTGGATGAAGTTCAGGCCGTGATCGTGATGGAGGGCCTGAGGAAGGCCGTAGAAGAGTGGTCTGCCTCCCGCGGCCTCAGGCCCTTAAGTCAGGAGGAGCTAGGGCTCCCCGATGGCAGTCCCGACATGGCCTTCAGCGGCCCTAAGGGTATCACTTTCGTGTTACTATTGGGCGAGAAAGCACTGGGGGACCGCAGGTATTTCATGGAGGTCGTGATGAGGGCTTCCTCCCTCAGGGATAAGTGCAATTTCCTCTACCTCGCTGCTCCAAAGCTAGTAGCGCCCTTCGTGGACACGGAGGTGCTCAAGAAGCACGGCATAGGCCTCTTGGTCGTGGGCGATGAGGGCGTCGTGGAAGCGCTGGCCTCCCCTTACCGGCCTATAAGCGCCGGCAGGCAGGAAAAGGCCCCTCAGGTGAGCCTCGAGGCCTTAAATGAAGTGCTGTCCCGCCTCTCGGCCCTAGAAGAGCGGCTGAGCGCTCTCGAGAGAGAGGTATTGAGCGTCAGGCCAGCGCTGAGCGAGCTAAGCGCCCTCAGGGGCCTAGGCGAGCAGGTGAGAGCTTTATCAGCTAGGCTAGACGCTCTAACACGGCGTGTTGACGCCCTCTCGGCCAGCCTAGCTAGACCTACAGCTCTGACCGCGCCGACAGCCCCATCCCCGCCGACCACACCGCCCTCGGCTGGCCAGCCTGAGCTAGAGGGCCTGCCGAGCTTCTTCAAGGACAACCCGTGGTTAGAGATATTGGCGCGGAGGGGGCAGGATGAGGTACCCGCTTGAGGCGCCCAGGATGGTCAGGGTGAGGCGGGTGAGCGTGGTGGTGGACGTGGAGGACCCCATGACACCGGCTCTCCCCCTGGACGAGTTCAAGCGCGTGTTCGGTCGGGAGCCCGAGCCGCCTAGGCACAGGGTAATCGCCATAGAGGTCCTCTGCTGCCCCGAGGACAACGACGTAGTCCTCGTGAGTGAGTGCGCTGAATGCCCTAGGTTCATAAGGCGCTCTGGGGATTTCATACTCTGCTTGCCCTCCAGGCTGAGAGCTTATTAAGGCCGTTCTCCCCGGCCGGGGCATGGAGATGGGGTTATCTGGGCGCGAGGACGTAAGGCTCACCAGAGATGTAGCGCTCCTAGTGGCCTTCTCGTTCCCCGTCTCGGTCAGCATAGGCATAAGAACCGTGGTTCTCATGCCTTACATGAGCTTCTTGGGCTTTTCCAAACCCCAGATGGGCTTGGTAGCCACGGCCAACACAGTAGCCATGGCGGCCCTAGCCCTGCCCATGGGCATGGTAGCTGACCTGAGGGGCAGGAAAGGCCTGTTAGCGATCTCCAGGCTGTTGGTGGCGCTCTCTGACCTCATGTTCTACGGCCTGAGGAGCTTCCAGGCCCTGCTCGTGGCCAATTTCCTAGGGGGTGTTGGCGCGGCCATGACATCCGCGAGCAGGTCGGCCCTCCTAGCCGATAAAACACGCGGGGCAAGCCGTAGGTGGGTCTTCACGGCTTCTTTCGCCTTCTTCTCCATGGGCTCGGTAGTTGGTTCCTTCCTAGCTGGCCTGCCGGACTTGCTTCAAGGCTTCTACGGCCTCTCGTCAACTGAGGCTACCAGGCCCCTCTTCGCCCTGTGTACTGCCTTCGCCCTCACGAGCTTCCTGCTGGTGCTGCCGGTGAGGGAAGAGCCCTTAACGCCCCGCGCACGCCCCAGGGTCCTCACTATACGCTCTTGGGATGTGGTAGCACCCTACTGCGTCTCACAGGCCCTCTTGGGCTCCGGCGCTGGCCTCATCCTGCCTTGGTTCTCATACTACTTCCTCGCCAAGTTCGGCGTAAAGCTGTCCGAGGTAGGCGTCCTCTTCGCGGTCACGCAGGCCCTCATGGCCTTGGGCTATGTCTCTGCTTCTAAGCTGGCCTCCAGGCTGGGGAGCGTCAGGACAGCCGTGGCCTGTCAGGCGATCTCGGTGGGAGCTCTCCTGGCCATCCCCTTCTCGCCGAGCTTCACCTTGGCGTCCGTCTTCTACGTGGTGAGGGCAGTGCTCATGAACATGGCCACGCCGGTGCTCAGGGCTTTCTACATGGGCCTCTTGAGGCGGGAGGAGCGAGCATCTGGCAGCGCCCTCCAAAACACGACCTTCTGGTCCTCTAGATCCCTAGGCACTTATGGCTCAGGCTTCCTCATGGAGATAGCCTCACTGGACGCACCTTTCTTCGCCTGCTCGGCCCTCTACCTAGCTGCCTCCCTGGCCCTCTACATGGCCTTCGGGAGGACAGGTGAGGAACGGCGCTTTACATCCTTATGACCTTGAGCAGCCTGCTGTCCTCGAAGACGTAGACCTCCACTAGGTCGTCTATGCCGCTGGTAGCTATCTTACGGCAGAGGGTCTCCTCCACCTGGAAGATGCCGGCTGGGTTATCCATGCGCACCGTTATCCTGACAGGCCTCTGCTCGCCCTCCTCGATCTCTACACGCTTGATGGCTAAGGCAGAGAGCGAGTGTATATCCACCTTGCCCCTTCGGTATGGTATCCGCGCCCTCCCACCGGCCATGTCCGTGCCATCGGCCACCTTCACCACGCCGGCTTCCACGCTCAAGCACTGCACGCCCTCGTCGTGGGCGAAGATACAGTGCAGCACCTCCTGCCTGACGTGGATCCTGAGCTCCACGTCGTCGTAGAGGGCCGGTAAGAGCCTATCCAATACCCTCGCGGCCACGTAACAGCCGTGTAGGTGGTGGAGTTCCCTGTGGACCGAGTTCCCTATATCGTGGAGGTAGGCGCCTAGGAAGGTGATGAGCTTGGCGTCCTTTAGGTCGCAGGTGCCGTCCCTGACGGAGGTAGGCGTGACCCCGGCCTTCAGGAGCAAGGAGAGGATGTGGAGCGCGCTGCCAGCGGTTATACGTGCGTGAACTTGCCCGTGGTCGTTATATATCATGCGCTTGACGGCCATCACGTTCGCCATGCGGAAGTAGGCCCTGACAGCTGGGTCGCTCTCCAAGAGCTCGTAGGCCTCTCTGAGCTCGGGCTCATCTAAGTGGGCCTCCACCAGCTCTGGCGAGACCACCACCATCTCCTGCACCGGCTGCCTCTGGGCTCGGGTAAAATTAAAAGAGGGACGACCGAGGGTGGGTGGAGGAAGGCTGCCTTGCCGACCTTGGATAAGCGGGCCGTGAAGAGGGCGCTTAGGAGGGCCGGAGGGGCCATAAAATCGGGCATAGAAGCCCTTAGGTTTAAGGTATCCCATGAAAGCCTGCTCCAGGGCACCGTCCTGAGCTTAATACTGGCCTTAGCCGCGACCCTTAGGCTCATGCCCCTGCGCTGGGGCGCTTACCTAGGCGAGTTCGACCCATACTGGCATTATCATGTGGCCAAGTATATCGTGGAGAACGGCTATCCGGCCTTCTTCACCTGGCACGATAATATGGTCTGGTATCCCTGGGGCCGCGATGTAGCTCGCACTACCTTCCCAGGCGTGGCCTTCACGACAGCCGGCCTTTACCTGGCTCTGAGGGCCCTGGGCTTCCACATAGATCTCTACGACCTCTGCGTCTACTTCCCGGTCCTCATGGGCACCCTGGCCTGCTTAGCCATCTACTTCTTGGGCCGCGAGATAGGGGGCTCTAAGGTCGGCTTACTGGCTTCCTTCTTCCTGGCCGTGAGCCCCTCGCACATACAGCGCACTTCCCTCGGCTTCTGCGACGACGAGACCATAGGTATTTTCACGATAATCCTCTTCTCGACTTTCCTCCTCAAGGCCATAGACGAGGAGCGCTCCGATGCCGAGCACATAATATACTCGGTCCTAGCGGGCCTCTCGCTAGGGTATCTCTGTGCTTCCTGGGGCGCCTCGCGTTACCCCTTCGCCATCGCCGCTGCCCTGGCCCTCGTCCTCGTGGTCTTCAAGCGCTACAGGCCTAGGCTGCTCTCGGCTTACTCTATCACCTTCGGCCTGGCGCTCTTCATAGCCATTCACGTGCCCAAGCTTGGCTTGAAGTTCCTCTGGGAGAACACCGTAATGCCCGTGGTCATCGCTATAGCCATCTTGGCCATAGCCGAGCTGGTGAGGCGCGTGGAGAGGACGCGGGACAAGGCTATCATAGCCATAGTGTGCCTAGCCGGTCTGACAGCCGCCGCCGTGGCCGCTAGTTACCTAGGTCTCGTGAAGCCGGTGGGCAAGAAATTCCTATCGGTCCTGAACCCCCTCATGCGTAAGGAGCTACCTCTCTTCGAGTCTGTGGCCGAGCATAGGCCGGGCACCTGGGCCACCATGTTCTACGAGTTGGGGGCTGGCCTCCTCTTCGCCCTGCTGGGCATTTACTTCGCGATAAGAGAGCCCAACGACAAGCATGTCTTCCTCGTCATCTTCGGCCTCACGGCCATTTACTCCGCTGCCTCGCTCGTGAGGCTGGGCATACTCATGGC
>CAZWYW010000002.1:0-56370 GCA_964638535.1 uncultured Candidatus Bathyarchaeia archaeon | reverse complement strand
TCCCACCCCCCGCACCATATCGCGCTTCTGTTCTCTCAAGCCTTATTCGGGGAGATACGCAAATACCCGTTGGTGCCCAACGTGGGCGAGAACCGGGAAGTGAAGTTCGGGGTGATGTTGCCCATCCCGGCGGCACCCGTGGATAAGCTGATCAGCATAGCTAAGGTGAACGAGGAAGCTGGTTTCGACTCGGTGTGGGTGCCCGACCACCTGCTGTTCGTGCCCTATGGTATCACGCCAGAAGCGTGGTCCCTCCTCTCCGCCTTAGCCGTGTCCACGCGCAGGGTGCTGCTAGGGACGGCCGTATCTGATCCGCACAGGCGGCACCCAGCTGTCCTCGCCCAGACGGTTGCTACCGTGGACCGCCTGTCAGGAGGACGCGTGATCCTGGGCCTGGGGGCAGGGGAGGCCATGAACTTAGACCCCTTTGGGATAACATGGGATAGGCCCGTGAGCAGGCTGGTCGAAGCCATAGAGATCATGAGGAAGCTCTGGGCTGGCGAGAAACTCAATTATGAAGGCCGGTTCTGGAGGCTTAAGGGAGCTTTCCTGCAGATCACGCCCACAAGGAGGGTGCCTATATACATAGGGGCACATGGCCCCAGGATGCTCAGGATAACCGGTCAGATGGCCGATGGCTGGCTCCCGACCCCCCTGACTCCGGAGCTCTACGAGAAGCGCCTGAAGGTCATCGAGGAAGCCGCGAGGGAAGCTGGTAGGTCCTTGGACGATATAGATACGGCCATATACCTTTACACGTGCATCTCCGATAAGCCCGGCGAGGTAGAGGAGAGGTTAGAGCAGTTCAAGGTGAAGGTGGTCCCGTCGCCCGATGTACTCTTGGAAGCGGGTTACGAGGTAGAGGTCCCAGAGGGTTTCAAGCGCTACCACGAGCTCCTCCTGACGGATGAGGACGTTGCGGCCTTCATGCGCTTCGGGGCCTCCATACCCGTGGAGGCCGCTCTGGAGTTCTCTATCTCCGGGACAGTGGAGGAATGCATCGAGAAAATTGACCGTTACATAAAGGCAGGGGTCAGGCACTTCATTCTGATAAACGTGGGGCCAGATGTCAAGTACGTGGTGAAGGCGTATAGCGAGGAGATAATCCCCTACTTCAAGGGCCGGTAAGCTGACCTCAGCGGTCTTCGTCCTCGCTTTTTACCGTGCCGTGCCCCAAGGCCGGAGGTGAGGGCAATTGGCGGCTGAGGTAGGGAAGCTCAAGCCAAAGCTATTGGCCAAGTATGTGTTCTCCAGGCTCGGGGCCGTGGACCCCAGCGTTCTCGTGGGGCCGGCTTACGGCGAGGACTCGGCCATCATAGATATGGGGGATTTCGTTCTTGTGGCCCACTCGGACCCGATAACGGAGGCCGTGGGGCGTATAGGCTGGTTGGCCGTGCACGTGGCCTGTAATGATGTGGCCGTCAGGGGCGCTAGGCCCAGGTGGCTGCTGCCCGTGCTGCTCCTGCCAGAGGGCTGCCCAGAGGCCGACCTAGATGCCATAACGGCCCAGATCGATGAGGCAGCGCGTGAGGTAGGCGCTATGGTGGTGGGCGGTCATACGGAGCGCGTGCCGGGTTTGAACAGGCCCATGATCTCCATGACGGCCCTGGGCACGGCACCTAAGGACAAGTATGTTGTCACCAGCGGCGCCAAACCGGGCGATGTGGTGTTGATGACGAAGGGCGTAGCTATAGAGGGCACAGCCATCCTAGCCACGGATTTCGCGGCTGAACTCACCAGGGCAGGCGTGCCGGGCGACGTGATGGAGAGGGCGAGGGCTTTCATAACCGAGGTAAGCGTGGTAAAGGAAGCCCTGGCCTTAGCCGAGATAGGCGTGAACTCCATGCACGACCCCACCGAGGGGGGTCTCTTAGGCGGCTTAGCGGAGGTAGCATATGCCTCAGGTAAGTTGGTAGAGTTATGGGAAGAGCACGTGCTCATCAGGCCGGAGACCAAAGCCATATGCGAGGCCCTGAGTGTGGACCCGCTCAAGCTGATAAGCTCTGGCTCCCTGGTCGCCACGCTGCCTAAGGGGAAACTGGGCGAGGCTGAGAGAGCCTTAGCCAGGCTGGGCGTGAGTTGGGCCGTGATCGGCCGCGTCAGAGAGGGGCCACCTGGTCTCCTGGTTCACAGGCGCGATGGGCGTGTTGAGCACGTGGGTAAGTTCGTAGCCGAGGAATTAGCCCAGCTCTGGGCTAAGAAGACACAAGGCTAACGCTCTTCTCACACGGCCCTTAACGCGTTATCACGAGCGCCTCCCTGTTAAAAGAGCGGTAAGCTAGCTTGAAGACTAACACATCCGTCAAGGTTAGGCCCCCGGCGGCGGCTAAGATGTGCGCGGTGCCCAGGGCCAAAGCGCCAGCTACCTGGGCTAGCAGCAGAGCAAGGAGAGGTAGGATGAGCACAGCCGCGTAATTGCTGGCGTCCCTCACGCTGTTGGCCCTGCTTGACCCTACTATGACTAAGCACATGCCTAAGAAGGCGTAGAGAGGCGCTATCACGCACACCATGAGCCAGGCCCTTAAAGGCGGGAACCAGGGATGACCGAAGAGGTCAGCGGTGAAAGCATTTACTAGGACACATGTCAAGCCGAACGAGGCGTAGAGCAAGGCCATCACAGGCAGGAAGGCCGCAAGGACCTTGCCCAAGAAGAGTTCGGCCTCGCTAATCGGCGCAGCCAGGAGAGGTTCTATGGTCTTCCTCTCCTTCTCCCCGGCAAAGCTATCGGCTGTTATGATGGAAGAGGCTGCCAAGGGCATGATCGTGAAGAGGAAGGGCGCGATCAGGGCGCCGGCCATATAGATCGTTAATTGCCGCGCGTCCATCCAGCTGGCCTCGGGGAAGAGTGCCCTTAGTCGGGCTAACTCCTCTTTCGTCACGCTCTGACCGAGCCCAGGGCCAAGCATCGGCGCCAAGGCCGCGAGGAACACGATAAGAGCAGCCGGTATGAAAAGGAAGAACGCGAGAGAGACCAGGGCGGACCGGCTTGAGAAGATTTCCTTCCAGTCTTTTCGCGCTACTAACAGAGCCTTACTGAACCTCAACACCCTCCCTCCTCACCAACTTGAGATATATCTCCTCCAGGCTGGGCCTTAACATGCGTACCTCCAAGAGATCGCATCCAGATAAGGTTAGTTCCCTGATCACGCGTGAGATCGCTTCCTCACGCTCGAGCTTAATACGGGCCTCCCGCTCATTTACACGCTCCACACTTATCACGCCCTCTAAGTCGCTCAGGAAGGATAAATAGCGCCCTATAGGCTTAAGGGAGCGTATTTCGAAGACGCGATAACCCATAATTACGTCCTTGAGGAGCTCGTCCGGTGGACCTATGGCTAGCACATGCCCCTCGTTTATGATGGCCACTCTATGGCACAACTCCTCGGCTTCAGCTAAATTGTGCGTGCATATCAGGATCGTCTTGCCCGCCCGGTTGAGCTCTCTCACGAGATCCCTCACCTCCCTCGCTGAGGCCGGGTCTAGGTCTGAGGTCGGTTGGTCTAAGAGCAGCACTGGCGGGTCGTGGAGGAGGGCCCTAGCTATGGCCACCCTTTGCTTAAGGCCCTTGGAGAGCGCCCCGGCTTTCTCGTTAGCCCTTCCCTCAAGTCCCAGCTCGGCCAGCAGCTCCCTAATCCTGCGCCCCAGCTCGTGCTCGGGCACGTCGTAAAGCCGGCCGTAGAAGGCCAGGTTGTCCCTGACCGTGAGGCGCTCGTAGAGGCACGGCGCCTCGGGTAGGTAGCCTACTAGGCGGCGGGCCTCCAGGACCTCCTTGACTACATCTAGGCCCATGATAGTAGCCGAGCCGGAATCGGGCTTGAGGACACCCGTCAGTATGCGCATCGTGGTCGTCTTGCCAGCGCCGTTCGGGCCAAGCAAGCCTAGGATCTCGCCCTCGCGGGCGCTGAAGCTCACCCCGTCTAGCGCTACCTTATCGCCAAAGCGCTTGGTAAGCCTCACGGCCTCGATAGCATTCACGATGAAAGCTTGAGGCGAGGGCAGCTATAAGCATGCTGCCCCAAGACCTGAGTGGCTCAGACTGCCCGTCGTCGTCACTTGTCCCGCCCGGAATTGTTCATCACGGCCACTTACGCCCACCTCCCCGCCCCTTATTTACCTTTCATTAACAACGCTTAACCCGCTCCCCTGCTAGCCCGGGGTGAGCAGCCTTGTCCGAGAGCCTGATCCCCTATGTGCGTGAGAGAGGCGAGCAGGTGCTCCTAGTCATAGTTGATAGCCGGGAGGCAGTGGCGGCCCAGAAGCTCGTCAACAGGCTGAGGGAGTTGGGCGCTGAGGTAGCCATACGCGCCTTACCGCGCGGGGACTACATAGTATCCGACCGCGTGGCCATAGAGCGCAAGACGGTGCGCGATTTCGCTTACACGCTCACGCGCAGGCAGCTCTTCGAACAGGTCTTCGAGCTCAAGGACTACTACGAACGCCCTATCCTGCTCTTGGAGGGCTACATGCCCATAATATACAAGTTCAGCCGTATAAAACCTGCGTCCGTGTGGGGAGCACTCTTTGCCTTGGCCAAGCATGGCATAGCCGTCGTGCCCACGCTCAACTACAAGGAGAGCGCTGATTTCATCATAACGGCTTGCAAGCAAGAGCAGCTAGCCGAGCGCAGGACGCCTAAAGTGCACCCCGTGAAGCGCTTCGAGAGCTTGGCCGAGGCCCAGGTCTTCTTTCTCGCCAGCCTGCCGAATGTGGGGCGCGAGAAGGCCATAGCGCTCTTAAGGGCCTACGGGACGCCGATGCAGGCCCTCCAACGCGTGGACCTGTGGGCCCGCGAGCTGAAGGGCTTCGGGCCCAAAATAGTGGAGAAGGTTAAATCGGTCCTCCACACGCCCTATGAGAGCGGGGCGGAGGGGGAGAAGGCCAATTGTCCTCGGAGATAGAAGTTGAGCTCAGGCCTGTCAGGCACGTTGTCGTCTTGGGCTACGACTGCAGGGAGCCTAAGAACCTCCTCTACTGCGCTCTCACATACAGCGTGAACAGGCTCTTTTGGGTAGACGGCTATCTGATGTGCGTGGAGGTCTACGAGGAATCCTTTAAGCGCGAGATGGACGACGGCATCTTCTACGTGAGCCATGTGTGTTATGCCCGTTATCCGGAGTACCGGAAGGTAATAGAGATAGAGCGCGGCGCCCAACTACCCGTGGTGAACGCATCTGATATGCGTGTCTTCAAGGCCATCCTGAGGGCTGTGTTGGCCGAGGACGCGGGTAGCGTGGTCGAGGTCAAGACCAAGCCCGCCCTGAGCGAGCCCCACGTCTCCTAGGCAGGGCGAAAATCTTATGACCTTCCAGGCTGAGTCCTCTATGTGTTCGTAGAGAAGCCCATGTTAGTGGAAGAGCGCGAAAAAAGCTGGGTGACAGCCCTTAAGTACTTCGCGCACGGCGTCATCTTGGCAGGTCTCACACTGGCGTTCTTAGTGCTCTGGGCCTTCATAACAGCCATCCTAGTCATAATAGGCTTCGTGCTGGGCCTGCTGCTGGGCCTCGCCCTCCTCTTCGTGGGTTTCGGCGCCATCAACACCATCATAACTAATTGCCTCTGGTTCCCCGCCGAAGTAGAGTTCTCTACGCTCGAGGACGTTTTCAGGCTGTTCTTACACGGTCTCGCGCTCGCCGTGGCCTCGCTCATCGTCGTGGGCCTGTTAGTGTGGCCGCCGAGCAGCCTGCTGAGGGCGGCCTTCCCCGAGGCCAAGCTGTTCATTTCCGTGGCCAACTTCATAATCGCCAGTTTCTTGAACGGCTACATAGGCAAGGCCGTGGCCAAGTTCTTCATCGAGCGGTGATCTAAGGGACCGCTGGGCTCGGCGAAGATATATCTGAACCGAGCAGCAGTTAGATGAGGGGAAGGACAAACCGGGGTGAGGTGCTCCTGTATTCTGACATGCGTTAGCGCCTGCTAATCTACCCGAGAAGGGCCTTCAAGAAGGGATTCCCGGCCTTCTCGGCTCCTATCGTGGTCAGAGGGCCATGGCCAGGGTAAACGGTTGTTTCATCGGGCAGCTTAGCCAAGCGGGCGAGGGAGCGCATCATGTCCTCGTGCGAGGACTCGGGCAAGTCGGTGCGGCCTATGGAGCCCGCGAAGAGCGTGTCGCCCGAGACCAGCACGGCCTCCTCGGAGCAGTAAAGGCAGATGCTTCCCCTTGTGTGGCCGGGCGTGTGAAGCACGCGAAAAGTGAGCTCGCCCACGCGTATCACGTCGCCCTCAGTGAGCGTGCCGTCCGGCCTCATGGGCTTCAAACCTGGCCAGGGCCAAGGAGGTATCAGGAGCATGTCCGCATCAGCCTCATGTATGAGCACGCGGGCTCCTGTGAGTTCCTTAAGGCGTGAGTTGCCCGCCACATGGTCGGGGTGCCCGTGCGTGTTGATGATGAAGCGTATCTCCACGCCTAACCAGTCCGCCTCCCTTAACAGCGGCTCTAGTTCCTCCTCGGAACTCGTGCCGGGATCTACCACCGCTGCTTCGCCGGCCTCGCGATCGGCTAGGAGGTAGCAGTTCGTGGAGAGCCAGCCTACCACGAAGGGCTTGAGCACGAGCCTGGCCGGGCGATTCCTGTGGGCGCTCATAGCGCTAGCTTCCCTTCCTCCATAATGATACGGCTGGAGCCATCTATGTAGATGACTTCTACGGTCGCCTTCGGCGCCGTGACGAAATCCCAGTGGAGGGTAGATTCGCTGGTGCCGCCGTAGGTCTTGTTAGCGCCTATGGCCACGTGCACTGAGCCCCCTATCTTCTCATCCGTGAGTATGTAGCCTATGGCCTTTTTTATGGCGCCGTTCAGTCCTATGCCGAGCTCGGCCACGTTCGCCGTGCGGACCTCCGGTATCTCGCCTTTCCGCACCTTCTCCTCGTCTATCCTCATGCAGCGCTGGATGGTCTGCTTAAGGTCCTCCGCGTTCTCCTCCGCACTGCACTCATCTAGGACCAGGCGGCCCTCCTTGAACACGAGCGTCACGCCCTTAATGAGGCGCCTGGTGAAGCGGTCGCGCGTCAGCGGGCAGTAGAGCTTCCCCTCGCCCACTGTCTCTATAGGCGCTATGAAGACCTCGCCAGCCGGCAGGTTAGAGCCCGTATCGCCCTTCGCCACGTCCTCATCGCTTATTATGGCGTCGTCCGTGTTGATGCGGCGGCCGCTGATGCGGAGCTCTAGATCTGTGCCGAACTCATCTGTTATGCGGACCCAATCGGCTCCCCTGAGCGCCCGCGCTATTTTCTCGCAATCGGAGCGGAGCCTCTCTGGGTCATAGAGCATGCCCCCTATTATGAGCTCTTTGAGCTCCCCGTAGGGCACGCCTAGAGAGCGGGCCATGGGCTCGCTCGGGTAGCCCACGTAACACCACTTCTTAGCTAAGATGGTCTTCCTGACTGGGTAGAAGCCCATTGTCCGCGCGTCTAACTTCTCCCTCGGAACCCTGGCCATCACGAGGGGGTCCCAAGGCTGCTCTATGGTGATCACGCCATCCACGGCCTCGGCCAGGGCTCTCTCTTCCTTCGGCGTCATGGACAAGTAGCGCTCAGGGGCATCCACGTAAGCGTGTTCCACGAACCAATCGCTCGTGAAGGTGGCCACGCTGGATACGCCGCGCATGAGGAGCTCGTAGCGGATGCGCTCAGCGAAGCGCCAGGCATGGAGGCCAGCTCTTATCCAGACAGCCTCGCCCTCATGCATGTTCATGCACCTGACAACTACCTCCGCCATCTTCGCTAGAGTTTCATCGTCTATATCGGTGATTAGGAAGCCTGGTACCTCGCCCATCCTCATCCACCACCTCCATCTTAACCCGGCCTCATAATAAGAGGATTGCTGACAACTGTTTACGCTAAGTCGCGTAATACTAATAAGTTGAATATTTAACTTTGTTAGAGGGTCGGTCACGCAGACAACCAAAGTGCATGAGATAACTAGTAGAAATAGCACCAGGCCCGTATGCGTGGGCTGCGGGAGCGAGGCCAGCTATTGCGTCATAATAGAGGACCTCTCTAACGGGGGCGTAGCCCGGGGACTTACTTGTGTGAGGCATGCCTGGCCCCGAAGTTTACGTGCACGAGGCCTCACTTAGCCAAGACGAAGCCCGTGTCTTCGATAATCTCGTGTATAAGGGCATCATTTAGTCGCCGGAAAAATCTTATCTAGTTGTCCTCACCCGCTCCCATCGGCCATGTCGGTTGATGGGGAGCGGACTACCAGCGAGAGGCCGCCCGGAAGGCCCAGGTTCATAACGGCCATAGGGAGGGCATTCGGCAGGCTCCGTTTGCGCTTCCGTTGGCGCCACAGGCTCAGACACAGGCGTAGGGCGCGCAGGAGGAGAGGCTGGTCGCGTTCCCCGTGGTAAGCCTTATGAGGGTCCGGCGCTAACAGCGGTCAACGGGCGTGCCGTGACGAACACCAGGCTTGGCTGAGGGATGATGCCTTCCCGCCCCCAGGAGCACGCCTATCCCAGCTTAAATACCCGGGGAGGCAGCTATGCCCGTGATGTGCCAGCCCAGGGAGACAGCTGATCTGTTTGCCCCGCTGAGGCGTTACGAGAGCATAATACCGCGGTTCAGCGAGTTCCTCAAGTGTGTGGCTAGCCCGCTTCCCAAGACAGTTCGCATAAACACGCTGAAAGCGTCTTTAGAAGATGTGTTAGCCAGCTTGGAGGAACGCGGTATAAAATTTAAGCCCTTAGGCTGGTACGAGCACGGCATAAAGCTGCTAGGCGTGGAGAAGCCAGGAAACCTATTTGAGTACTTCCTGGGCCTCATTCACCCGCAGGAGGAGGTATCTATGATACCTCCGCTCCTCATGGACCTCGAGCCCAGTGAACTCGTCTTAGACCTCTGTGCCGCGCCGGGCAGCAAGGCGACGCAGATAGCCCAGCTCATGGGTAATACCGGTCACGTGGTAGCTAATGACGTGAGCCTCTCGCGCCTCTCCCTGCTGAGGGACAACTACGAGCGCTTAGGCGTGATGAACATGAGCGCTACCCTCTACGATGGCCGTAGGTTCCCAGCTGTCTGCCAGTTCGATAAGGTCCTAGTAGACGCGCCATGCAGTTGCGAGGGCGTGGTGAGGAAAGACCTGAGCGTTCTGAGGGCGTTGGGGCCGCGTCTCTACTGGCGTATGCACAAGCTCCAGAGAGCGCTGCTCCTGAGGGCCGTGAGGCTTGTGAGGCCGGGGGGCCTGGTGGTCTACTCGACATGCACCTTCGCGCCAGAGGAGAACGAGCTAGTGGTGGATTACGTGCTAAGGCGCGTGGAGGGCCTGGAGGTGCTGCCCGTGGAGCTAGAAAGCCTGCGTTACGAGCCAGGCCTGACGGAGTGGGATGGGCATGAGCTCCACCCCGACCTAGCCTACTGCGCCCGCTTCTACCCACACCTCAACGACACGGGCGGTCTCTTCGTGGCCGTGCTGAGGCGCCTGCGGTAATATGGCGTCTCCAGGCTTTTTAGAGGGGCTCCCTAGGCCCCTAAGGGCGGCTGGGCTACTCAGGGAAGCGCTTGCTTTCCTAAGGTGCCCGGCTTGCGGCGGCGAGCTCGAGCTCAGGAGCCGTGAGAGCGGCGGGGAAATCCTGAATGGAGCCCTAGTATGCCGTGCTTACGTTTGCTCCTTCCGGATAAGAGAAGGCCTGCCTGTCCTGAGGCTGCCGGAATGCCTCCGGGCTTTTAACACTCTCTCGAGGGCACTTTACAGTCTCTACGCGCCTCTCTACGATAGGCTTGGGGTATGCGTGATGGGCGGCAACCTGCCCTACATACGCGCCAGGACGGGCTGCCTGCTCGTCGGCCTTGTTATCTCAGAGGAGATGTTGCGCATTTATGCCCGCAAGGTCGAGCAACTCGGCCTTGGCCCTGTCCACCTCTTCCTGGGCTGCGCGGAACACTTGCCCTTCGCCCCTGGCACGTTCAATAAGGTGCTCATAGGAGGGGTGTCTCTTACTTCAGCGACCCAGGGCGCGCTTTAGCAGAAGCCGCCCGTGTGGCCAAGGAAGGCGGCTTAATAGTGGTCTTCGAGCAGGTCACCATCCTTGAGCGATTCCTCGGGAAGGTGGACCTGCCCTATGCTTCCTCCCGCCCGGCCTGAAGGCGTTAGCTCCCTACGCTTCACGGGGCCTCGGGGCTCCTCTTCCTCGAAGATTATGGCCTGGAAACGGTAGATGCGTGTGTCCGGGTCCAGCCAGGCATCGGGGTAAAGGCCGGCTTTCATGCAGGTCTGGCTCAGGAAGGTCTGTTCATCCCAGCCCCACTCGACCGGCACTTGGGGGAGGAGGAGGCCTCTGAAGACGCCTTTCTCTACGATGAGGCCATCACGGCCTACCTTTATGGCCTTCGGGTATTCCCTCGGGTCGCTCACGCGCACCAGCTCGGGCTGGGTGAGCACACTCACCTCCACCACTACCTCGTCCATCTCGTCCGGCTGGACGGGCGGGAAACGCGGGTCCTCCGTGGCCGAGGCTATAGCGGCTTCTATCGTGGCCCTCACGAGCGGCTTCTGAGGATATGGGAACCCTATACAGCCCCTGAGCATCTTCCGGCCTCCCACGAGCTTGTTCAGCGTGACGAAGACCCCCATGGGCTCCCAGAGACGCTGGGGCGTGTCGGCTGGCGGCTCTACCACAGTCCCGGAGCGCAGGTATTCCTCTATGGCCTTCCTGGCCAAGCGGACCAAGAAAGCACCGTGCTCGTCTGTTAGCTGGGCCGACATGGCCGACTTGAGTACGCGGCGCCAGCATATAAGTCGTGAGAAGACCCGAGTTAGCTGTGGGAAGCCCTTTAAGGACCAGCGCGCGATATGTGCTGAAAAAGGAGGGGACCCTGCCCTTGCCCCAGGACACTAAGAGGCTGTGTTTTCCCCGTGCTCTCGTTGAGGGGCTTAAGCACCCGGCGGACGAACGGGCGTTAGAGGCCCTTAAGAAGATGAAGGGCTTGGACTCCCTGACGAGGAAGATCATCGAGTGGGGCCTTGAGGGCAAGATAAGGCGGGAGCTCTTGGCCAGCTGCCTCAGGGTGGGCGAGAAGCAGTGCCCCAGCCTCTACGAGCTCTACTTGGACTGCGCTAGGACCTTGGGCGTGCCTAAGCCCCCCGAGCTCTTCGTGGAGTGCAACCCCCATCCGTTCTCTTACATCGTGGGCGTCACGCAGGCTATGATAGTGGTCAGCACGGGCCTCGTAGACGTGCTGGGCGATGACGAACTCCGTTTCGTGTTAGGCCACGAGCTGGGCCACTTCATTTACGAGCACACGCTCTACCAGACCATGGCCCATTACATATCGCAGATCCTGGCCCTGGTGGGCAGGATGACGCTCGGCATAGGCGAGATAATAGGCAAGGGCCTTGAGGCCGCCCTCCTGAGCTGGAGCCGTGTCTCCGACTTCAGCGCTGACAGAGCTGGCTTGCTGGCCTGCCAAGATCTAGATGCCGCTGTGAGAGCGCTCGTCAAGTTAGGCGCTCCTTCTAAGAAGCTCTGGAGCGAGATAAACATCGAAGAATTACTGAGGCAGGCAGAAGAGCTCGAGGCCCAACAGGAGCAGGAGGCCCCCGAGGGGAAGCTCGCTAAGCTCCGTAGCAAGGTATCCGGGGCCATAGACAAGCTTAGGGGCCTCACCATAGGCAGGAGGACACAGCCCTGGCCCGTGCTTAGGATCAGGGAGCTCGTGAAATGGGCTCGCTCGCCCCAGTATAAGGCCGTGTTGGCCGCTGGCCTTCCTCTGGAGGCCTGAGGAAGGCCGCTCCCGAGCTTTTTATACATCTAGGGCGAATTCTGGGCGGTGCGCTAGCTTGAGCGGGAGCGGGCCACCCGGCTGGCAGGTGGTAGAGGAAGCCCTTTGGGCCAAGACCGAGAAAGGCCTGAAAGAGCTTAAGGGCCTCAGGAAGCCGGAGATAAACGATGTTTTCGAGAGGGCTGCTTATTTAGGGCCTAGCGACTTCTACATCACGAACTACCACAGGCGCTTCCCGATAGCAGCTTTTAACCCCGGCGCGGCTCTCGTGGGCGACGAGCTCTACATCTTCGCCAGGCTAATCTTCGAGTTCTACAATTACGTCTCCAGCGTGGGAGTGGCGAGGGCGCCAGCTGAGGGCTTGCTCGCGGGCCAGGTGGGCCGGACGCCTCTACCCACGCGCATAGTGCTCTGGCCCAAGAACCCCTGGGAGCGCCTGGGTTGCGAGGACCCCCGGGTGCTCAAGGTGCCCGGCAGGTGGTTGGTGCTCTACTGCGGCAAGGGCCTCTACAAGCTGGGGGGCCAGACGGTCAAGACAGATGCCCTGGCCCTGGCCGAGTTAGATGAGGATTTCAATGTGCTAAGGAGGGGCTACTTCTCGGCCCGTAAGGGCGATAACGTCTGGGCGCCCTCTAACCGCGATAGCGCCTTTCTGCGCCTCGAGGGGCGGGAGGCCACCCTGGCCACTAGGCCCGTCGTGAGGGGCGTGAAGCTCTGTTGGCGGGCCCGGGCCGACCTAGAGACCTTTGAGATGCCGGAGGAGCACTTAGAGCCCGTCATGGGGCCTGAGGAATGGGAGAGCCATGTGGGTTGGTCCACGAACGCTGTCAAGCTATCGGGAGACGAGTATCTAATCGGCTGGCACAGCGTCTCCAAGCTTGATTTCACTTACAGGAACGGCCTGGCCGTGCTGGACGCGGATGGCGAGCTCCTGGCCGTGAGCGATTACGTGCTCTCGCCTAGGGGTCTCTACGAGGAATACGGGGAGACCTGCTCTTGCCTCTTCGGCTGCGGTTTGCTGCGCTACAAGGAGTTCCTGGTGTGGGTCGGGGGGGTCTGTGATGCCTGTGTTGGTGTCTTCAAGGCGGAGTTGGATAAGGCTCTAGAGACGCTTAGGTGGCTGAAGGGCTGAAATCAGGACAGGGCAAGTGTGCTATATTCAATATACGTGCCCAAGGGCCAGCTCGCTAACGGGCTCTTACATGCCTACCTGTTTCTCGTAGATGTAGATACCGTCTAAGAAGACACGCGTGTCCTTGCCCTTCACCTTCGTGGCCTGTTCTATATTAGCCGCTGTCTGCCCCACGGCCTCTATATCTATGCCCTTCACGATCACGTCCTCCTTCTGGACCTCCACGCGCACGCCCGGCATTATCTTGGCCACGCGCGGCGCCCTCTCGCCCAAGAAGTTCTTTATCACTACTTTATCACCTTCCACGCTCACTTGGATCGGGAAGTGCGTGAACACTATCTTCATCTTATACGTGAAGCCCTTCGTGACTCCCGTTATCATGTTCCTTATGTGGGCTGCTACCGTCCCTACCATGGCCCTCTCGCGTTTCCTGGGCCAAAAGGCCTCTACGACCACTTTATTACCGTCCAGCCTTATCTCCACGGGCGCGTGGGAGAAATCACGCTTGAGCTCACCCAGAGGCCCTTTAACGCGCACTACCTTGCCTTCCACGCTCACCTGGACGCCGTCCGGTATCTCCACCACCCTGAACTCCCGGTAAGCCATGGCTGACACGCACCCCTAGCACAGGCCACCTCCCGGGCCTAATAGACGTAGGCCACCAGGCGGCCGCCTATCCCGCGTTTCTTCGCCTCGTGGTGCGACATCACGCCCTGGGAGGTCGAGACTATGAGGATACCCACGTCCCTGGCTGGTAGGTAGCGCTTCTCCCATTCCTCGAACTCGTCCTTGCGCACGGGGAAACGCGGCTTTATAGCACCGCACTTGTTGATGCGGCCTAAGAGCTGGACCCTGAACTTGCCAGCCCGGCCATCATCAATATACTCGAATTCCCCTATGTAGCCGTACTTCTGCATGACCTTGAGTATGGCGCCCAGCAGCTTGGAGGCAGGGCATATCACAACCTCCTTCTTGCGCACCATCTCCGCGTTCTTTATGGCCGTGAGCCCGTTGGCCACGGGATCCATCATCACCATTTCGGCCACCTTACCGGCTGGGGCCTTAGGGCATTATATAAGTGTTCCACGAGGGGCCAGGACAAAAAAGCGGGCCGACCGGGCGGGGCAAGCCCTTAAGAACCTAACACGCTCTTTATGCGCTCCATGGCCTCGCTGATGAGCTCGGGCTTCTCAACGGTGGGCGCGTAGGCCAGCCTGAGCCAGCCTTCCATGCCGAAGTCCTTCCCGGGCGCCAGGGCGACCTGGACTTCCTCTAACAGCCTACGGCAGAGCCTCCTAGATTGCGGGTCATAAGCCGAGGCGTCGAAGAAGACGTAGAAGCCTCCCTGGGGCTCTAGCGGCACGGCCTTAGGCATGGCATCCTGGACGGCCTCGTAAGCTAGCTTGGCCACACGGGCGTACTTCTGCCTGCCAGCGTCGTAATAGGCCCTGATGGCCTTGAGGCGCTCGTCCGTCGAGAGCGCCCTGACCAGGATCTTCTGGGCCAGCGTGCTGGGGCAGAGGACCCTGGCCTGCTCTATGGCGTTCATGGCCTCCACGAGCCCGGGATCGGCTATGGCATAGGCCAGCCTCCAACCGGGTACCCTGAACTCCTTAGAGAGCGTACACATGAGTATCTCGTTAGGCCTCCTGGGCCTCGATAGGTACTTGGGCTCCTCATCGAAGAAGTAAGCCCTGTAGGCCAGGTCGAGCATGACCCATATGTCCTTCTCCTCGGCCACGTCCATCACGCCCTCGAGGACGTCCTCAGGCATGACCTTGCTGTCCGGGTTGCCGGGTGTCGTGATTATCACGAGCCTGGTCCGGTCCGTGATGATATCCGCCAGCTCGCCGGGATCGGGCGCGTACTCTTGGTCCTTGACGATAGGCCACCACTTTACCTGGACGCCCAGGAGACTCTCTATCTCGACCTGGCGCTTGTAGTTCAGGTAGCCGGGGCAGGTGATGATGAGCTCATCGCCGGGGTCTAGGCAGGCCATCATGGCGGCGGCCGTGAGGTCCGTACTGCCTGAGCCCACTATGATGGCATCTTCACCCTCCCTCACGCGCCTGCCCCAGACGGCTTCCTCGTAGCGGACGAGGGCCTCGATGAAATCGGGATCGCCTTTAGTAGGGCAGTAGCGGGCTGAGAGGTTAAAGGCCCCCTCGTCCTCGGCCAGCTCCCGCGCGGCCTCCCTTAGCACGGGCGGAGGGGGGTCCTGGGGCCAGCCCCCTGCTAAGTAAATGAGCTTCCTGGGGTACTTCTCGGGGTGCTTCTCGAAATCGGCTACGACGGAGAGTATCTCCCTGATGGCGCTCGGGTTCTTGACGGCGTACTTGCCGATCTTTGAGATGTGCGGCACTTCGCCCCACCGCAAGGTGGTGGGCACCCCTTAAAATTAACTTAACCTAAAGAATGCCGGAGGACACATGAAAATTACTGAGAAGCATTTCCTTCTGGCTCGAGTTGCTCCCCGCCGCTATCCCCCGGTCCCCCGCTCAGCTTGGCCCTCAGCCTGTAGCGCACGTACTTGTCCTCCGGCGAGAACCTAGGCGGGTGCGGTACCCTGACCTCCGAGCCGCAGACGGGGCAGCGGTCCTGCCTGAGCGTGTAACGGCCACAGTTCACGCACTTCCTCATGAGCCACTTCACTTCTTCTCCCTCTCGAAAGAGCCCTCACCCCCCAGCTCTTTTATGGCTTTTAAAGCCGCGTCCACCACGGCTCTCAGCGCTTTCTCGGCCACCTTATAATCATCCGCCATGACCTCGACCCTATACTTGGGCGCCCCTATGATGTATATCCTAGCCCTCGTCCCCTCGGGGCAGGCGCCCTCTGCCTCCACCAGGGCTTTCTTTATGCGTTCCACGCCGTCAGGGGCCAGGGAGGTAAGCGTCAAGACGCCGGCTATCTTCACCTCCCTCTTCTTTATGCGCTCTTCAGCTACCTCAGCCACGGCCTTAGCTATGTTATCTGGTATGCCGAGTTCTACCAGGGCCTCAGGGCCTTCGTCGGCCGCTACCTCAAGGCCCCCGAGAGCGTCCTCGAATTCCTCCACCAACTTAGGCCAGACGGCCTTTACGACCTTTTCCACAGGCATGTTGAGCCTAGTGGCGGCCGAGGCCAGGAGGCTCAGGGCGCGCCTGTTCCTCTTCCACTCTAAGAACTTCTCCCTCCTCTCGTACTCGCTCACGCGCCTGAGCGAGAGGTCTATGTGGCCCTTCTTCGGGTCCACCCTTATCACGCGCAGGACGACCTTCTGCCCCTCGCGCACCCAATCGCGTATGTTACGCACCCAACGCGATGATATCTCGGATATGTGAAGCAATCCTTCCTTGTTATCGTACTCGTCCAACAACACGTAGGCCCCATAATCCGTTATCCTATCTACAGTGGCCACCACGAGCTCGCCCACACGTGGCCACTCGCGTTTCCTCAGCACGTGCACGCCAGCCACCTCCACCCGAGCTTGCGTCAGGCCCGCTTAAGCGGTTCGTCTGGGTCATAAGGCGCCTTGCCTGGCTCGAAGTAGTCTATCTCCTCAAGCAGCTCGTAGCGGAAGCCCATTTCCCTTATATCGCTTAACACTTCGTGCACGTAATCGGTGTGAGCCGCGTAAGAGATATCGAAGATACCCTTCCCGCCCGCGTGTGAGATTATCTCGGCCACGGTCCGGGCGCGATCGCGCTCCTCCAAGATGACCATTATGGAGGCCGTGCTACTCGTCCTGAAGAAGAACTTCTCGCCCAAGATGATGCCCAGGAGGCGTCCGTCCTCGAGCCTCAAGCACCTCCTGAAGCAGTTCCCGTGCCTCCTGGCGAAGCCACGATATAGGTCGGCGAAGGGCGCGTGAACTAGGACTCGCGCGTAATGGGCCGATGGGGGCACCTATAGCACACCTCAGGAAATGGCACTTACCAGCAGATATAAGGTCTCGTGGCCCGGGGGTCTCACTCGAGCACCTCGACTATTATGCCGAGTATCTTAGCCTTCCCGCCCCTGGGCTCGGCGAGCTGGGTGCCGCACACGAAGCATTTCACGCGCGTGGTGGCGTGACTGAACACTATCTGCTCGTTACCGCACCTGGGGCAGCGGACGCGCAGGAACTTGCTCCTGGGCTTAGGTATCAGCTCCCTCAGCCTCGAGCCCAAGGCCAGCCCCGCCAGTTACGGGGCTGAGAGCGTGTTTTTAACCTTTGTGGGCCAACATGAGCTGTGAGGGGCGCAAAAAGCTTATCTGAGGGAGCCGCGCCCGACGGCCCAGCCATGAGCAGCGTTAAAGTAGAGGAGCGCGACGGCGAGCTAGTGGTCAGGGTGGGCGGTAAGGAAATCGTGATCAACGAGGAGACGCTCGAGATACTCCAGGAGTACGTGCGGACGGCCATGCCGCTCGAGGAGCTAGCCAGGAAACTGGGCCTCAGGAACTGGATGGAGGCCTTCGAGTTCGTCAAGGCCGTCCCGGCCTGGGTCTTGTGGACGCCGCCAGCCTTCTGGAAGAGCCAAGTTCGCCAACAGGGCGCTTGAGGTTTGATGACCGGAGGGCACTTCTTATAGGCTGGGCTTAGCGGTGTTTAGTGGTGTACCAGTTGGGGCAGCCAGAGCCATATCGCGGTAGGATAGAGCGTTTCCAAGAGCTGATGCGCGAGGCAGGTGTGGATGCTTCTATGATAAGGACCCTCTCCTCCTTCGCCTATTTCACGGGCGTGAAATGGCTGAGGCCAGCCCTCTTAGTGCCAGCCGAGGGCGAGCCGATAGCTTTCGCTTTCGAGGACGAGGCTCCCGAGCTGAAGGAGCAGACGGGCATAGAAGACGTAAGGACTTGGAGGAGGGCCGAGGAGCTCATGAGGGCCGTAAGCGGGGCCATACGCGATGGGGGCTTCAAGGTCGTGGGCTTCGATTACAGCCTGGAACGCGATGCCTACGTGCTTTTCTTCGAGCTCTTCAAGAAGCTTAACCGCCAAGTGGAGGTGGGGGACGTCCACGGCCTTATCATGAAATTACGCATGATTAAGGATCGGCGGGAGATAACCCTCATAGAGAGGGCCTCCGAGACCTGCGCGAAGGGCATGGAAGCAGCTGTTGAAGCCGTGGAGCCCGGCGCTACGGAGCTGGAGGTGGCGGCCGAGGCCTATTACGTCCTCATGAAGAGCGGGGCACGGCACCCGCTCGTCTACGTGAATGCTGGCCCATCCATCAGGATACACGCTGAGCCCCTGCCGGACGTACACGTGAGGGAGGGCTACCCCGTGGTCATCGTGGTAGCGGCCGACCAAGGCGGTTATTACGCGGACATGACCAGGACGGTCTTCGTGGGCAAGCCGAAGGAAGGAGCTGAGGAGGCCTTAAGGGCTTTCTTAGAAGCGCATTCTCTGGCCGAGGAGGGCCTTAGGCCCAGGGTCAAGTTAATCGAGGTCCAGAAGGCTATAGAAGCCCACTTCAGGGAGAAGGGTTACGAGAAGCATTTCGTGCTCGGCTTCGCACATGGAGTAGGCCTGCTGGTGGAGGAGGACCCTATAACTACCATAGTCGCGGCCCATAGGCAATACACGGTGGAGCGCGGCATGGTTCTGGCATCTGTCCACTCGCCTATAACTATACCGGGCCTCGGGGCCATCAAGGTCGAGGACACCTACGTGATCGAGGAAGACCGGGCTAGGAGGCTCACGGCCTACGATTACGAACTCTTTAAATGAGACAGGCCCCCGACCTGCCCTCCTTTTTCCTCTTGCTGAGATTGGCGCCGCCGGTGGGACTCGAACCCACGACCTACGGGTTAACAGCCCGCCGCTCTACCACCTGAGCTACGGCGGCACCCAGGGACTCGGGGCCTCGGGGCTCTTATTAGCTTTGCCCGATCGCATCGGCCTTGTAGAAGGGCTCCCTGAGCTCTACCGCGCGCTTGAAGATGGCCTTTAGCTCTTCATCACTGACGCCGGCCCTCAGGGGTCCTAACAGGTCGAGCGCGTCAGGCCTCATGAGACAGAGCTTGAGGCGGCCATCAGCCGTGAGCCTGAGGCGCCTGCACTTCGCGCAGAAACGGCTGTTATGCACGGGCCTGACGAGCTCTACCTCAGCCCCATCAGGCAAGAAGAACTTGGGCCTGTCCTGTAACTCGCGCCTGATTACGCGCTCGGCGCGCCTGGCTAGCTCGGCCTCAAGGCCAGCTAGGTCGGCGTGATAAGCTGCGTAAAAGCGCTCCGGGACGCCGGGGGCGCGCACCAGCTCTATGACCTGCAGGATAGCGCCTTTCTCCCGCGCGAACTCCACCATACGCCATACCTCGTGGTCGTTGAGGCCCCTGAGGAGGACCATGTTGAGTTTCAGGGGCCTTAGGCTCGCGTCCAAGGCCGCTTCTATGCCGGCCAGGACTTCTGGCAAGCAATCCCGGCCCGTTATGAACTTGAACTTAGCAGGGTCGAGCGTGTCCAAGCTCACGTTAACCCTCATCAGGCCTGCCTCGGCCAACTCGTAGGCCAGGTCAGCCAGCCTCGAGCCGTTGGTGGTCATGGAGAGGTCCACTAAGCCGGGCGCGGCGGCTATCTCGGCTACCACGTCCACTACGTCAGGCCTGAGGGTGGGCTCCCCGCCCGTGAGCTTCACCTTGACGATGCCTAACTCGGCGGCCACGCGCGCGATACGGCCCAGCTCCTCGGGGCTCATGAGGCGCTCCTGCCCAGCTGGGCCAGCCCCAGGCCCGACGCCCTCCTTATGGCAATATATGCAGGCGAAATTACAGGCATCAGTTATGGAAATCCTAAGCCCGTCCACGGGCCTCCCGAACCTATCGATTAAGAGGGGCGTCTTAGGGCTCAATATCAGACCTCCCCAGCGGCCAGGCGGGCCAGAAGAGCACTACTTCGACCTCCGCGCCCTCGGGCAGGAACTCGGTGCCCTCCGGCATCTCAACGTAGCCATGGGCGCTCCCCAGGGCCGTTATGGCGGCCGCGTCCTTGAACACGGGCCGGGCTAGGAAGCGGCCAGAAGCGGCCCCCTTAGATAGCACCACGGGCACGAAATTGTGGCGCCCGGCGTCCGGCACCACCCTAGCGGCCAGCGTGGCCTTGACGGTCGGCCTGGCTATGCCCTTGAGGCCCGCTAACTTGGCCAGGATGGGCTCTACGAAGACGGTGAATGTCACCAGGGCCGATGTGGGCTTGCCGGGCAGGCAGAAGACGGGCTTGCCCCCTGCCTCGGCTATTATGGTGGGCTTACCGGGCTTGCACCTCACGCCGTCTACGATCACCCGCGCCCCCAGGGCCGCTAGAGCTTCACGCATGAGGTCAGAGGCGCCCACTGAGGAAGCGCCTGTGGCCACCACTAAATCGGCTAGCTCAAGGCCCTTGGACAGGAGGCTCGTTAGCTCATCCAGCCTGTCCCTGGCTATGCCGAGGAAGACGGGCTCCCCGCCCGCTAACCTCACAGCCCCGTGGAGGCTGGCCCAATTAATGTCGTATACCTGGCCTGGCCCGAGGCGCCCTCCAGGCGGCACGAGCTCCACGCCCGTGGATATTATGGCCACCTTAGGGCGCCTGAACACCTTCACGGACCTCAAGCCCAGGGCCGACAAGATGCCGAGCCTCTGAGGCGTTATCAAATCGCCAGCCCTCAGGATCACGTCGCCGGCTTTCACGTCCGCGTCCGCCGCCATCACGTTCTGGCCCGGGGCCACGGCCTCGAAGGCCAGCACGCGGTCATCCTCCCTCGTGGTCGCCTCCACTTTCACGACTGCGTCCGCGCCCTCAGGCAACATGGCGCCTGTTGAGATGGCCGCGCACTCCCCCGGCCCTATTTTGATGTCCGCTGCCCTCCCGACCTCTACCTCGCCCACGAGCTTCAGCTCGACCGGCGCTTCTAGGCTGGCTCCGAAGGTATCCTCTGCCCTGACTGCGTAACCGTCCATGAGGGCTCTCCTAAAGCCCGGCACGTCTATGGGCGCTACCACGTCCTCGGCTAATACGCGCCCTAACGCGCCCTCGAGCCTTACTTCCTCGGTTCCCAGGGGCTCAGCCCTGAAGGCGCGTCTAACGGCCTCTAAGGCCTCCTTAAGGCTGGCGAGCTCCCTCACGCGCATCAAGCATGCACCTCCGCCAGCTCCGGGCAGGAGAGCAAAAGGACCTCTACTTCCTCGCCTTCCTCTAACACGTCGAGTTCGCCCGGGATAGCTAGGATGCCATTGGCCCTCGCCAGCGAGGATATTATGCCCGCGCCCCTCGCGGCCAGGGGCTCAGCTATCAGGCCCCCACTTGGCCCCCTCAGCAGCCTGACGCGCACCAAGTCGGTGAAGCCTACCTTGGAAGGCACCCTCCTGGCCAAGCGCGCCCTCACAGTTGGCCAGATGGGCTCTAAGCCTTCCCTCACGCCCATCAGCTTCAGCAGCACGGGCCTGGCGAACACCTGAAAGGCCAGGAAACAGGCGGCCGGCGGGCCGGGGAGGGCTATAATAGGCTTGCCCCTCGCCAGCGCGAGCGCCACAGGCCTCCCAGGCCTCATGGCCACCCGGTGGACTATTACCTCGGCCCCCTCCAGGCCCCTTATGGCTTCCACGGCCAGGTCGGCGCGGCCCACGGAGGCACCGCCCGTGGTAAGCACGACATCGCAGGCCTCCAGGCCCCTGAGGAGCACTTCCCTTATGGCCCCGGCATCGTCGGGCGCTATGCCCAGGTCAACGGGCTCGGCCCCCAGCTCCATGGCCATGAGCATGATCATGGGCCTGTCCACGTCCCTGATCTGCCCTGGCCCAGGCTCTTCGCTAACGTTCACGAGTTCGCTCCCGATAGCTAACACGCCCACCTTAGGGCGCCTGAACACCTTCACGGACCTCAAGCCCAGGGCCAGCAGGAGGGCGATGTCCGGCGCCCTGAGCAGCCTACCGCGCTCTAAAGCCGCCTGGCCGGCTTTCACATCTCTTCCGGCTTCATCCACCGATTCGCCTGGCGATACGGGCATGTAGACCTCGACCACGCCAGAGTCCGAGTCAGCCCTAGCGTATTCTGCCCTCACGACCGCGTTCGCCCCCTCAGGCAGCGCAGCGCCCGTCGCCACCTCAGCGCACTCCCCCGGCCCTATCTTCAGGCCGGGAGAGGCCTGCCCGGCTGCCACGCGGCCTACCAGCTTCAGCCTGGCGGGCTTATCCGGTTTAGCCCCGAAGGTATCCTCTGCCCTAACTGCGTAACCGTCCATCACGGCCCTGTTAAAGGGCGGCAGGTCAACTGGTGCTACCACGTCCTCGGCTAATACGCGCCCTAACGCGCCCTCGGGCACCGGGACCTCCTCGGCGGGCAGCGGCTTAAGGGCCTCTGAGAGCCTGCTGAGGTAGGCCTTGAGGGCTTCCTCAACGGGCGTTAGCACCTGGGCCGCCATTCAAATCACCCTCACGCTCGATGCCTTGAAGGCCAGGTAGATATCCGCGCCCACTTCCATGCTTAGCTCGGCCCTTGAAGCAGGCGTTATGACCGAGACCAGCTCCACGCCTGAGCCCACGTCGGCCCTCACCTTGATAAGCGGGCCAGCGGGCTCAAGCGCTACCACATGCCCCTTCAGCACGTTCCTGGCGCTCGTCCTGGGCGCTTCCCTAGAGAGGAAGATGTCCTCGGCCCTGAGGCACATTAGCACATCGCCTTCGCGTCCCTCGGCGGCCACGAAGGTCAAATCACCCACGTTCAGCTCATATAAATCGCCCGCTCGCCTACAACGGCACCTCAGCACGTTCTCGTAGCCTAAGAACCTGGCCACCAGCTCGCTGGACGGCTTACGCAGCACCTCGCTTACCTCGCCGGCCTGGAGGAGGCGGCCAGCATCTATGAAAGCCAGGTCGTCGGCTAGCTTCAGGGCCTCGAGCCTGTCGTGCGTGACGTGGATGGCCGTAAGGCCTAATTCTTCCTTCAGCTCGCCGAGCCGGGCCAGTAGCTCTTCCCTGGAGCGTTCATCTATATGCGCTAGGGGCTCATCCAGGAGAAGGAGCTTGGGCCTGAGGGCCAGGGCCCTGGCCAAGGCTATCTTCTTGGCTTCCCCGCCGCTCAGCTGGTGGGGTCTCCTATCGGCTAGGTGCTCGGCCCCCACGAGCTCTAACGCCCACCTCACGGCCTCCTTTAGCTCCCTGCCCCTGAGTCTCCTAGCTTTAGGGCCGAAGGCCACGTTTTCCCAGGCCGTCAGATGCGGGAAGAGCTTGTTGTCCTGGAACACGTAGCCTATCGGCCTTTTCTCGGGTGGAAGGTCCGTGATATCACGTCCGTTTAACAGGACGCGGCCGCTTAAGGGCTTGAGGAGACCGGCCACCACGTTAAGGAGCGTGGTCTTGCCGGCGCCCGTGGGCCCCATGAGGACCATGTAGCGCCCCTCGCCGAGTTCTAAATCCACGTCCGAGAGCTCAAAGGAGCCAACCTTGGCCCTCACGCCCTCAAGAGCTAACACGCCCTATCCCCCCTCGCCCGTAAGGGCTCACGCCCAAGCACGTCAGGCAGGCGAGTATAACAGCCGTGAGGAGCACGAGCAGGGCCACCACGGGCTGGGAGCCCCTCAGCCCCCAGGCCAAGAAGCGGTGGTAGACCAACACGGGTACCGTCATGGGGTAATAGGCCAGCACTACCACGGCCCCGAACTCGCTGAGGGCGCGGGCCCACGTCAGGAGGGCGCCGGCCAAGATGCCCCTCCTAGCCAGGGGGAGGCTGACCCAGAAGAAGGTCCTCAGCCTGGAGGCGCCTAGGCTCCTGGCCGCGAGTTCTAGGTCCACGGGCACGTCATCAAAGGCCGCACGGGCCGAGAAGATGAGGAGCGGGGCGCTCACGAAGGCCTGGGCAGCTATTATGCCCAGCGGCGCGTCGAGCACGATGTCCCTAAGGCCCCTAAAGGGGCTTGCCGGCCCCAGCACGCTCAAGAGGGCCACGCCAGCTGCCGAGTGGGGGAGCAGCACGGGCACGGCCAATACGGCCTCGGCCACGGAGCGCATCCTCCTCCCGGCCCTAGAGAGCGCGTAAGCAAGGGGTGTCCCGAGGGCCAGCGACAAGAGGGTGGTTATGGTGGCCGTGGCGAAGCTAGTGGCCAGAGCCCTGAGGACCTCTGGGTCAGAAGCCACCTTAATTAGCTCGCCCGGGGGGCAAGAAATAAAGGCGGAGGCCACGGGCACCGCCAACAAGGCGAAGCTCACGGCCGCGAGGGCCAACACGGGCCAGGGCAGGAGGCCAGGCCTACGTGCCACGCTCCCACCTCACCGCGTATGGCTTCAGGTCCTCGGGCAAGTTATCGTAGCCTAAGGCCAGCGCGGGCCTGACGGCGTTCTGGCCACAGGACGTGAGCACGTCGGTACCTTCCTCGCTCAAGAGGAATTCCACGAACTTCAAGGCCAGGTCGGGCTTCTCGGCGACCTTCGGGATGGTGATGGCGTATCTTATCGGCTCGCCCTTCACCTCGCCCAGGCCCGTTGCCTCCACGCTGGCGCTCGCGTAGAAGTTCGCGTATTCCTCGTGGCCCAGGTCTATCTCGGGCGGGAGGTCCACGAACTTGAGGTCGTGTTGGACGGCGACCGACTTGTAGAGGAAGGCGTAATCCAGCTGCCCCATCTGGAGCAGCGCTACTAGGTCGTGGCTCTTGGGCCTAGTGGGCTGGGGGCACTTGGCCATCAAACGCTCGTAGAGGCCATCGAGGCCGTAATAGGCCTCGGCTAACTTCCATACTAACAGGGTCCTGTAGCCACAGGGGTCGCGGGCCGGGTCAGCCCGCCCTATGCGCACGCCCTCCCGGCAGAGCACGTCGGGCCAGTTATCGGGCCCTATCTCGTCCGCGTAGAGGCTGTTGTCCGTGTAGGCGATTACTATCTCGTTAGTCGCGAAGATCAGGCACCAACCCGCATAATCAGGCCACATGAGCTGTGGTATGAGTTTGTAGTCTGCTACCGCCAGCACATCGCACGACCGGCCGTGCTCGATTATCTGCCTGATGGCGTCCACGCTCCCGTAGGCCTCTAAGTGGACTTCAACACCGTAAGCGGCCTCAAAGCGCTTGGCCAGCTCCTTAAAGGGGACCGTCAGGCTGCCGGCGTGGAAGACCACGAGCACGGGCTTGTTGGGCCTCCATCCCAGCCACAGCACCGCCGCTGATGCGGTCAGCGCGACCAGAACTGCTGCCAGCACTATGGCGTGCTTCCCCGTCATGCCGATAGGCACGGCTATGCACATCGCTTATAAGCCTTACTGTAGTCCCCTTGGTCTGATGAGCGTGCCAGAAACCCATAAGCGCGGGGCGCCCAAGCGCGTGAGGTTCGCGGTCGTGGTGGTAAGCACATCGCGTTACCAGGCCCTCCAGGAGGGCCGGGAGCCGCCCCCCGATATCACGGGCGATACTATATGCAGGCTGCTAGAAGAGGCAGGGCACGTGGTCATCTCCAGGCGCGTGGTCCCAGATAAGGTAGCCGCTATCAGGCTGGCCTTGGCCGAGGAGACGGCTAAGGGCGCGGACGCCATCATCTTCGCCGGAGGGACGGGCCTTAGCCCGGACGACATGACCGTGGAGGCCATAAGGCCCTTATTAGATAAGGAGTTGCCCGGCTTCGGCGAGTTCTTCAGGATGCTCTCCTACCAGCGCGTGGGCTCTGCCGCCATGCTCACAAGGGCCCTGGCCGGCGTGAGGGCTGGCACGGCTGTCTTCTGCATACCCGGCTCACCTGACGCGGCTGAGCTAGCCGTTAAGGAGCTCATAGGGCCCGAGGTAGGGCATTTGTTGAAGCACGCCAGGGAGAGGAAGGTGGCTTGAGCGAGGGCAGGGGCATCTTAATTTGCATAGAGGGCATAGACGCGAGCGGCAAGACCACCCAGGCCCGCCTCTTGGCCTCTGAGCTGAGGTCAAGGGGCCTAGATGTCGTTCTCTCCACCGAGCCCACCGAGGGGCGTATCGGGAAGCTCATCAAAGCCTTGCTGAGGGGCCAGGAGCGCCCTCCCGCGATGATAGAGGCCGTGCTCTTCGCGCTCGATAGGTTCTGGCACGTAGAGCGCGTTATCAAGCCAGCGCTTGAGGCAGGCAAGGTGGTCATATTGGACCGCTATTACTACTCCTCCTTAGCCTACCAGGGCTCGGCTGGCCTAGACATGGCCTGGTTAAGGCAGCTCAACTCCTTCGCGCCTAAGCCCGACCTGGCCATCTACTTGGACGTGAGGCCCGAGGTAGCCTTGGCTAGGAAGAGCAAAGCGGGCCAGGCTAGGACAGTGCTTGAGGAGGAGTCCATTCAGGAGGCCGTCAGGCGTGTTTACCTGGCCCTGGTGGAGGCCAGCGAGCTAGTCCTAGTGAATGGCGAGCCGCCTGTGGATGAGGTAGCCCGTGACGTGTTAGAACTCGTATTGGCCAAGCTGGGGGAGCGCGGCTTCCCGGGAAATCTTATCGGGCAGCCACGGGACAGGAGATAGCGGAGGTGGATAAATTTGGAGGAAGCAGCTCACGAGGCCGATAGGCTGGCCAGGGAGTACCTCCACAGGTACTATGGTTGCGCCCAGACCGTCTTGGCGGCCGTAACCGATGCCCTGGGCCTGGCGGGCGCGGCCAGCCAGGCGGCGTTTAAGGCCATGGTGGGCTTAGCCGGCGGGGTAGGCCTGACGGGCTGGGGCACCTGCGGGGCTCTGACTGGCGCGGCGGCCGCCGTGGGCCTCTGTGTATCCCCCGAGCGTGAGGAGTACGAGGAAACGCCCGAGGCCAGGTTTGAGGTCTACGAGCTAGCGGCCGAGCTGGCCGAGAAGTTCAAGGAGAGGTTCGGGGGCATCACGTGCCGGGAAGTTCAGCGCGCCCTCTTCGGCCGGCACTTTGACCTTAGGGACCCGGACCAGATGAGGGAGTTCGTGGAAGGCGGCTTCCTCTGGCAGTGCGAGGAGGTAGTGGGCGCCGCCGCCAGGTGGGCTGTGGAAGTCGTGAAGAAGGCCACGAGGATGCCATGACGCTCCACCATCTTATTAAGGCCTCAAGGCGTATCATGGTGGGGCGCCCGCTTGAGGCTTGAGCACGAGGTTAAGGACCCCGTCCACGGCTTCATAAGGTTCAGCGAAGCCGAGAGGGCTATCATAGATTCGCGGCCCATCCAGCGCTTGAGGCGCATAAGGCAGCTCGCCAAGGCCGACCTAACCTATCCCGGTGCCACCCACGACCGCTTCCTCCACTCCTTAGGCGTCATGCATGTGGCTGGCCTGATGGCCTCCCGGTTAGCCGAGCTAGGCCACCTCTCGGCCGAGGGTATTCGCCTGGCCCGCTTAGTGGGCCTCATCCATGACGTGGGCCACGGGCCGTACTCGCACGTCTTCGAGGAGGTGTTGGCCAAGAAGGGCCTCACGCACGAGCACGTTGGCCGCTGGTTGCTCGAGGTCAGCGAGCTAGGCGATCTGGTAGAGGAACAGGGTTTCGCGAGGCACGAGGTAGCCTCAGTGGCCTTTGGGGGGCAGGTAGGGCATGGAAGCGAGGCGGAAGTGGTTGCCAAGATATTCTGGGGCGCCCTCTCGCCGGACACCATGGATTACCTGGTCCGCGATTCCCACTTCGCCGGCGTGGGCTACGGCCGCATAGACATAGGGCGCTTAGTGGGCACGCTCGACCTAGTGGAGGGCGAGCTAGCCGTAGAATACCCCGGCGGCCTCATCAGCTTCGAGGACTACGTGCTCTCCAGGCTCCAGATGTTCAACGCCGTTTACTTCCATAAGACCGTGAGGGCAGCGAACGTCATGCTGGCACGCGCCATGGAGTGGGCAGATGAGCACTTAGGCCTCACGGAGCTAAATGACGTGGATTTCTTCCTCAAGCTAGATGATTGCTATATAAGGACAGCTTTGATAACGCTTGAGGCCGATGATGAACCCTCTAAGTTGGCCAAGGAACTCGCGGAACGCCTGGAGGCCCGCAGGCTCTTGAAGTGCGTTTTCGAGAGACCCGTTCACGGCCGGGAGGGCCTTCTAGCTAACGTACTCAACCGCTCGAGCGTGAGGAAGAAGCTCGAGGCCGAGATAGCCGAGGAAGCGGGCGTTAGGCCCGAGCTGGTGTTCATAGACGCGCCCTCAGTGCCATCGGTGCCCATGAGACCTGGTGGCGAGCTGACGGAAGTACGCTTCTTCGACGCTCGGGGCGGCCGGAGGAGGCTCTTAGACCGGTCGGAAGTGCACTCCCTCATCTTAGGCCTGACGCGCTACGTAGATATAGTGCGCGTTTACGCTTTCCCCGAGCACAGAGAAGCCGTCCGGAGGGCCTGCGGGAAGGTGCTGGGCGTAGAGCCGCCGACCAGGAGGATGGCGACTTGAGGCGCTCAGGCCGTGAGGGCTTGGTGCTGAAGGGCAAGGGCGTGGTAGAAGGACGGTGCGTGGGTGAGGCTCTAGTATCGCACACACCTATCAGCTTTCTAAGCGGCGTGGACCCCAATACCGGCCTCGTGGTCGAGAGAGGCCATGATCTAGAAGGCGAGTGCGTGGCGGGCAAGGTGCTCTGCTTCCCGCACGGGAAGGGCTCAACGGTCGGCAGTTACGTCCTCCTAGCCCTGAAGAAGCGCGGCCTGGCCCCCGCGGCCATAGTGAACGAGGTAGCGGACCAGATAGTCGTTGTGGGGGCCATCATAGCTGGCGTGCCCATGGTAGTGAACGTGGACCTCGGGGCCCTGAGGACGGGCGATTTACTCGAGGTAGATGGCTCAGCTGGCACGGTGAGGGTGCTGAGGGCATGTTCTTGACGCGCGAGGAAGAGCGCGCCCTAGAGGGCGAATTCGGACCTGGCCTAGCGCTCGCCATGCGCATCTTAGTGAAGCTCGGCGACCTCTACGGGGCCGAGAAGCTCGTGCCCATCCAATCGGCACACGTCTCGGGCGTCTCTTACAAGACCGCTGGCGATGCGGCCATAGAGTTCCTTAAGGAGCTATGTGAGCTGGGCGCTAGGGCCTCTGTCCCGGCCACCACGAACCCCTGCGGCTTTAACGAGTGCATCTTGGACCTCCTGGACTTGCCCAGCGATGTGATAACACGGCAGGAGGAGCTCGTGGCCCTCTATGAGCGCCTGGGCGTGTCAAGGACCCTGACCTGCGTGCCTTACTACCAGCTGAGGCCTGGGGCTGGCTCCCACCTGGCCTGGGCCGAATCATCGGCCGTGGTCTACGCTAACTCGGTCATAGGCGCTCTGACGAACCGCGAGGGAGCACCAAGTGCCCTGGCGGCGGCCATAGCCGGCAAGGTGCCCGACCATGGCCTCCACAGGCCTGAGAATCGGAAGCCCGGCCTATTAATTGATGTGGATTTTAAGCCAAAAGACGAGGTAGAGCTCTGGGCCATCGGCTTCTTCGTAGGCCAAGTAGCTAAGGATACCGTCCCGCTCCTGAAAGACCTTAAGGGCCTCTCGGATTGGGAGCTGAAGGGCTTAGGCGCTGCTATGGCCTCGGGCGGCATGACCGCTATGTTCTCCTTGGCCGAAATCGGTCAGGAACAGGCCCGCAAGGAACTCGAGAAAATACAGGTAAGCCAGGAGGACGTGAGGACCGTGATAGACAAGCTCTCCTCAACGGGGGAGCCCGACTTAATATTCATAGGTTGCCCCCACTGTTCACGGGAGGAGCTAGAGCTGCTCGCGGCCCTCCTCAGGGACCGCAAGGTGAGGCCCGGCAAGCACCTATGGATATGCACGTCCAGGCACCTCAGGGACGCCTGTCCCAGTCTGGTGGAAGCCATAGAGGCCTCTGGCGCGCTCGTGGTAGCCGATACGTGTGTGGTGGTCTCCTGGGTGGAGCGGCTGGGCGTGGACCTGGTGGCCACGAACTCGCCGAAAGCTGCTTACTACTTGCCCGGCCTCTCGGGCGTCGAGGTCAGGTTAGCGAGCCTGAGGGAGTGCGTGGAGCTGGCTTGCTCTAAAAGCTCAAGCTAATAAGCTTCTACCCGGCCCTTGGCACCTCAAATTAGCTTTCTGATGTCCACTAGGGTGAGAGGTGAACCCTGCTGAGGGGGCATCGAACTCTACCCACCACCTCACGTACGAGTAGCCCTCGATAGCCCAGGAGTCAGTTATGAACACTAGCAGCGAGAGAGGCAACGTCAGACCGCCGGACACCACGCCCGCCGATATGAGCGAGGCTAGCATGACGCCCAGGCTGACGCCCACCTCATACCGCTGGGCAGCCTCGGTCCCGCTAGGGATGTACCGTTCCTCGATATCGTGACGGTCCACCTTGTACGTTCAGTAGGGCGCTGGCCTCCCTCTACCCTCATAGATGCCGTAAAGTTCGTAATCGTAGCCCTCATAGAGCTGGCTCAAGATGGTCGGGATCTCATCAGATTCAGCGAAGCCGCCTACGATGTCACTTCCATCAGTTTCGTAGTAGCTGATGTAGCTCTCGAACCACCATCTGTCTAGCGGGTACATTAATGGCGGCTCGAAGGGATTGTAATAAACGACATAATACAACTGGTACTCATCATAACGTATTTGAGCATATACGTATATCCAAGTGAACTCGCCCTGAATTATATAGCCTACTCCGGAATACTTCAACACTCGTCACGTTGTGGTCGGGGGGCGTGATAGCGAACAATCGTACCATCGCGCCCTCTGTGGGCTTCCCAGTCTCGTCGACCACTTGGATGGTCACAGCGCCGTTGTTTAGGCGGGCAACGTGGAGGAAAGCCGCCGTGGGTATGCTTATCAGCGTCGTTAAAGCTATGAGCAGAAGTTGGATCCTACGATTCCTCTGCACGGCGCCCTCTCGCAAGTATTTCCTCTCAGATATAAAAAGTTGAAGCCTTACGCTTATATGTTGGGCAGGACTTCTGAGCGTGGTGCATCTATTGCGGGAACTTTGGCGCCCCCTCCCTGAATAGCTTCTCCTTGTAAGCGAAGAGGTCTAGGAAGCCGTGGCCGCTTATGTTCATGGCTATGACTTTCTCCTCGCCCTTGTGCTCGAACTCAAGGGCCTTATCTATGGCAGCCCTTATGGCGTAGCTGCTCTCCGGCGCTGGTAGCCAGCCCTCAGTCTCCACGAAGAGCTTGGCGGCCTCGAATATCTCCCGCTCGTCTATGGCATAGGCCACGGCCTTGAGCAAGCCCTTGTGGCGCAGGTAGCTTATTATGGGCGCGGCCCCGTGGTAGCGCAGCCCATCGGCCCTTATGGGCGGCATCTCGACCTTGTGGCCGAGCGTATACATCTTTAGTAAGGGCGTGAACCCAGCCACGTCCGCGAAATCGTAGCGGTACTCGCCTTTGATGAGGTTGGGCGCGGCCCAGGATTGGGCGGCCAGGAACTCGCACTCCCTCTTGCCCTTGAGGACCTCGCCGGCGAAGGGCAGGATGAAGCCGCCGAAGTTAGAGCCGCCGCCCAAGCAACCTATCATGAGGTCCGGCTCGTCGTCGGCCAGCTCGAACTGCCTCATGGTCTCCAGGCCGATCACGGTCTGATGTATGAGGACGTGGTTCAGCACAGAGCCCAGGCAGTAGACGAAGCCCTCATGTTTATCCGCGTACTCCAGGCCCTCTGAGATAGCTATGCCTAAGCTGCCGGGATGCTCCGGGTTCTCAGCCTTTATCTTACGCCCGAACTCCGTGATATCGCTCGGGGAGGCGTGTACTTCCGCGCCGTAGAGGCGCATGAAGGTGCGCCGGTCCACCTTCCAATCGTGGATCGACCGGACCCAGAAGACCACGCACTTAAGGCCCATGAGGCGGGCGGCGTAGGAGAGGGCGGTGCCCCACTGGCCAGCGCCTGTCTCGGTTACCACGCCCTCACGCCCTTCCTCGGCCGCGTAGTAGCACTGGGCTAGGGCCGTGTTCACCTTGTGCGAGCCCGTGGGCGATAAGTCCTCGCGCTTGTAGTAGATACGTACGTGCTTCAGGCCCAGGCGCTTCTCCAGCCTCACGGCCCTGTAGAGCGGCCTCGGCCGGCCGGCGTGGATGTAGAACTCCATGAGCTCGTCAGGTATCGGAATCCACCTCTGGTCCGAGAACTCCTGGCGGAGGCACTCCTTGAGGCAGACGCGCTCGATGAACTCCAGCCTGGAGGGCCCCTCAGGAGGGTCCTTGTGCCTCGGCAAGGGCTCGGGCAAATCGGGCAGGATATTGTACCACTTATCCGGGTGCTCGTCGGCCGGTAAGTCGAACCTATAGACCTTCATCATGATCGCCCACCCGGCCTTGGGCCCGGAGAGCGTTAAAGCTTTCGAGTAGACGTGAAGCTTTTATCGGCTGACCCAACGCGCAAGTAGGGCTAGGCATGTCGAAAGCCGGGAAGGAAAGCCTGTACCAGAAGGCCCTGAAGATGATAATAGAGGCCGGCGAGAAGGGCGTCTTGCAATCCGAGCTGTGGAGGCTCTTAGGCGCCACCAGCAGGGAGGGCTCCCGTATCGCTATAAGGTTGGAGAGGAGGGGCTTGGTGATACGCAGGAAGGAGCTCTACAAAGGCCGGTGGACTTACAGGCTCTACCCCAGGGTGCGCAAGATCTCCGTGGAATCCATAAGGGGCTGTCCCTGCCTAGATTGCCCAGATGCCTTCAGGTGCTCGCCGGGGGGCGTGAGGGATCCCGTGACATGTGAAGAGCTGAAGGAATGGGCCTTGAGGACAACCCTCCTCTCCGAGAGGGCCGAGGAGGAATGAGCTGGAGAGCCAAGGGAGACCATTACTACAGGCTCGCGAAGGCCAGCGGTTACAGGTCAAGGGCAGCCTTCAAGCTCCTAGAGGCCATAAAGGTTTTCAAGCTTATAGGGCCAGACGACGTGGTCGTGGACCTGGGTTGTGCCCCCGGCAGCTGGCTCCAGGTGGCCCGCGAGGTCGTGGGACCGGGGGGCTTTGTCCTGGGTGTGGATCTGAAACCCGTGGAGCCCCTGGGCTTCGATAACGTGAAGGTCCTGACAGCTGACGTGTTGTCCGATAGCGTGCTCGAAGCCATAAGGGCTGAGCTTCCTCGCGAGGCGGACGTGCTGCTCTCGGATATGGCGCCCAGCTTAACCGGTGTGAGGGAGCTAGACCATGTCAGGCAAATAGAGCTAGCTAGGAGGGCGTTATGGCTGGCCAAAGGGCTGCTCAGGCCGAGTGGGAAAGCGCTCGTAAAGGCCTCGCAGGGCAGCCTATTCGGCAAGCTGTTATCGGCTTTTAAGAGGTCCTTCAGGATAGCCAAGCCCTTCAAGCCCAAGGCCAGCAGGCCGGAGAGCCCTGAGATCTACATCGTGGGCTTAGGCTTTAGAGGGACCAGGCGTCTCCGGGCTCGCGGGCTTTCCCGCTCGCCTGCGCCGGCCTGACTTAGACAGCTCTTTCCTCATGATCCAGCTAGAGGAACCGCTCGTCCTGTAGCCGAACTCGTAGAGGACGCCCGGCGACACATCACAGCCCGCTTTTCTGACGTAGACCTCGCACACGCCCAGCTCCTCGATCAGCACGTGCTCTTCGAAGAGGCTCCAGAGCTCGCTAGGCCTCATGTGGTGCCAATCTGTCCTGAACTCCTCGATGAACGCCCTCGGCGATCCCTGGGAGGTAAGCACGAACCTGATGAAGCCCAAGAAGTGTTTCCTGAGTTCCACGGTGGGCAAGGACTCGCGCCTCCGGGCGCGGCCCCCTGGGGTCTCCCTGAGCTCGTACGTGTAGATATCGAGCGTGAAGAGTTTAGCGGGCGTGCCGGGTTCCACCTTGAGCACCCCATGGTGAGGCGTGCTCGGGAGGGCCATGATGGTACCGCTGAATATTACGGGTATCGGCCAGGGCTTCTCCACCTCCACGGCCCGGTAGAACGTCTCGACGGCCTTCTCCTGCGGCACCCTCTGCGCCCGCCTCCTGGGTAAGGTACAGCCCCAGCTAATTAACGCCTTCGTTAAAGGCCCTAGACAAGACGGCCAAATGGGCTAGAGCCCCCAGGGTGTTCAGTTTGCCATCTGGCGCGTGGGAAATAGTTTTATGCCAGGCGTGTTCCCTCGTTCTGCGTGAAGACCAAGTATATCTTCGTCACTGGCGGCGTGCTCAGCTCCGTGGGCAAGGGCATAGTGACGTCCTCTATAGGCAAGATGCTCCAGGCCCGGGGCTACACGGTCACGGCCATCAAGATAGATCCATACGTGAACGTGGATAGCGGGACCATGAACCCCTACATGCACGGGGAGGTCTTCGTCACCGAGGACGGCGGCGAGACGGACCTGGACCTGGGCTGGTATGAGCGCTTCCTGGACGTGGACCTGCCCAGGGAGAACAACATCACCACCGGCCAGGTCTACCTGGCCGTTATAGAGCGCGAGCGTAGGGGCGATTACCTGGGCAAGTGCGTCCAGATCGTGCCCCACATCACGGACGAGATCAAGGCCCGCATCAGGCGCGTGGCCGAGAAGGCCCGGACGGACGTTGTGCTCGTGGAGGTCGGGGGCACGGTGGGCGATATAGAGGGCCTCCCCTTCCTTGAGGCCATAAGGCAGATGAGGCTGGAGGAGGGCTTCGAGAACACGCTCTACGTGCACGTGGCCCTCGTGCCCATCTTGGACGTAACGGGCGAGATGAAGACCAAGCCGCTACAGCACAGCGTTCATGAGCTGAGGCGCATAGGCATTCAGCCGGACATAATAGTGGCCCGTTGTACGCGCATGATAACCGAGGAGGCCAGGGCCAAGATAGCGCTCTTCGGCACTATCCCGCGCGAGGCCGTGTTCTGCTCCTACACTGTCCCGCTTGTTTACCAAGTGCCGCTCATCTTGGACGAGCAGGGCATGGGAGATTACATCTGCCGCCGCCTGGGCTTAGAGCCTCGTAGGCCGGATTGGGACCGCTGGAAGGCGTTGGTAGATGCCTATCTGAACCCCCTCTACGAGGTCCGCATCGCGCTAGTGGGCAAGTACGCCCAGCTCGTGGACTCCTACGTGAGCATGAACGAGGCCTTTAAGCACGCTGGCATGGCCTTGCGCACCAAGGTCCACATAGATTATATAGAGGCAGAGGAATTCGAGGAGAGCCCCGGCGATATAGAGCGCCTGAAGGATTACGACGGTATCTTCGTGCCCTATGGCTTTGGTTCTCGGGGCGTGGAAGGCAAGATAGCGGCCATACAGTTCGCCAGGGAGCACGACATGCCCTTCTTAGGCATCTGCTTCGGCTTCCAGCTAGCCGTGGTAGAGTTCGCCAGGCACGTATGCGGCCTGAAGCGCGCTCACACGACGGAGGTGGACCCGGACACGCCTCACCCGGTGGTAGACCTCATGCCAGAGCAGCGCAACCTGGATCGGAAGGGCGGTACCATGCGCCTCGGCGCCCACGATATCGTGCTAAAGGAGAGCACCATGGCCTATGCCATTTACGGCCGGAAGCACATAAGGGAGCGCCACCGCCACCGCTGGGAGGTAAACCCAGATTACATAAGCACCCTCGAAGCCCATGGCCTTGTCTTCTCAGGCGCCAGCCTCGATGGGCGTAGGATGGAGGTCCTAGAGCTGCCAAGCTGTTACTTCTTCATGGCCTCTCAGTTCCACGCGGAGTTCAAGAGCAGGCCGGGCAGGCCATCGCCGCTTTACACGGCTTTCGTGAAGGCGTGCTTGGATAGGAAGCTAGGGAAGCCCAGGCCCGAGCTAGACGTGATACCCGAGATAACTGGGAGCTCAAGCGCTAGGCTGGCTAGCCCAGCTTAGAGCACCCTCTCCTCGCGTATGTAAGGCTTGCCCAGGGCCGCTGGCGCGCCGATGCGCTTCCTCAGGGCCTCGCTCATAGCCACTAGCATGGCTAGAATGGTGGCCGCGTAAGGTATCATGCCGAGGAGGGGCGCCGCTATACCTAAGCTGGTCTGGAGGGCGTACTGGAGCGCCTCCGTGGCGCCGAAGAGGTAAGCGCCTAAGATGGCTTTCAGGGGGTCCCAGAAAGCGACTATGACAAGGGCCAAGGCTATCCAGCCTCTCCCGGCCGTCATGCCCTCGAACCAGGCTGGCGTGTAGACGACGGAGAGATAAGCGCCTGCTAAGCCCGACATAGCGCCCCCGAAGGCCACGCAGGCGTAGCGGACCGCGTAGACGTTCACGCCCATCGCATCGGCTGCTGCTGGATCGTCGCCCACAGCCCTCACCATGATGCCCCAGCGCGTCCTATAGAGCACGAACCAAGAGGCTACGGCCAGGCCTAGGGCCAGGTAGACCACTGGGTCCTGGTAGAAGAGCGCCGGTCCTATCACTGGCAGGTCGGCTAGGCCCGGGATGGCCTGGGGGAGCAGGCGGTAAGGGAGCGGCTGGCCCACGTAAGAGCGGCCCATGAGGCTGCTCAAGCCTAGGCCTAACATAGCCAACGCCAGGCCCGAGACGACCTGGTTGGCGTAGAGGCTCACTGTGGTGAAGGCATGGATGAGGGAGAGCGCTAAGCCGGCCAGGCAGGCCGCTAAGAGGCCGAGCCAGGGCTGTTTGGTGGCCAGGGCCACAGCAAAGCCCGTTATGGCCCCGACGAGCATAATACCCTCCAGGCCCAGGTTCATCACGCCCGAGCGCTCCGCGTAGATCTCGCCCACGGCCCCGAGTAGCAGGGGCGTCCCGCCCCTGACGGCCATGTGCAAGATGTGCCCTACCACGTCTAAGCTCAAGCGCTCCCACCTCCTTGCTCGGCGCCTGCCCCGGCCGCCACGAGCCGTATTCTGTACCTTAACAGCACCTCACCGGCCACCAAACAGGTCAGTATAAGGCCGTTGAAGATGTTCACGGACGCGTACGGGATGTTAAAGGAAGCCCTCATCATGCTGCCAGCCGCTAGAAGGGCGCCCATGAAGAGGGCCGTGAGCACGTTGGTGATCGGGTTTAGCCTGGCCAGCCAGGCCACTATTATGGCCGTGAAGCCGTAGCCAGCCGATATGGCCCAGGGGTACTTCAGCCTCTTGTGCACACCCGCTAACTCTCCCACGCCCGCCAGGCCGGCCAGGCCGCCGCTGAGCAACATACAGATGATTATGAGCTTCCCGGGTCTTATACCGGCTGCCCTAGCCAAATCTGGGTTGCCGCCGTAGACCTTCACCTCGTAGCCGAGGCCCGTCTTCTCCATGAGCACGAACATGGCCACGGCGGACGCGAGCGCTAAGATAAGGGTCGGGTAATGGACATCCGTGCCCGGTATGACGGGCAGGACGGCGCTCTCAGGTATTAGGTCCGTGAAGGGGAAGCCCCAGGTGGCCTTGCCGCGCCAGGGGCCATAGATGAGGTATTCCACGAGCTTGTAGGCTATGTAGTTCATCATGAGGGTCGTGATGACCTCGTTCACGTTCAGCTTGGCCTTCAGGACGGCTGGCAGGAGAGCCCAGCCGGCGCCAGCTAGGAAGCCGGCCACGAACATAGCCGGTATGATGACGTAGGGGGGCGCGTTAGGCATGACGAAGAGCGCCAGGCCGGCGGCGGCCACGGAGCCCAAGAGGAGCTGCCCCTCAGCCCCTATGTTCCATACCTGAGCCCTGAAGGCTAGAGCGAGCCCCACGGCGCAGAGGAGAAGCGGTATGGCCTTCAACAGGAGGAAGGCCAAGCCCGTGCTGGTCCCGAATATACGTGAGAACGTTATGCCATAAACGGCCAGGGGGTTAAGGCCCTGGGCCGCGAAGATAAGGGAGGCCAAGACGAGGGCTAAGGCCAGGGAGCCTAGGGGGACAGCCGCCTTGAGCCAGCCTTCTTCCTCAAGCCTCCTCTCCAGCCTGAGGGCTATGGGGAAGCCCAAGGGGCGCCACCTCACGCTGCTCCCCTGGACATCATGAGGCCCAGCTCTCCGGCATCTGCCTCCGCCGCGTCAAGCACGCTCACGAGGCGCCCCTCGTGCATGACGGCTATCCTATCGCTTAGCTCCAGTATCTCGTCTAGGTCCTCGGACACGAGCAGTATGCCCATGCCCTTCTCCCTCTGCTCTAACAGGAGGAAACGTATGTACTCGGTGGCCGCCACGTCCAGGCCGTGCGTGGGGTGGGAGGCCACCACTAGCTTAGGCCTCATGGAGAGTTCCCTGGCCAACACGAGTCTCTGGACGTTGCCGCCTGAGAGGGAACCAGCTGGGGCATCCACGCCCGGCGTGGTTATGCCATACTCGGCCACCAGCTTCTCCGACCACTCCTTTATGAACTGCGTGTTCAGGAAGGGGCCGCGCTTGAAGGGCGGCCTCCGGTAGACCTTGAGTATGAGGTTCTCGGCCACGCTCAAGTCGGGCACCACACCGTAACGCGCCCTGTCCTCAGGTATGTAGGCCACGCCCAGCTTAGCTAGCTCCGCCGGCGGCTTGCCCGTCACATCGCGCCCCCCTATCAGCACGCGCCCCTTGACGGGCTTCCTCAAGCCCACTATGGCCTCAACCAACTCCCTCTGCCCGTTCCCGGCCACGCCTGCTATGCCAAATATCTCGCCCTCCCTCACCTCGAAGCTCACGTCCTTCACGGCCATCATGCCTCTATCGCTGAGGGCGCAGAGGCCTCGGACTTCTAATACGACGCCGCCTGGGGCGCCAAAGCGCTTCTCGGCTCTGGGCTTTAGTTCCCTGCCCACCATGAGCCTTGCCAGCTCGGCTGGCGAGACAGCTTCTACGGGCAGGCCGGAGGCCACCACGCGCCCTTTCCTGAGGACCGTGACCCTATCGGCTACCTTGAAGACCTCGTCTAACTTGTGCGTGATGAATATGATGCCCCTGCCCTCGTAAGCGAACTTCCTAAGCGTCTTGAAGAGATCATCACGCTCTCTGGGCGTTAGGACGGCTGTGGGCTCGTCCAAGATGAGGACCCTCGCGTCCCTCACGAGGAGCTTCAGTATCTCTACCCTCTGCTTCTCGCCAGCTGAGAGCTGCCACACCCTAGCGCCTGGGTCCACCTTGAGGCCGTACTGCTCGGCTACCTCGGCTATCCTGGCCTCCACTTTCCTGGCCGGGAAGAGAAAGCCGGCTTCCTCTAATGCCAGGGCTATGTTCTCGGCCACCGTCAGGGTCGGGACGAGCCTGAAGTGTTGGTGGACCATGCCTATGCCGAGCTTTATAGCGTCCCTTGGGCTCCTTATCCTGACCTCCCGGCCCCTCAGGAGTATCCGGCCCTCATCAGGCCTGTAGAGACCGTAGAGGATGTTCATGAGGGTGGTCTTGCCAGCCCCATTCTCCCCCAGGAGCGCGTGCACCTCCCCGGGCAAGAGCTCGAAATCCACGTTATCGTTGGCCACGACGCCCGGGAAGCGCTTGGTTATACCCTCCATCTTCACTAAGGGCTCCTGGGCAGGAGGCCGGCCTACCGCCACGTCGCTCACCACGCTAGTCCGGGGGGAAATATAAAAACGGTGTTCCATCTCCCAACCCTCCACGTCAGGCGCTTACTTAAACGGCCCCTCTCAGGTCGGGATAGTGCCCACGACCCACTGGACAAACCACATCATGTTCCACAGGTCATCGTGGCCGAGCCTCTCGCCAGCTGGCACCCTCAGGTTGCCATCCTGGTCGTAGAGCGGCCCCATGAAGGGGTCGAACGTCACTTCTGGCGTGGTCCACTTAATCTCGCCGCCGCTTATCACCTGGACATGCGGCACCTCGTTCTTCATCTGCTCTAAGCGCCTGAACACCAGGTCGTAGACGCTTATCTCCTCGCCCGTGAGCTTGTCCGTCACCTTAACGGCCTTAAGGGCGTCCTTGAACTTCGGGTTGATGGGCATACTGTAATCGCAGCCCAGCTCCACGACGCCCTCGTGAAGCATCCACCAGTAATCCACGGACTTGAGGTTCTTAGTGGTGTAGACGCCAGAGGCGATCTTAGTTATGATGTCCGCGTAGATTACCTCCCAGCGCACTAGTTGGCCGCTCACGACCACGTCAGGCCCGTACTGGTACATGGGGCTGTAGTGGGCGAAGCTGTAGACGGGCTGGCCGCGCTCGTAGTACTCTTGGCAGACCTCTATGACCGTGGGGCTGTCCTCCGTGAAGGCTAACACATCGCAGCCCTCGCCTATGAGCGTCTCGGCAGCCTGCCTGGCCTTCGTCGGGTCGTACCAGGCGTGTATCCATATCACGTGGACCTCAGGCGGGTTAGGCAGCTCGCCACGCTCATACCTCTGTTGGGCGACCTCAGCGAAGCCGATGGCGAAGGCGTTGATGTGCCTGATCACCTCTGGGATGGGGTGGGCGGCCACGTAACCAGCCTTGCCCGTCTTCGTGAGGGCGCCGGCCATGAGGCCGTTCAGGTAGTAGAGCTGGTAGAACTCGGCGAAGTAAGTGCCCATGTTGCTCCAGCGCTTGTAGCCGGAACAGTGGAAGAAGATCACGTTCGGGTACTTCTTGGCGGCGTCCAGGGTAGCGTCCATGAAGCCGAAGCTTGTGGTGAAGATGATGTTATAGCCCGCTGCTACCAACTGGTCTATCACGCTCGGGCAATCGCCTTCCGAGACGCTCTCCACATAGTGCGTTTCAAGCCACGGGAAGAGGCTGTCCACAAAACGCCTGCCCATGTCGTGGGCGTGAGTCCAGCCGTAATCGCCTATAGGCCCCACGTAGATCCAGGCGGCCTTGGTGTAACCGGTGGGGGGCGCCCTTCCCGCCCCGGGCGGCGTCACGTAGGTCAAGACGGCCCAGGTGCCAGCCGAGGACACTACGGCCGTCAGGACGATGACGATGGCCCACTTGAGGAAGCCCGGCAGTGCCTTGGGCATGCCCCTGCCCCCGGGCATTAGGGAGCCGGTGGCTATTTAACTCGTTTAGGTATAGTCAGGTGCCTCGGCAACATGTCTCTTTTAATCAAGTGTGTAAAAAAGGGATGGAGGGCGTCCTCTCTTAAGCTCTTTTTCATCGCCTGCGTAAAGATGCTCACTCTACATGGATGCGGTGCTTCTTCTCGGCTACCGCCTTGGGGAGCCTTATCTTCAGCACGCCGTCCCTGTAGGTCGCCTTAGCGCCCTCGGGCCTCACGGCCGTGGGCAACCTTATGCGCCGGTAGAAGCCCTTGTAATAGCGCTCACGCCTATAGTAGTCCTCCTCCCTTACCTCTTCCTCGCGTTTCACGTCCGCCCTTACTTCAAGCGTGTCCTCTGTGGCCTCGATCTTTATGTCCTCCTTCCTCACGCCAGGTAATTCAGCTACAACTATTACCTCCTCGGGCGTCTCGTAGATATCCACGAGCGGCCTCATGAGCTCGCTGACCGGGACCTCGGCTTCCACGGCCCTGGATATCTCTTGGAGTGTCTTCCTGAGCCTGCGCCTTAATTCACGCATCTCGCGGTCGATATCACGCCACACACCGAACCAGAAGGCCATTCGCTACCACCTGGGGTTATACGGGCCGTGATGCTTTAAAAAAGTGCCGATGGCGGATGACGTTGGCTATCTGGTCCCTTAAGGCGCACATTATCGATTTCAGGTTCCTTATGAGCAATTTAATTAAGTGCCTCTTTATGGCGTTGGCCACGAAGCCCAGGCGAGCGTAAAAGCTCAGGTAGGCTTTCCTGAGGAGGCTCTTTATCTCGGCTGGCGAGAGGTAAGGATGCTTCATCACGGGCGTCAGCGTATCGTATTTAGACCAATCGCGCGTGAGCAGGAGGCCTTTCCTCACGGCCTCCTCATAAGCCTTTGTGCCCGGGTAAGGCGTGAAGATGGTGAATTGGGCTAAGGTGGGCTCCATCTTCCTCGCGAACCTCATGGTGCGCTCCATCATCTCCTCGGTCTCACAGGGAATGCCTAAGATGAAAGTGGCTACTATGTTCAGGTCCGCGCGCTTAAGCGCCTTAAAGGCATCTATCACCTGTCTCACTGTGATGCCCTTCCTCAGCCAGTTCAGGGTCGTTTGATTAGCCGATTCCACGCCTAGGTAAACGGTGTGGCAGCCCGCCCTCCTGAGCTTGAGGGCTAAGCGCCTGTTAATAGTATTAGCCCGCGAGGAACAGCTCCAGCTCACGTCCAACCCTTCTCTCACGAGTTCATCGGCTATCGCCTCGGCCCTCTTCATATTGAGCGTGAATGTATCATCCAAGAACTCTATCTCCCTTATGTTATACTCGTCTCTCAGGAGCCTGAGCTCATCCACCACGTCTTCCGCGCTCCTCCCGCGCCACACCTTGCCCATGAGCTTGGAGGAAGAACAGAACACGCACCCGTAAGGGCAGCCCCGGCTGGTGAGCATGACGCAGAACCTGAGCCCCTCATAGCAGTACTTCTCCAGGGGCAGGAGGTGGTAAGCTGGCCAGGGGATAGCGTCTACGTCCTTTATGAGCGGCCTGGGCTCGCCCTGCTTGATATAATTGCTGGCCCGGTAGGTAAGGCCCCTCGTGTCCTCTAGGGATGTTTCCCTCGCTAGCCTATTAACCAGGTCGCAGATAGTCAGCTCGCCCTCGCCCCTCACGACCGCGTCCACGTAAGGGCACTCGGCCAGCACCTCCGAGGCCATGAAGGTGGCGTGGGGGCCACCCAGCACAACCAGGCAATCGGGCAGCTCCGCCTTAACCAGCCTGGCCACCCTGTAAGCATCATATATGGATGGCGTGGTAGCCGTCAGCCCCACCACGTCTGGGCTGAAGGACCGGAGTTCTTGGGCTAGTTCGGCCAGCCCGTAGCCCAGCGCTATGCAATCCACCACGCGTACCTCGTGCCCTTCTGCCTCCAGGGCCGAGGCCAGGTAAGCGAGGCCCAGTGGGGGGCCGCTGGTCCCGAAGGCCCTTATCAGCGGCGAGGAGCTCGGCGGCAATATCAGCATGACCTTGAGTTGGCGGGGGGCCGGAGGAACCCCTGCTCTCCTGAGGAGGAGCCCCCAATCACGAGGCGCCTTGGGTCCCTCCACTTGAGGTCCAGGTTATAGCGGTGTAATAAGGATTTCCCAAAGCCGGTAGTCTAGAGCTCTAAGAACTTCACCTCCAGCTTCTCCGTGTCCAACACAGCCACGGTCGGGCGCCCGTAGAGGTAACCGCATACCTCACCTGGGTTCACCACTAGCGTCTTGCCCTCGCGCTTAACGCCGGCCTGGTGCGTGTGGCCGTGGACCACCACGTCAAAAGCACCACAGGCCATTAGGGAGCGCAGGAGCTCGCCCTCATGGCCGTGCGTAAGGGCTATCTTGAGGCCTCCGGCCTGTACCTCCGCGAAGAGGCCCTTTATCTCCACTTTACCCCCCGTCTCGGCAGCCCTCTTGAGCAGCAGGGGCTTATCGCCATCGTTATTACCGAACACGCCCACCAGCTTAGCCTCGAGCTTGGCGAGGCGCGGTATCACGAAAGGAGCTATGAAATCGCCTGCGTGTAGCACGAGCTCTACGCCGTGCTCGTTCAGGGCCTTGACCGCCTTCTCCACTAGGGGCAGCCTATCGTGCGTATCGGCCATCAGGCCTACCAACATGGCCAACACCGCCCCTAGCTCCACGGCCGCCAGGGCTTAAGGATTTTCGGGGATTAACCGCCCTGAGTTCTTCGATGGTCCTCCCGCTCAACACGCCTGCCGCGGAGAGGTATTATAAGCTCGGCACGCCTGCCGCTCGGGGCACGTGGCCATGAAGCGGGTGGAGATGGTGGGCGTGGGCCATAAGCCCGATGTGAGGCGCGTGGCCGTGGCCGAGGGCAAGATACTGTTGAGGCCCGAAACGCTCCAGCGCATAAGGTCCGGCGAAGTGAAGAAAGGGGATCCACTCCTGGTGGCCCAGCTAGCGGGCATACTCGCCGCCAAGAGGACGCCTGAGCTCATACCGCTATGCCATCCTATCCCGATAACGAAGGTGGACGTGGAGTTAGAGGTCCAAGAAGATGGCGTGCTCGCCAGGGCGCGCGTGGAGGCGGTGGCCAAGACGGGCGTTGAGATGGAGGCCCTCACGGCCGCGAGCGTAGCCCTCCTGACGGTCTGGGATATGGTGAAGCAGTACGAGAAAGACGAGACTGGCCAGTACCCGCACACACGTATCACGGGCATCATGGTGGTGAGCAAGCTGAAGAGCGAGCCCGGGCCAGGCCGGGCGGGCTCATGACATGGCTTCTTCCACAGCCTCTGCCAGTAGCCTTATGCCCTCGGGGATGTCCTCCACGGGGATGTGGGCGTAGGAGAGCCTCAGGGCCTTCAGCTTCTCGCCCTTGTAGTGGAACTTCTGGCCTTCGTCGAATCTCACGGCCCTCTTCTCGGCGGCTTCCTTCAGCTTGGCCATATCGATTTCCTCGGGCAACTTCACCCACAGGAAGAGGCCGCCCCTGGGCTCGTTCCACCTGGCCACATCACCTAAATACTCCTTCAGGGCCTTGAGGAGCACGTCCCTCCGCTTCTTAATGGCCTCTACCTGCCTGGCCACCTGCTCCCACAAGTGGTCCTTGAGGTACTCGGCTAGGATGGCGCTGGCCAGGATGCTCGTGCCCAGGTCCCAGCGGTGGGCCAGTATGGCGTCTAAGAAGCGGTCGGGAGCGCAGAAGTAGCCCAGGCGCACGCCCGGCCCCACTATCTTGGAGAAGGAGCCCACGAATATTACGTGGGAGCGGTCCTCGTCGAGCGTGAATATGGATGGCGGGATGATGCCGGGCTCGAAATCCAAATCGCCATAACAATCGTCCTCCACGATGGGCACATCGTATTCTATGGCTAGCTCGAGCAGCTCCTCGCGCCTCCGGCGCGTCATGATGGCGTCTGTGGGATTGTGGTGGTTCGGGATAACGTAGACGAATTTCGGCTTCACGTTCGCCTTAGCCAGGTGCCTCAGGAGGTCCTCTAGAGCGCCTACGTCCATGCCATCGCGCTCGTCTAGAGGCACGCCCACGATATTGGCCTGCATGTATCGGAAGAACTGGAGAGTGCCGTAGTAGGAGAGCTCCTCGGTTATCACTATATCGCCGGGCCGTATGAAGGTCCGGCCCAGGAGCTCTATGGCCTGCATGGAGCCCGTCGTGATGACCACGTTCTCCACGGGCAGGGGGACGCCTTCCCTGTGCTCAAAACGCGCCGAAGCTACTTCTCTGAGACCCACGTAGCCCTTCACGCTATGGCCCGCGTAAGCGTGTTGGCGGGGGTAGAAGGCGAAGGCACCGCCCAGCTCCCTCAGGACCTTCCCAGCGGCTTCTATCAACCCCTCCGTCGGGAAGGTCTCGGGTGGGGTCTTGCCTCCCGTGAAATAGTAGGTCTTCTCCATGTCTCCACCCGCCTACCGGCCTCCCCGCGTATATTTTACGCTTGCCGGAAGCCGTCCTCCTCGGCCTTTTTGGCCCCCAAAAGGACATGCCTTCACGCAGATGCCGCACACAAGCTCGCTTATCCTGGGGTCGCGGGCCTGGCGTTCCAGGAAGCTCAAGCAGGCAGCCACGTCAAGGGCGTCCTCGCGCCTCGCGGGTCTCAGCCTGAACCGCACGTCCCTGATGGCTCCTACGGGGCAAGCCTCCACGCAGGCTCGACAGGGGCCGCACTGGCATTCTATCAGCTCCCCCGGCGGGAGCGGGGCATCTGTCAGCACGGTGGCGAAGCGCACCCTGGGGCCGCGGTCGGGCGTTATGACGAGCGTGCTCTTCCCCATCCATCCCAGCCCGGCCAAGACAGCCACGGCTTTATGCGAGATATGGCCCAGCTGCCGTTCCTCGTCCACGGTCAAGGAGGCCGAGATGGGCAGCACCCTGTGGCCCTTAGAGGTCAGGAAATGCGCGAGCTCCAGCGCCACACGGTCTAAGAGGGCGTTCACCTGCCTGTAGTGGTGGGCGTAGAGGGGCGAGGGGCCGGAGGGGCCCACGGTCTCCACTACCTCGTCTAAGAGGCCCACGCCTATGGAGATAGCCCTGGGGAACCGCTCCAAGAGGGCGCTAGTTATGCCGAATTCATTTTGGTAGCCCGAGAGGTCGGCGAAACCGATTTTATCGGCCCCCAGGGCCTCGGTTAGCTCGCGGACCTTTTGGTCCAGCTCCACCAAGATTTCCCCTTGACCCGGGCCGAGCGGGATAACTTTATAGCTGCCCTATCATCGCGCCAGAAGGGGGTGGTAAGCCCTCGCCGTGGAAGCCAAGGGCGAAACGAAGCCCAGGTATGTAGTATGCGCTGCCTGGCCTTACATCAACTACGTGCCGCACCTCGGCACCATCATCCCCCTCCTCTCGGCGGATGTAGCGGCCCGTTTCCTGCGCATGAAAGGCCATGAGGTCGTCTTCGTGAGCGGCTCTGACGAGCACGGCACGCCTATAGAGGTAGAGGCCCTAAAACAGGGCATCAGCCCCAGGGAACTCACGGACAAGAACCATGCCTTAGTCGTGGAGCTCTTCAAGCGCTGGGGCCTCTCGTTGGACAGCTACATAAGGACGGAGCACCCGGTCCATAAGGAGTTCATAAAGCGCTTCTACGAGCGCGTTTACGAACGCGGCTTCATCTTCGAGCGCGATGAAGAGCTGCCCTACTGCGAGCGCTGTGGCCGCTTCCTGCCCGACCGCTTCGTGGAAGGCACCTGCCCCTACTGCGGTTACGAGAGGGCGCGAGGCGATCAGTGCGAGCGCTGTGGCCGCCTCATGGACCCCGCCAAGCTCGTAGACCCGAGGTGCGCTATCTGCGGCTCCCGACCGGTCATAAAGGCCACGAGGCACTGGTTCTTAGACCTGCCCAAGCTCCAGGAGGCCGTGAAGGACTACTTGGTCTCGAATAAGCGCCTCTCGGAGCCCGTGAAAGCCTTCAGCTTGCGCTTCCTGGAGGAAGGCCTCAGGCCACGTTCTATCACGCGTGACAACAAGTGGGGTATTGAAGCGCCCTTCCCGGGCGCGGAGGGCAAGACCATCTATTGTTGGTTCGAGGCCGTCCTAGGCTACATATCGGCTACCATAGCTTACTTCCGCGAGAAGGGCGAGCCGGAGGGCTGGCGTAAGTTCTGGACGGACCCGGGCGCGCGGAGCGTGTTCTTCATAGGGAAGGACAACATACCCTTCCACGCCATCCTCCTGCCCGCGCTCCTCTTGGCCAACGGGGAGGGCTACAACCTGCCATGGGACGTGGTCTCCAACGAGTTCTTGCTCTGGGAGGGCGACAAGTTCTCTAAGAGCAGGCGCGTGGGCATCTGGCTGGACGAGGCCTTAGAGCTCTTCCCAGCTGATTACTGGCGTTTCGTCCTGGTGGCCCTCAGGCCTGAGGTTCGCGATTCTAACTTCACCTGGGAGCAGTTCGTGGAGAAAGTGAACGGGGACCTGAACGATACCATAGGGAACTTCGTCCACAGGGCCCTCGTCTTCACCAAGCGGCACTTCGATGGGCGAGTGCCGGAGCCTGGGCGCTTGGAGGAGCTAGATGAGGCCGTGCTGGCGGCCCTGAGGGAGCGCTTCGAGGAGGCCACCAGGGAGCTCGAGGCCTTCAGGCTGAAGGCGGCCTTAAGGGCCGTGGTGGAGGTGGCCAGGGAGGGCAACCGCTACCTGAACGAGCGGGAGCCCTGGAAGTTGGTCAAAGAAGACCCCGAGCTAGCCAAGACCACCATATACGTGGCCCTGAGGCTCGTGAAGGCCCTAGCCATCATGTTGGCGCCCTTCGTGCCCGAGTCGGCCGATAAGCTCTGGGCCATGCTCGGCTTGCCGGGCTCGGTCCATGAAGCCCGCTGGGAAGAGGCGCTCGAGCCCTTAGAGCCTGGCCACGCCATAGGCAAGCCTAAGCCCGTCTTCAAAAAGGTACCCGGCGATCCCCGTGAGTTGAGGAAAGCCCTGGAGAGGCTGAGGTCTTGAACGCTAGAAGCTCCTTCCTCAAGCTGGACCTGCACGTCCACACTGTTTTTTCCGGTGACGCTATCACGAGGCCAGAGGAAGCTATTTTGTGGGCTAAGAAAGCTGGCCTCCACGGCCTAGCTATCACGGACCATGATACGTTAGCTGGCGGCCTGAGGGCACGGCGCTTAGCCGAGCGCTACGGTATCCTAGTCTTGCCGGGCATGGAACTCGAGACGAGGGGAGGGCACGTCTTGGCCCTCTGTCCCTCAGAGCCCATCAGGGCTAGCTCAGAATTGTTGGAGGTGGTCGAGGCCGTAGAAGACGCTGGGGGCCTCGCCATCCTGGCGCATCCTTATGACATCCTGGCTCCGAAGAAATGGAGCCATGAGGCGCTGAGGCGGTTGGACGCGATAGAGGTCATTAATGCCCATAACCTGCTCTTCGAGTTCTCACGTAAGATGGCCGAGAAGTTGGCCAGGGCGTTGGGGAAACCCATGACGGGCGGGAGCGACGCGCACGTGCCGGAGGCCATAGGGACCGCGTATACGTTGGTAGAGGCTGATCCAGACATAAATGACGTGCTAGAGGCCATAAGGGAGGGGCGCACCGAGCCACGTGGCAGGCGTTCTAAAATCAGGTTCTTCTTGAAGAAATGGGCTCACGCCGGCTTCCGCTGACCTCCCTGCCCTCTCCGCTCCCGTGCCTGCCCCAGAACTCCCTATTCAGCAGATCCCTTATCGCCACGCGGATGGCTTCCGCCCGGCTGGGGTAATAGCGTTTCTCCACCAGCTCGTCGAGGGCCCGCAGGTAGCTCTCCGGCAGGTAAAGCGTGATGAGCTTCACGCCCGCGACACCGGCTACCAGGCCCCCTCGTACCTCTTGAACCCGCCGTGTTAGGGTTAAGGTAAGGGAAAAACAGCGGTTAATTCACGTGCCCTCAGAGCATGATATCCCGGGCTACCTAGTTTATTTATAAGCCCATGAGGCCATCGCGCGCTGGCTCTAAAGGAGCATGTGTGCGGTCACATAATCGGCCCGGGAGGGGCGACATACGGATATGTGGGCTAGATAAGCTCGGCACGTACGCGGGGGCAACGTTAATCTAGGCAGGGCCATCTACGCTTGGCGCGGGGGGTGGCTGAAGCGGAGGCGCCATCTAAGTTTATCCTGGCCCACGCTTCCCTCCCCCTGGGCGAGGAGATACTAGGCGTCATCGCGACCGTGAGCTACCCGGGAGGATTAACTGAGCTGGCAGCTAGGATAAGCGAGCGCGGCATTAGCGTCCTCTCCGGCACCACGATAACTAGGCCGGAGAAAGGAGAAGCCGAGATGTTCTTGCTCCTAGATATTGCTGGCTCTGGCCTCACCGCCGAGCAGGTGATCGAGGAGTTAAAGGCCCTGAGCGGCGTCTCGGAGGTAAAAGAGGTCATGAAGGGAGCCAGGGGTCTCGTCTCGGATGCCCGGGCCTACATGGCTACCTCTATCGCCAGCCTCTTCGGCTGGCTAGACAGGATCTTCGGCACAGGCGGACACGCCATCTTGTTCAGCATCGGGGAGCAGGCCGCCAAGAAGTTAGCTGAGATGCTGAAGGAGGTTTACGGTATGAAGGGCCAGAGGCTGGTGGAGACCTTCCTAGCCATGAACGTCGCCCTCGGCTACTTCACTTACAAGATCGTGAAGTACGATGAGAGGAAGTTAGAGTTCGTGGTGAGGCTCTTCAGGAACTTCGAGTGCATTAGTTTCGTGGGCAAAATGGATAAGCCCATGAGCCACCTAGTGCGGGGAGCGCTAGCCGGCGTGTTTAACCTGGCCTACGGCAAGGAGTTCATAGTGTTGGAGAGGCTGTGCGTGGCCAAGGGAGATGATTGCTGTGAGTTCGTGATAGAGCCTAAGGGCTAGCGCCACTGGGCGGGAACCCAAGGAGGTCAGGTGCTATGCTTAACGCACTTAAACACGCTTAAATCTGGGACAGGCGCGGGATACCGAGATGAGGGTGTACGTGGAGAGCTACGGCTGCGCCATGAACTTGGCCGACGGGCGCCTAATGGCAGAGCTGTTGGCCGAGGCAGGCCACACCATAGTTGACCGGCCTGAGGAAGCCGATGTCATAATCCTGAACACCTGCACCGTCAGGGCCGACACGGAGAGGCGCATGTTGAAGCGCCTGGAGGAGCTCAGGGCATATGGGAAGCGCTTGGTGGTGGCTGGCTGCCTTGCCTCGGCCCAGCCGGGCCTGGTCTATAAGCTAGCACCCGAGGCCAGCCTGTTAGCCGCCTGGGCAGTTGAGGCCGTGAGGGAGGTGGTGGAGGCCGATGGACCCGTCTATGTGCTTGAGCCGCGTCCCAGGGAGCGCCTCCCGAGGCTGTTGGACGGTGTGAAGATCACCATCCCAATAGCCGAGGGCTGCCTGGGCTCCTGCGCTTACTGCATAGTCCGCGTGGCCAGGGGCCCTCTGCGCTCCTACCGGTCAGAGGCTATCGTCAGGGCCGTGAGGGAAGCCGTGAAGCGGGGCGCCCGTGAAATACGCTTGACGGCCCAGGACACGGGTGTTTACGGGCGCGATATAGGCACCAGCCTGCCGGAGCTCCTCGAGGCCGTGTGCGCGGTGGAAGGGCGCTTCATGGTGCGCGTGGGCATGATGAACCCCAACGCGGCCCTCCGCATCTTAGACGAGCTATTGGACGCTTATGAAGACCCGAAGATCTACAAGTTCCTCCACCTGCCCGTCCAGACAGGCGATGACAAGCTCCTGAAGGCCATGGGGCGCGATTACACGGTCCAGGACTTCCTGACCGTCGTGGAAGCCTTCAGGCGCCGTTTCCCCGACCTGGCCCTCGCCACGGACATCATGGTGGGCCTGCCGGGCGAGGACGAGGAGGCCTTCGAGCGCACCTTAGCCCTCTTGAGGCGCGTGAGGCCCGATAAGGTCCATGTGGCCCGCTATACGCCCAGGCCCCACACGAGGGCAGCTGCCATGCCGGGACAGGTACCTGAGCCCGTGAAGAAGCATCGCTCGCGCTTGGTGAGCGCTCTCGCGATCGAGATAGGCCTTGAGAACAACAGGGCCTTCGTGGGGAAACGCCTTAAGTGTCTCGTGGTGGGGCACGGCCACAGGCCAGGCCAGCTCGAGGCCAGAACGCGCAGTTACAGGCCCGTTTACTTCCAAGGGCCCGAGCAGCTGGTGGGCGAGTTCGTGGAACTAGAAGTCAAGGACGCTAGCCCTTACTACCTCTTAGGCGAGCTCACCTGAGATACATGGGTTATTGCCGTAATAAATTCCATTTAGGACCTTAAGTTTACCCGCTCAGGCCCCGCCCTTACGGCGCTTAAGGGCCTCTATCAAGGCCGGGACGATCTCGTAGAGGTCGCCTACCACGTAGTAATCTGAGACGGCGAAGATAGGCGCGTCCTCGGCCTTATTGATGGCCACCACCACGCGCGAATCCCTCATGCCAGCCACGTGCTGGATAGCGCCCGAGATGCCCACGGCCACGTAGAGCTTCGGCTTCACCTTCTTGCCTGAGAGGCCTATCCAGAAGGGGAACCAACCCCTGTCCTCGGCTATAGGTCTTGAGCAGCCCACGGCGCCGCCCAAGAGCTTGGCGAGCTCTTCTAACATGCCAAAGTCCTCGCGCTTCTCTATGCCGCGGCCACCCGACACTATGACTTCCGCTTCTTCTACCGCCACGCCAGCGATTTCCTTCTCCTTCACGGAAATGACCTCCAGCTTGGGCTCCGGGACGGTTACGGCCAGCTTGCTCATGCTGCCGCCACGCTCTTCCACAGGTTTCTTAAAGGTCTTTGGGGCCACGGCTAATACGCACGGCTTCTCGGCCACGTCCCAAGCCTGCCTAGCCACGGCCCTACCAGCGAAGGCCGTCCTCTCGACTAAGAGGCGCCCACCTTCGACTTTAGCGGACGTGCAGCCCGTGAAACAGGGCACCCTTAACTTAGCGCTTAACCTAGCCGCGACTTCACGCCCGAAGAGCGTGGAACCCACGAGCACCACGCTGGCCCCGCGCGAGCTGGCTACCTCCGCGAGCACTGAGGCATATACGGACGAGTCCAAGACGGAGAACCTCGGGTCCTCCACCAACAGAACTTCATCAGCCCACTTAGCTAGTTCCTCAGCTATCTTAGCGCCCTCTGGCCCACCGGCCAGCACTAAGGCCTCCAGCCTCGCCCCCAGGGCCTTAGCCAGCTCGGAGCCACCGCCCAGCAGCTCGGTTAGCAGCTCCGTCCTCTCTGACCAAGCCAAAATCGGCCCGGTCATGCTCACAACACCCCCTCAGCCTCGAGGGCCTTCAATAATTTCTCGGCTATCTCCTCAGGTGTATCACCGGTTATCTGAACCGTCTTACGCTCCACGGTGGGCAGGACGACCTCCAGGAGGCCGTAGGACTTCATAGCGTTCAACTCCTCTAACGAGAGGCCTAGGTCGTCAGCTTTCAGGGCCTTTATGGGCTTCTTCGCGGCCTTCATGATGGCCATGAGGCTCGGGATACGGGGCGTGTTGACCTCCCTTGTCACCGTAACCACGGCCGGCAGGGGGACGGCCACTTCCTCGTAGCGGTCCTCGAGCGCCCTCTCGGCCACCACCTTGCCCTCCCGGACCTCTAGCTTCCTGACGCACGTCACGCAGGGCAGGCCGAGGAGCTCAGCGAGCTTAGGCCCGACCTGGCCCGAGAAGCTATCTAAGCTGACCTCGCCGCAGATGATGAGGTCGGCGCCGCCGGCGGCCTCTATGGTCTTGGCCAAAACGGTGGCCGTGCCGAGCGTGTCTAGGCCCTGGAAAGCCTCATCGCAGGCCAGGTAAGCCTCGTCGACGCCCATGGCTAAGGCCTCCCTCAAGGCCATCTTGGCTTCCTCCGGCCCGACAGAGACAGCAAAGGCCTTCCAGCCGAGGGCCTCTTTTATCTTGACAGCTGCTTCTATCGCGTTCTTATCCAGGTCGTTTGTCCTCCTGGGCACGCCCTCGGTAATGAGGCGGCCGGTCTCCCTGTCCGACTTGACCTGTTCCACGTCCGGTATCTGCTTCACGCATACCGCCACACTCGGCAAGCCATCACCCTGCCGCCCTTGAAGGCAAGTGAGAAAAAAGATTACGGTTAATAGCCGGGGCGTGTCACCACCGCACAGGATGTCCGTCAAGCTCTCCGTGGTGTTCGCAGCAGCCGCCTCGCCCCTCCACATCGAGAGGGCGAGGGAAACTGCTTCTAAGGCCTTCTCCGCTCTTAGCCAGGAGGGAGCAGAGCTCTTAGGCGCCCCAGAGCCGATACTCGAGCCTGAGGGGCTCTCGGAGGCTATATCTACCCGAGCCGATCTGCGCATCATCTTCGTGGCCAGCGGCGGGACCTCTAGGCTCCTGAGGAGGGCTCTGGCGGGCGTTGAAGCCATCCTCTGGGCACATCCTGGGGATAACAGTCTGCCTTCTGCGCTGAGCGCCAGGGAGAAGTTGAAGGCGGCGGGTGACTGGAAGGCTGAGATAGCGTTCTCAAGCCCAAAAGCCGTTCCTTATGAGATAAGAGCCGAGCTCAGGGCTATAAAGGCCTTGAAGGAGTTCGGCGGGGCAGAGGTCCTCGCCATTTGTGATGAGAACGTGGCAGCCGAGCTTGACGGCGCCCTCTCCGCTCTTGGCCCTTGGAAGCCGCGCCTGAAGCGCCTAGACCCCCGTAGGCTAGCAGGGTGCCTGGAAGCCGAGCGCGGGCAGATGTCGTTGGGGGAAGCGGTGTCTGCTCTCAAGGGCATAGAGGTCGAGCACGCCACCCAGGAGCTGGAGGAGGGGATCGTCAGGGGCGTCCAACTCGCAGAACTCCTCCAACGTGAAGCCGAGGAAACGGCTGGTAGAGCTATAATCACCTTTGATTGCTTTCGCGTGATGGAGGAGTTCGGTGTAACGCCCTGTGTGGCCGTGGGGCTGCTATTGGAGCGCGGTATAACGGCTGTCTGCGAGGCCGACCCGGCGGCGTTAGTGCTCATGGCCGCCTGCCACGTCCTATCGGGCGAGCCACCCTGGATGGCCAACTTGGCCAGGTTTGACCGCGCCTCTAACACGCTGACGCTTGCCCACTGCACGGCCTGCCCATCTCTCGCGGCCAGCTGGCCTTACCGGGGCGTCTTATTAGAACACTTCGAGACTGGCAAGCCAGCCGCGCTCGATATATGGCTCAGGCGCGGGCCGATCATCCTAGCCAACCTCCAGCTCGGGAGGCGCAAGCTCGTGTTGGCCAGGGGGGAGGTTCGCGATTCTGGCCTTGGGGACGAGAGGCTCTGCAGGACACAGGCCTTAATCAAGCTGAAGGGAGATCTAGAAGCGTTCTTGGCCGAGACCAGCAATCACCACGTGATCTGCTATGCAGACATATATGAGGAGCTGTCTAGGCTCGGGCGAAGGCTAGGTCTCGAGGTAGTAGCCCTCTGACCAACGGCCCCATCGCCGCATGGGAAAAGTTTATTATTAAGGACCCTCACGCCACGGGGACGGAGGGGCAAGGGGATGGCGTACCTAGCTGGCACGCCCGTTCTTATACTGAAGGAGGGCTCGACCCGCAGGAGGGGGCGTGAGGCTCAGAGGAACAACATCATGGCTGCCCGTATAGTAGCCGAGATACTGCGCAGCACGCTCGGCCCTAGGGGCATGGACAAGATGCTCATAGACAGCTTGGGCGATATCACGATCACGAACGACGGCGCCACCATCCTGGACGAGATAGAGGTAGAGCACCCCGCCGCCAAGATGATGGTGGAAGTCGCGAAGGCCCAGGACGATGAGGTAGGCGATGGCACTACCACGGCCGTCGTGCTGGCTGGAGAACTCCTCAAGCACGCTGAGGACCTGCTAGACCAGAACATTCACCCGACCATCATCGTGAGCGGCTTCAGGAAGGCTGCTCAGAAGGCGAGAGAGCTCCTGCACGAGATAGCCAAGCCCGTGGACTTAGACGACAGGGCCACGCTGAAGAAGGTCGTGATGACCTCCATGGCGAGCAAGGCCGTGGGCGGCGCCAAGGACCACCTGGCCGAGATAGCCATAGACGCCATTAGGCAGATAATCGAGAAGCGCGGCGATAAGCTCGTGGCGGACGTGGACCAGGTGCAGGTGATCAAGAAGGAGGGCAAGAGCCTTTTGGACACGCAGCTCGTGAAGGGCATCATTATAGACAAGGAGGTCGTGCACCCAGGCATGCCCAAGCGCGTGGAGAACGCCCGTATAACGCTCCTGAACTGCCCGCTCGAGATAGAGAAGACGGAGTTCGATGCCGAGATACGCATCAGGGCGCCAGAGCAGATGAAGGCCTTCTTGGGCCAGGAGATGAAGATACTGAGGGAGATGGTGGAGAAGATAAAGAAGGCTGGCGCCAATGTGGTTTTCTGCCAGAAGGGTATAGATGATGTGGCCCAGCACTACCTGGCCAAGGAAGGTATACTGGCCGTCAGGCGCGTGAAGAAGTCCGATATGGAGAAGCTGGCCAGGGCCACTGGTGCCCGTATAGTCACGAACTTAGACGACCTGAAGCCCGAGGACCTCGGTTACGCGGAGCTCGTGGAGGAGCGGAAGATAGGCGAGGACAAGATGGTGTTCGTGGAGGGTTGCAAGGACCCGAAGAGCGTGGCCATCCTCATACGCGGCGGCCTGGAGCGCATGGTGGACGAGGCCGATAGGGCGCTCCATGACGCGCTGTGCGTGCTCTCGGATATAGTAGATTGCCCGAAGATAGTGGCCGGCGGTGGCGCCATAGAGGTCGAGCTGGCCAGGCGCTTACGCGATTACGCTACCGAGATAGGGGGCCGCGAGCAGATGGCCATAGAGGCCTTCGCGGACGCCCTCGAGGTCATACCTAAGACCTTGGCCGAGAACGCGGGCCTCGACCCGATCGATGTGATGGTGGCCCTCAGGCACGCGCACTCCGAGGGCAAGATAGGCTGGGGCGTGGATGTGTTCGAGGCTGACCCGAAGAAGGCCGTCAAGGACATGTTCGAGCTAGGCGTGGTAGAGCCGGTGAAGGTGAAGGAGCAGGCCGTCAAGGCCGCCACCGAGGTCGCCTGCATGATACTGCGCATTGACGACGTGATAGCGGCCGGCAAGATGAAGGAGGAAGAGGAGAAGGGCGAGGAAGAGAAGGGAGGCGGCACCGAGTTCTAGAGCGCCCCACACCCCGGCCTGAGGCCGGAAGATTTATTTAATTAGGTCCTAATCTGCTAGACCCCCAGCCTGTTAATGCCTCGTGAAAACCTTTATATGATGCCCTAAGAGCCCACTAAGCTGGCGCTTGCCCCGGTAGTTCAGCCCGGTCTAGAATGCGCGGCTGTCGCCCGCGCGACCCGGGTTCAAATCCCGGCCGGGGCGCCAGACCCAGGCCCGAGCCCTCTGAGCGCTATCGTCTCTCAAGGGAACGTGGGACTAGGCAGGCGGCCGACGCAATACTTATTAGCCCTCGTTGGCCTCTAGGGGCCGCTATGGGGAAGCGGAAGATAATAAGCGAGGAAGAACTCGAGAACATGATGGAGCCCGGCCCAGGGGACGTCTACGGCGTGGTAGTCAAGCTGCTCGGCTACGACAGGGCCTTGGTGAAGTGCCAAGACGGTTACGAGCGCCTCTGCCGCATCAGGGGGAAGCTGAAAAGGCGCATCTGGATAAAGCCCGGCGATGTAGTGCTCGTCTCGCCCTGGGACTTCCAACGCGACAAGAGGGGCGATATCATCTGGCGCTACACGAAGAACCAGGCCGAGTGGCTGAGGCGCGAGGGCAAGCTGACCATCTAGGCGCGGGCCGCGATGGGCCGGGCGTGGTGAGGCATCTTGTCGCGGAGGGTGGCCAAGAAGGTATCGAGAGAGGAAATGCTTTATGAGATAAGCCAGCGCATGAAGTTCAAGCGCAGCGAGGACTACGAGACGCTCGAGGAAGTCTTCGACAAGCTTACCCTCATGAGCCTCTACAAGCTCATGGTGAAGGGCACGGTAGGCGAGGTCTACGGCACCATAAGGGCCGGGAAGGAGTGCAGGCTTTATTGGGG
>CAZWYW010000001.1:42390-79306 GCA_964638535.1 uncultured Candidatus Bathyarchaeia archaeon | reverse complement strand
GAGGAAGCCAAGGCCCTGAACGGCGGTTATTTCACGCTCGTCTACACGGAGCCGGAGAAGGGCCACAGAGGCATGACGGCTTTCTTCCTGCCCATAAACGCGCCGGGCGTGGAGGTGGTGAAGCGCTTCGAGGACATGGGGCGCATGGGCATCTCCACGGGCGGTTTCGTGATGAAGGACGTAGAACTCACAGATGAATACGTGATAGGCGAGGTCAACCGCGGTTTCTACTTGACCATGGAGGGCTTCGATTGTGCCCGCTTGCTCGTGGCCGCTACCTGCGTGGGAGCCGCCCGCAGGGCGCTTGAGATAGGCATGGACTGGATTAAGCAGCGCGTGGTATTCGGGAGGCCGATAGGGAAATTCGAGGGCATACAGTTCGACCTGGCCGACCTCTGGGCTGAGCTAGAGGCCACGCGCTGGCTCATCTACAGGACGGCCTGGATGATGGACAAGAAGTACAAGGAAGGCACTTTCGCGCCACGCGAGGTAGCCATGTGGGTGAGTATGTGCAAGCTCAAGGCGCCTAGGTTGGCCTTTAGGGTGTTCGAGCACACCATGCTCTGGCACGGCGCTTACGGCTACACCAAGGAGTGCCCGCTCGAGATGGGTCTCAGGGGCGTGATGAGCTACTACATAGGCGCGGAGGGCGCCACCAATATACAGCGCATTATCATAGCTAGGGAACTCCTGGGCAGGGAGTTCATACCTTATAGGTGACGACCAAGCGCCCGCGAAGTGGCTCCCCGTTTTTGGTATTATGCCCTAATAATATTACCTCGGGACCAGCCAGGGAGCTACTTCAGCCAAGGCCTTAAAGGTCTCCTCGGCTTCTGCTCTCGAGACAACGCCCACCGCCACGCCCTCCAAGACGCCAAAGCCCAGGGCGAACTCAAAGGCCTCTCTAGGCCTCAGCCTGCCAGCCGCCAGCACTTTCTTACCGAAGGCCAACAGCCCAAGCTCTCTTAGGGCCTCGGCTATCCGGCTGGCCGGGGCGTCCATGAGATACCCGAGCTTGTTGAAGGGTAGCAACACGAGGTCCGGCTTGGGCAGCTCGCCAGCCCGCACGCGCTCAAGCATATTCATGGGCTTGTGGGTCACGTAGCCGGCCAAGAGGCCGCGGTCCCTCAGCTCGGCTAAGAGGGGTTCTAGCTCGCGCCCGCTTACCTCGTCCGTGAGAGCGCCGTGGAGGAGGGCGGCTCGCATGTCCAGGCCCTCGAAGAACTCTAAGTCGCTTAAGGGGTCCGATGGCCCTATGGTGGCCACCACGACCAGCTCTCTGCCCAGCTCGGCCTGGGCCATCCTTATCGCCTCCGCTAGGAAGCCGTAGGGAAGGGGCTGGACGCCCACGACGCCTAGTTCAGCGGCTGCCAAGACGACTTCAGCTACTTTCTCGGGCTTGTTGTAGAAGGCCGCGTAGTAAGCGTAAGCACGGCTGCCGAACTGGCCAGCGCCTATGAAGGGCGAGGTGCCCAGCAACACGCGCGGCAGCTTGACGTGGCCGATTTTAACCCAGGAACTCCTCAAGCGTCCCTCTCCTGGCCTCCCAGCCACGGCCTGCTTCCTCCGGCTCAGCGGCCCCTTTCACCACGCGCCCTATGAGCTCGAAATCGGTCTCAAGCAGGGACCTGTAAGACGGGTTGTAGAGGGCCGAGGCGGGATGGAGGGTCGGCACGAGCACCACGGCCAAGCCCAGCACCTCGGCCCTGTAAGCGCGGCCACGCACATCCCCCATACGCTTGAACGGCAGGCCAGCCTTGGAGAAGATGTAGCGCGTGGAATGGCGGCCTAACGTGACGATGACCTTCGGCCTTATGATTTGTATTTGCTTGTCCAAGAAGGGCGTGCACGCTTCTACTTCCTCGGGCCTCGGGTCTCTGTTGCCGGGCGGTCTGCACTTCAATACGTTCGCTATGTAGACCTCCTCGCGCCTGAAGCCGGCCAGGCCCAACAGCCTGTCTAATAGCTTGCCAGCTGCCCCCACGAAGGGCCTGCCTTTCTCGTCCTCCCAGCGGCCCGGGGCCTCGCCTATCAGCATGACGGTTGCGTTTAAGTTGCCCTCGCCTGGCACGGGATTCTTCCTAGTCTTGTGGAGGGAGCAGCGTGTGCAGGCTCTTATCTCGGCCACCAGGGCCTCCATCAGTTCTTCCTTAGACGGCCCGCCGGTCGGCAGGGCTGGCCCCTCCTACATGGCCCCCAACAAGGTGCATAATAGGGCTGTGCCGCAGCCCACTGCCAACATCTTGAGGCCGGAGAGGACTAGGTTTCCCCTGGAGACGTGGCCGAGGAAGGCCCCGAGCGCGAATAGGGTAGCCATGTTGATGCCGAGCGATGCGTAGACGGCCAGCCTTATGTCCAAGGGAATTAACATGGCCAGCATTAGAGGGGAGAGGGAGATGAAGGCGGCCATCATGGGTGCTAGGCCGTCTACTAGGGCCGCGTAAACGGATGCCAGCACGGATACCCTACCGAAATCGGAGTCCTCGAGGCTGGTCAGCATGATACTCTCGAGTTCCCTCAGGCGCCTCACCCTCTCGGCCCTCTCCGTCATGAAGGTGCCCGTGAAGCCCGATATGCCCATGGCCATGCAGTTCGCCAAGCCCACGGCCACTATGAAGCGCGGATCTCTCACGCCCACGGCGAAGTAAGCGCTTACCACTACGCTCAAGATGGCGAGGGCGCCGTCGAAGGCGTTCATGACTAAATAGCGCCTGGCTATCTCATCTACGCCCTCGGCCCTCATATAGGCCCTGAGCTCCCTCAGCCTCTTGGCCAAGCGCCTGAGAAGGCCCGAGCCCCGTCGTTCACCCATCTAGAGCATCACCGCCCTGACGAGTACAGCACCTCGTCTATGCTGTGGATAGCGGCGCCGAAGCGCCTTATGATCTTTTCTATCTCCTCGTAATCCAGCCCCAAGCCCTCTATCGTTATCTTAACGGTCTCCGTGTTCACGTCTACCTCGCCCAAGAGGATATTCACATTAGAAACGCCATTTAACTCGCTCAAGGCCCTGCCAAGTTCCACGACGGATGGCTTGTGGGGTTTCAGCACGTCTAACACGACCCTAGTGAGCTGGGGCCGTTGAGGCCTGCTCATTTCCTTTCCTTCACCGCATCAAGACGTCGCGTATGGCTAGACTTAAGGTTTTCGCCCTTTCAGCGAGCCCAGCTCAGAAGGTCTTCACGTAGGGCTCGAGATCTCTAGCGCTGGCCACCTCAGCCGAGAGGTCGAGTTCGAGGTAGGCGGCCAAGCGGTTGTAATAAGGCGGCCCTTTCCGCGAGAAAATAGTCATAATGAGGCCTCCGTGGTTCAGCCGGTAGCCGAAATCACAGGGCTCGTGCCCCCTCACCAACGCCCTCGCGTTCACGGCTAGGAGGAAGCGCCTCGTTACGTCCGGCCCGAAGGCCCGGCCAGCTCCGCGCCAGGAGGGATAAGTGCCCGTTATGCCTTCCTCGGGGTCGCTCCAGAGTATCTCCTCTAGGTGGGGTTCCTCGGGATGCCTCTCGTGGGCGAAGGCCAAGTCCTCGAGATCCCTGGCCTTGCTCGGTACGCCGCCGTGGAGCATCACCAAGCGCCCCTCCACCAGGGCAGCCGTGTGAAGGCTATCCCAGAGCTCCCTCAGGGCCTTATACGCTTCATAGCCACCCTCCCGCCCGAACTTCGCGAGCAAGTGGTAGGGAAGGTCGTGGGGCATGGCAAGTATATCCGCCGGTCCCTCGTGATTGCCCCTGAGGAGCACCACGTGTTCGGGGAAGAACTCCTTCAGTTTCAAGACCACGTAATAGACCTCCGGGCCCTTCTCTCCTCGGTCCGCGTAATCGCCTAGGAAGACTACGTAAACCTTCTCGCCCCGCTCGGCCCTTTCTAAGAAGCGCGACTCCCTCAAGATGTGGTATAGACTATTGAGGTCGCCATGGATATCGCCGATCACTATGGCTTGGCCCGCTGGCGGGAGCTTAACGAGGCGCCCGACTACCTCTAAATTACCTAACTTGCCGCTCTCACGCGCCATAGCCGATGCCACGTTACGTATTAGCTCGATGAAGGCGTCAGCGCTCGCGCTAATGGCTTCTCTCACGAGTTCGTCTAAGTCCAAGCGCTTTCCCTCTCAGGGCTAAGCCCCCATTCCTCAATATAAGGTAGCTCCCACTAGACCGCTCTGCTGGGGGGATGAACCTTAGCTGGCTAAGGCTATCGAATTACACAAGTTTCAGCTTTTCTTCTTACGTTATGCAAAAATCGGGCGTCCTTTCCCTCAGAGGACATTATAGTAAGGCTTGTTTCCCGGCTACGTCTGCATGGAAATGAGGGGCTTTGCTGAATAGCTTCACTATGGATATCTTTTTAAAGGTGCTACTTGACCGCAGGGGGCCAAGGCGGAGGAAGAGCGTGAAGCGCGGGACCAGGCTCCTGGTGGTCTCGAATTTCGTGGCCAATTTAGGGCGCGGCCTCTGTTGGCCTTACCTTGGCTTCAGGCTCTACGATATAGGGGCCACCTACCTCCAGATCTTCCTCATGAACTCCCTAGCCGCCGCGACCTACATGCTGTCTCGGCCCTGGGGCGCATTATCAGATTACTATGGGCGCAGGAAGCCTTTCATGCTATTGGGCTTCACCGGCTCCGCCCTCCCCCTCCTCTTTATGGCTAGCTTCAACCGCGATATCGCTGTCCTCCTATTCGCTTACCTGGCCTCCTGCTTCTCCTGGGCGCTCGCCTTCCCGGCCTTCGTGGTAGCTCTCACGAGCGATCCCAAGAAGGAAGAGGCCACCACGGCCTTCACCTTGACAGGTTCCCTGGGCTGGGCCGTCGGGACAGGCTTGATGGGTCCTGTGGACGCGCTCCTAGGGCCAGGCGGCTTATTCTCCCTGGGCTTCATCGTATTCTTGGCCTTTCCCGCTATACTGGCCTTCTACGACGAGAAAAAGCTCCCCAGGAAGCAAAGCTCCTTGAAATCGTATCTTAAGGGCGCCTTGACGCCGGCTTTCAGGGCCAAGAACGGCTTCAGCTTGCTCCTCGGGGCCATTTTCTTGAGCTGGTTGGGCCTCCAGTGGGCTAACCTGCTCATAAGGATAAGGGTCTACGATTCACTAGGCCGCTCGAAGGTCAGCATGGGCTTGCTCATGGGCGCGGGCTCCCTCCTATCGGCTGCCATGCTCGCCGTGGCTGGCAAAGCCATCAGGAGGCTGGGCGGTCTCAGGATATTCGCTCTCTCCACGGCCTGCTATACGACTATGACGCCTATCTACGTGGTGGCCTCAGACCCATCCGTCTTCGTGGTCCTCTGGCTCCTGCCCGCTGGCCCCCTCTTCAACCTGGGTTATACCCTCAGCCCGGCTGAGCTGGCCGAGGAGGATGTCAGGGGGGAGGCGGTGGGCTACTGCGAGGCCGTGAGGAACCTAGGCGTGCTCCTGGGCCTCCTAGGGGGCTTAGCAGCGGATACCGTGGGGCGCGAGACCAGCCTGGCCCTCTCGGCCATCCCGCTGGGAGGGGCGTTGGTGCCCATGGCCGCTTGCTATAGGGCCGTCTCTAGCTGCCGGCGGGCCACGCACATGTCTTATAGGCCCGGTAGGCCCCCCTGGCCGAGGTGATGGATGTGGAGAAGGAGGACGTGATGAAGGCCTTCTACAGGCTTCTACACCCCAGGCCAGCCGTGCTCGTGACGTGCGTGGACAGGGAAGGCAAGCCAAACGCGATAGCCATCTCTTGGATAACGCCCGTGGCCAGGGACCCGCCCACGGTGGCCATCTGCGTGGCCAAGAAGCGCTACTCCCACGGCCTCATAAAGGAGACAGGCGAGTTCGTGGTGAACGTGCCCTCTGCCGAGCTAGCCGAGGCCGTCCACTACTGCGGCAGCGTGAGCGGGCGTGACGTGCCAGATAAGATAGCCAAGGCTGGCCTCACGGCCAAGCCAGCTAAGGTCGTGAGAGCGCCCATAATAGAGGAATGCCCGGCCCACCTGGAGTGCCGGGTCAAACAGGTCATAGATTGCGGGAGCCACGATATCTTCGTGGCCGAGGTGGTAATGGCTTATGCGGACCCCAAGGCCTTCAGGGAAGGCCTCTGGGACCTGGAGGCCGTGAGGCCCCTCTTACATGCCGGGGGCAACATCTACTCCAAGCCAGAGCCCGCCTTCAAGGTAGAAAAGCCCTCCTGAGAGGGCAGCGCCAAGGCATCGTGGGGACGCGGGAGCCCCCACACCTTTATTCACACCTTAAGGCCAGCCTCACTCAGGGGGCCACTGCTTGGCGGGACAAGGCCCTATTCTGGCGGCCGTAGCCGATGTGCACGCGCCTAAATACCTGCCGCTCTTCAGGGAAGCCCTGAAGGCCATGTTGGAATCGCATGGCAAGCCAGATCTCATGCTGTTGGTCGGCGACATGGTTGAGAAGAACGCTCATGAACAGTTCAAGGCCGTCTTGGAAGCCCTGGAGGAAGCTGGCCTCGATTACCCTATTGTAGCTTGCTTTGGCAACGAGGAGTATGAGGAGAGCAAGGAAGCCTATCTGGCTTATGAGCGCGTCCGCTGGCTAGATGATGAATCGCTTATCATGGAGCTCGGGGGCCTCAAGATTGGCTTGGTAGGCTCAAGAGGATCGCTCGATAGGCCTACTTGGTGGCAGAGGACGCACGTGCCGGGCATAAGGGCTCTCTACAGGCGCCGCGTCAAGCTCCTTGACGGCCTGTTGGCCAGGCTGAGGGCCGATGTGGTGGTCGTGATGACGCATTACGCGCCCACGTACAGGACCCTCGAGGGCGAGAGAGAGCGTATCTGGCCCGAGATGGGCTGTCGGGCTTACGAGCGCTTGATAGAGCGTCACGGGCCACACCTCTGGCTCCACGGCCACGCCCACAAGGCCCGCGTGCTCGAGGCCCGGGTAGGCGACACGCTCGTGGTGAACGTGGGCCTCCCGGCCCGCAAGGCCATCTACGTGGCTGATTTAGGTGAGCTAGCGGAGCGCAAGAGGGCGCCTAGGGGCCTAGAGGCCTTTATGGGCGCTTAGGCTCAGCAAACGGCTTTCCGCTTGAAGTAGGCCCCGTAAAGCTTCAGGGCACAGAAGCGGCCGCACATGGTGCAGGTGCCGGGCACACTGGCTTTAGTGCGCGTCAAGATCTCCCTGGCTCTCTCCGGGTCCATGGCGAGCTTGAGCTGGGCCTTGAAATCACCTTTGGCACGGGCCTTGGCCATCTCCTCTTCCCATTTAAGCGCCCTCTTGCCTAAGCGCACTAAATCAGCCGCGTGAGCCGCTATGCGGGCTGCTATCACGCCCTCGCGCACGTCCTCGGGCATGGGGAGGCCGAGGTGCTCGGCTGGCGTGACGTAGCACAGGAAATCCGCGCCAGCTAACGCGGCCAGGGCGCCCCCTATGGCCGAGACTATATGATCGTAGCCCGGCGCCACGTCTGTCACTACGGGCCCGAGCACGTAGAAGGGCGCTCCATCGCAAATGGCCTTCTGGAGGCGCACGTTCGCGGCCACGTGGTTTAAGGGCAGGTGGCCTGGCCCCTCCACCATGGTCTGGACGCCTGCCTCCCGGGCGCGCTTGACCAGCTCGCCTATCACGAGGAGCTCCTGAATCTGAGCCCAATCCGTTGCATCCAATATGCAGCCGGGCCTAAGGCCATCGCCAAGGCTGAGCGTGATATCGTATTCGCGAGCTATCTCGAGGAGGTAATCGTAGTTCTCGTAGAGCGGGTTCTCCTTGCCATGGTGGATTATCCAGAGGGCGTGGAAGGTGCCGCCACGGCTTACCATGCCTAACCAGCGGGGTTGCTCGCGGAGGCGCTCTACTATGGCCTTCACCACGCCGCAGTGCACGGTCATGAAGTCCACGCCGTCCCGCGCGTGCTTCTCTATGGTCCTGAAGATGTCGTCCTCGTCCATATCCACTATGGAGCCCTTCTTGGTCGCCGCCTCTATGGCGGCCTGGTAGATGGGCACCGTGCCGATCGGCACGTCCACGGCCTCTATTATCTTGCGCCTTATGGCGTCTAGGTCGCCAGCCGTGCTGAGGTCCATGACCGTGTCCGCGCCATAGCGGACCGCGATGCGGGCCTTCTCGACCTCGAGCTCTGGGTCACACAGGTCAGAGGATGTGCCCACGTTCGCGTTCACCTTCACGCGGAGGCCAGCTCCTATGCCCGTGGGCCTGACGTGCTCCCTGCGCACGTTTCGCGTTATCACTACCCTGCCCGAGGCCACGCGCCTCATCAGCACGTGCAGCGGCACACCTTCCTCTTTCGCGATGGCACGCATCTCCTCCGTGGGCTGCCCTCTACGGGCCAATTCCATTTGGGTCGTCATGTCCCTTCCCGCCCCAGGCGCCCGCGGGCTCCTAAAAACCTTACCAGCCCCATCATCAGAGCACAGCCTTAAGCAGCTCCCTCGCGTTCTCCCTAGCCACAGCTTCTTTCTCCTGGTCGCTCAAGGCCCTCGAGGCTAGGAGACGTTCTAAGGCATCCCTAACCGCTGTCCTATAGACGGTAGGCCAATCAGAGCCGAAGAGCACCCTATCGAAGCCCACCAGCTCCCTTATCCTCTTAGCGAACTTCTCCTCAACGGCCAGGTAGGTGACGGCCGCTAGATCGAGCCACACGTGGTCGTTCCGGCGGCAGAGCTCCAGGGCCTCGTCTAGCCAGATGCCCGGGCGGCGGATGCTATAGCTCCCCGCGTGGGCCAAGACCACGGGCACATCTGGGTAAGCGCTTACCAGAGGCCCGTAACGCCCCGGCCTAGCGCAGGCCGATAGGGCGGGATGCTCCCAGGGGCCTGGGTCGCAGCCTGTGTGCAGCACGAGGATGAGGCCGTGTTTAGAGCAGAAATCGAAGATGGCCGTGAGTTCCTCCCGGCGCTCATCTGGGTCGAAGAGCTGGAGCGTGGGCAGGAGTTTCACGCCCACTAAGCCTAACTCCCTTATCTCCTCAAGCCCCTCTTCTACGTACCTTAGGCCCTTAGCTGGGTTAACAGAGCCCACGCCCACAAAGAGGTCAGGATGTGCCTTCACCAAGCTCGCCATCCTCTCATTAGGCGTCCTGCCCAATTGGAGCAATAGTTTCGCATATTCAAGTTCGTAGAGGTTCCAAGAACCGGCTTCGAAGAGCCTAGAGGCCATCCAAGAACGGACGCCCGGTTCCTCGAGCATCTTGTGGTCAACATCCATGGCCAGGAGGACGCATTTCTCGAGGCCGGAGGCCCGCATCTCATCTAGCAAGAGCTGGTCAGGCAGCATGGGGAGGGGATGCACGTGGAAATCGATGGCCTGGAGCAAGCCCTCTTACCCAAAGGCATATATGCATACATGGCCTTTAAGGCTTGGGGAAGGACATGGCTAAACCCGCCCCCGAGGCCTATTCATATCCGTTGCTGATAAAGTACCTGCTAGAGCACGGCGTCGAGAGAGCGCCTAACAAGGAGATAGTCTACAGAGACCTTGTCCGCTACACCTGGCGCGGGTTCTACGACCGCGTGAAGAAGCTCGCTAGGGCGCTCGCGGACCTTGGCGTGAAGCCGGGGATGAAGGTAGGCGTCCTGGATTTCGATACGCACCGTTACATGGAGCTCTTCTTCGCTGTCCCCATGATGGGGGCCGTCCTCCACACCATAAACCTGCGCCTGCCGCCGAAGTGGATACTTCACACCATAAGGCACGCTGAGGACGACGTGTTCGTAATCCGAGATGAGTTTGTCCCGCTCCTCGAGAAGGTCAAGGGCATGCTCCCGCCCTCCGTGAAATGGTTCATCATAGGGAGCGATAAGGGCGAGATGCCCTCTACCACGTTGGAACCAGCTTACGAGTACGAGGAGCTGCTGAAGGAGGCTAAGCCCGATTACGAGTTCCCCGATTTCGATGAGAACACCTGGGCCACGCTCTTCTACACGACCGGCACTACGGGTCTCCCCAAGGGCGTGTGGTTCACGCACAGGCAGATAGTACTCCACACGCTCTCGCTAATCATACATCTCTCAGCCCTCCCCGCCGAGAGCAACTTGGTGACCACGGACGTGATCATGCCTATGGTGCCCTTCTTCCACGTCCACTCCTGGGGCATACCATACGTAGCCGCTCTCCTGGGCATGAAGATGGTCCTCTTAGGCCGTTATGAGCCGGAACTCATCTTCGAGCTCATGCGCAAGGAGGGCGTAACGGTCTCTCACATGGTACCCACCCTGCTCCACATGATGGTTTACCACCCGAAGGCCGAGGAATACCGGGATGCCCTCTCTAGGTGGAAGGTCATCATAGGGGGTGCCGCTCTGCCCAAGGGCCTGGCCATGAGGGCCAGGGAGCTGGGCATAAGGGTCATGGCAGGTTACGGCCTCTCCGAGACCTGCCCGGTCCTGACGATAGCCGTCTTCAAGGACCACATGCTTGATTGGCCGGAGGAAGCCAAGTTGGACGTGGCCATCAAGACGGGCTTCCCGTTACCGCTCGTCAGGCTGCGCGTGGTAGACGAGCAGATGCGTGATGTGCCGAGGGATGGGAAGACCATAGGCGAGATAGTGGTCAGGGCACCCTGGCTCACCCAGAGCTATTACAAGGACCCGGAGCGCTCTAAGGAGCTCTGGCGCGGCGGCTGGCTCCACACGGGCGATATGGCGGTCTGGGACGAGGAAGGCTACATACAGATAACGGGCCGTTATAAGTTCATGATAAAGAGCGGTGGCGAGTGGATACCGCCTCTCGCCCTCGAGAGCATCTTATCCATGCACGAGGCCGTCTCCGAGGTAGCCGTGATACCCGTGCCCAGCTCCCGGTGGGGCGAGAGGCCCATAGCCCTAGTGGTCCTAAAGCCCGAGTACAAGGGCAAGGTGAGCGAGGAAGACCTGCGCAAGCACATGGAGAAGGCCGTCGATGAAGGCAAGATAGTGAAATGGTGGATACCGGACAAGTTCGTGTTCGTGGACTCGCTGCCCAAGACGAGCGTGGGCAAGATAGACTACCTCAAGCTCATAGAGCAGTACAAGACCATGCAGCTGCCTCAACTTTAAGGTGCATCGGTAAGTACTTAGACTTCCTAATGAGTAAGGGCTTGATAGAGCAGAGGGAGACGGATGCCATGATGTTCTTCCGTACGACACAGAAAGGGCGTATCTGGCTCTCGCTCTACAGGCGTATGGTCAAGTTGCTAGGGAACTGCTAGCAAACCACTACTAAGGAGCTAGGAGTGTCCCCCTCACTTTTTCTCCCCTGAGCGCTTTCTCCACGTTGCCCGGCACCTTAGCGCTCGTGAAGAACACGGGTATGCCCGCCGAGGCTACGGGGGCCATCTCTCTCAGCTTCTTCCCCATGCCGCCCGTGACATCTATGGCCGCTGCCCCGCCGGCCTCTACCCTGTTTAGCTCGCTGGGCCTGAGGCGGGGCACTAACACGGCATCTGGGTAGAGGTTAGGGTCGCGCGTGAAGACGCCTTCCACGGCCAGGGCCAGGACGACCCTTGAGGCCCCTAGGGTCAGGGCCAGGTAAGCCACTATCTGGTCCCCCGAGAGGATGGTGAAGCCCAGGCTCTCGTCCATCACCACGTCGCCGTAGAGGACGGGGATAGCGCCCAGCTTCATGAGACCCCTGAGGGGTTCTAAGAAGGCCTTAGCTACACGGCCATCCCTTGTCGTGAAGCACGAGAAAGGCGGTAAGGGGACGGCAGGCAGCCCCTCGGCCAGGAGGGCCTTGACGACTAGCTTGTTGAGCTCCTCCATGGCCAAGTGCGTCTCAGCCAGGCCCCTGAGCTGCCAGGGGCTCTTAAAGCCCTCTTTGATGCTGTAATCCCTGGCGAGAGGGTGGCCGAAGCTCCCGCCCCCATGAACTAGCACGAGTTCCCTCACACTCGAGGCCGCTATCTCGCCAGCTAAGCGCTCTATGGCCTTTAGGTCGGGCTTGAAGGGCTCCTTCTTGTCCGTTATGGCCGAGCCGCCGAGTTTAAGCACCACTAGGCCCCGCCCGCTCAATCCTGACGCCCTCCTCGCTCACGGCTGCCAGGAAGGCCCTGCCCCCGGCCTCCTCTATGGCCTTAGCTACCTCACGGCCCTTGCCGGGCTCAACAAGCGCGATCATACAGCCTCCCCCGCCGGCGCCTGTTAGCTTAGCCCCGAGCGCTCCCGCACGCCTGGCGGCGTGGACCAGCCTCTCCAAGGCCGCGTTAGAGACGCCTATGGACGCGAGGAGGCCGTGGCTTATATCCATAAGTTCTCCTAAGGCCCTCAAATTGCCCTCCTTAAGAGCGCCCAAGGCCTCGTCGACCAGCTCTTCTGCTGCCTCGAGCAGCTTTGAGAAGAGGCCCGGCCTCCTGTCCTTAAGGGCCCTGACAGCTGCGACTAAAGCGCCCGTAGACCTCTTTAGGCCCGTATCGCCTACCACGAGTTCTAAATGCGCGCCGATTTCGAGCCTCCTAATGCCCTCGCCCTTTTTGTACGCGATGAGACCCCCATAAGTAGAGATCGCCGGGTCCACGCCAGAAGGCGTGATATGGATGAGTTTCTCGGCCTCGAGGGCTGCTTTGAAGATCAGTTCCTCCTCTAATCGGCCAGCCGAGAGCCAGGAGGCAGCGGCAGCAGCTGAGACAGCCACGGCCGCCGAGGAGCCCAGACCAGCAGCCACAGGTATCCTGGACCTTACTTCCACATTTACGCCACTAGGTCGGGCCTTAAGAGCCCTCCAGATTTCCCTCACAGCTACGAAGATGGGTCTCAGGGCGCCCTCAGCTTCTTTCCCACCTTCCTCTGGCCTGAAGGAGCCCTCGGCATCAAAGTAGCCTGCCAAGCCTAGGTCGGGAGCCCCGATGTAGATGAGCCCATCCTCGCGTTCCGCTAAGAGGGCTTCGGCACGCAGATCTATGGCTGCTACCAAGGCCGGAACGCCGTAGACAACGAAGTGCTCGCCGAACAAGATGACCTTGGCCGGGGCGGAGGCCACGGCGTAACGGCTAGTCGTCAAGGCCAGCTACCTCGTGATGGCTATGGCAGCGTAGCCCACTACTGCGCTCCTGTCGCCCGTGATATCGCCGCTCGTCGCGTACTTCAGTAGCTCGCCCCTAGCGGCCCCGAGCTTCTTAGCCGCCACCATGGCCACGGCCGTGGGGCCATAACCGCACATGCTCACGGGCAGCTCTTCCACGGCCCTATAGAGGCCCGGCACATCTAAGGCCTCAACGGCCTTTATGACCTCCGCGTCCTTCTTGACCGCTATCTCATGGCGCTCGTAGTGCGTGAGGTCCGTGGAGGCTATCACGAGCGCGTTCAGGCCTAGCTCCTCTATGGCGCCCGCTACTGCCTCGCCGACCTCCGTGCTAGTGCGCACGTCTTGGAATATCATGCAGATGGGGACAAACTTGAAGGTATTACCGTAGAGGTATTGGAGGAAGGGGAGTTGGACCTCTATGGAGTGCTCGTAGATATGGGCCTCATCATCAGCCGATATGATCTTGGCCTTATCCATTATGGCCTCCGCCACGCGGGTATCCACTTCTACATCGCCTAAGGGCGTCCTCCAGGCCCCTCCCACGGAGATGGCCACGGAGCTGCCGAAGCCCGTGTGGTTTGGCCCCAAGATTATGACCGTGTCCGGCTTCCCCTCGCGCGCCAACCGGGCGTAAGCGTGCGCCGCCACAGGGCCAGAATACATGTAGCCAGCGTGGGGGCAGACGAGGGCCACTAAGCACTCTAAGGGCTTATTGGGTGGTTTAGGTAGCTCGCCAGGCCCTAGCTCGTGCTTGAAACACCACTCTATCTGGCGCCTCAAGCCCCTCTCCGAGCCAGCGTAGAAAGCGCCTGCCACGGCTGGGCGCCTTACTGCCAAGGCCTACCCCGCTGTACTAAGGCTATTCAGGGAGATATCTTTTACCCAAAATCCACGGGTGTCGGGCCGGGCGTGGCGCTTAGGGCCTAGCCTCGAAGTCCTCTATGCTATAAGGTATATCGCCGTCGGGCGGTATATCGCCTCTCTCGCGCAGCACCTGTCTGGCTAAAAGCCAGAATATGGTCGCAAGAGCCCTCCGGCCCTTGTTGTTGGCCGGGATGGCTAAGTCTATGTCTGCCAGGCTGTTGTCCGTGCCGCAGAGGGCCACGACGGGTATGCCGACCTTGGTGGCCTCGGAAATGGCCTGTTCGTCGGCCCTCGGGTCCACCACGAGCACCACGTCGGCGTCTATGTGCTCGGGCAAGCGGGGGTTAGTGAAGGTGCCGGGCACGAAGCGGCCGGCTATGGGCACGGCCCCCACCACCTGGCAGAACATCTCCACGGGTCTCCGGCCGTAGATACGTGAGGAGACCACTACTATCTTCTCCGGGTCAAAACGGGCCAGGAACTTAGCTGCCACGCGGATGCGCTCGTCTATTTTCTCTAGGTCCAGTATCCAGAGGCCATCGGGCCGGCACCTGTAGACGAACTTCGCCATATCGCCCATCTTGACGCGCGAGCCTATGTGGACGCCAGCGCGCAGGTATTCCTCCCTGGGCAACAGGAGTTCCCTCCCCCTCGCCTCAGCCGCCATGCCGCGACCACCTCCATCACGCTCGGCCCAGTTTGGGCAGCTCGGCCATCCTGGCCACCTCCCCCAGCTCCTCGGCTATCCTTATTAATTCGTTCAGCTTGGCCACCCTCTCCCCGCCGAGCACGCCCGTCTTTATTATAGGGCAGCCCAGCCCCACGGCCAGGTGGGCCAGGTGGGGGTCCGTGCTCTCCCCCGAGCGGTGGGAGGCCACGGGCACCATGCCGCCGGCCCTGGCCGCTCTGATGGCCTCGGCCGCGCCCGTGATAGTGCCCACCTGGTTGGGCTTTATGATGACGGCCGTAGCAGCGCCCACCCCGGCCCCGCGCGTTATCCGCTCCTCATTCGTCACGAAGAGGTCGTCCCCGCAGATGAGGCAGCCCATGCGCTTGGCCTTGCGCGTCAGCTCGGCGAAGCCCTCGAAATCATCCTCAGTTAGCGGATCCTCTACGTAAACTAATCCGAAGCACTCTATTAAGCCCAAGATGAATTCTATCTGCTCGCCCCGATCGCGCTTCACGCCCTCCCGCTCGTAGATGTAAGCGTCTTCCTCCTCCCGCCAGAGCGTCGAGGCGGCCACGTCTAAGCCCGGCTTGACCTCGAAGCCTAGCTCGCCCGATACCTGCTCACATGCTTCAGCCAGCACCTCAAGGGCCTCCTCCGTCTTGAGCGCTGGTGCCCAGGCTCCTTCATCGCCACGCCCGCCCGTGAAGCCCGGGTCGGCCTTCAGCAGGAGTTCGCCAGCCCGCCTGTGGACGAGGAAATTGGCTTGGAGGGCCTCTATTACGTCCGCGGCTCCCGCGGGCAGGACGAGCATCTCCTGGATATCCGGCCCCCGCCCTCTTACGTGCTTGCCCCCGCCTATCACGTTCCCGAGCGGGTAGGGGAGCTCGCAGGCCAGGGAGCCGCCCAGATGCTTGAAGAGCGAGATGCCCAAGGAGCTCGCGGCCGCGGCAGCCACGGCCATGGAAACGGCGTAAGCCGTGTTACCGCCTATCCTGCTGAAATCTGGCGTGCCATCTACTTCCTCGAGCACTTTGTCCACCAATCTCTGGTCGGACGCGTCTAAGCCCACGAGTTCCGGTGCCACCAACCTCTCCACCGCTTTAATGGCTTCTTGGACACCGCCGGGCGGGTAGGGCACTACCTCGCCTCTGCCTCTGCTGGCGCCCATGGGGGCCGTGGCCCGGCCATAGCCGCTGACGGTGAAGACCTCAACTTCTATGGCCTCTGAGCCCCTGCTATCGAAAACCCTCCTGGCCCTGATGTCCTCTATCACGGTGCTCGACATGGTTCCCGACCTCAGAGCTTATTGACCTCGTAGAACTTCAGGACCTCATCTATGAGCTCCACGTGCGATAAGAACATACGCCTGCAACAGTAGCGCTTCACGCCCAGCTCGTCTAACACGCGGGCGGGATCCTCGCCAGCTTTCACGCGCTTAGCGAACTCCTCCCAGAGGTGGGCTATGGGCTTGCCACACGTGAAGCACCTTATGGGTATTATCACGGCCCTCCCTTCACCCCAGCGCCCCCCACATGGCGGGGCCCATTAATAAGTAGAACGGTCAGCGGTTATTGGGGCGGTAATGGTCGCGTGTTTTTAGCCAAGTGTGCGCCTGGCCCCCTGGTGCGGGGGCCTTGAGCGAGGCCGAGCGCAGGGCGGCTGATTGGCTTAAGGAAGGCGCCCGCATGCTCCCTGAGGCTTGCCCGACTTGTGGGTCGCCTCTATTCGATAGGAAAGGCGAGATATGGTGCCCGAGGTGCAATAAGCCCGTGGTAGGCTTCCCCGAGCGCCTCCTAGCCGCGAGCGTGGAAGAGGAGAGCGTCCTCCAGAGGCTCAGGGAGACGATAATAGCCAGGCTTCACGGCCTTGAGAGGAAACTCCGCGCCTGCAGGGACGTGCAGGAGCTGAGCGCGGTGGCCCACGGCATCTACGTGCTCTTAGCTTCCCTAGAGCTGGTGAGGAAGCTAATGGCTGGGCCCGGCCAGGGCTTAAGCCGTTAGACCGCTGACCTCCCGCGCCACTTTTATCATATAGAGCACGTACTCCTGAGCCAGCTGGGCCAAGCTTTTGTCCCTGACCCAGACGCCCACTACATCGCTGAGGCGCCCCTGGCTCATGCCTATGGGCAAGACGAGGAGCAGCTCAGCCGCGTCCACCACTATCATGCTGTGGACCACGCTTATCTCGGGTCCCACCGGCACAGGGCCCATGGTCACGATCTCTATACCGCCTAGGTCGGGCACCTTGTCGATCCTCCCCATGAGCACCTTGACGTCCACGCCCCGCCAATAGGCATCTAAGAGCGCTTTACGGGCTTTGTTCAGGAAGTTCACGGCCAACCTAGAGAGGGCCAGAAGGACGCGTTCCCTGGCATTTCTTATCATGCTGATCATCTTACTTTCCACGTTGTTGAAGCCCCTGACCATCCAGACGTCAGAGCGCTCCACCTCAAGGCGCTTCTCGTATATCTGGTCCAAGATATTCTTGGTGTCCTCCACGTCCCTGAGGATATCCTGGACAGCCGTGTCTAAGACCTCCCTCGGCGGCCTAGCCTTGAACTTCAGGGGTCTTTCACGCAATATATCTACCCAGCCCCTAGCCTCCAGCCGATTCAGGACCTCGTAGAGCTTAGTGGTCGGGACACCGGATATGCGGTGGATATCCGAGACCGTGCCCGAGCCGAGCTTTACCAGAGCGAGATAAGCTAAAGCCTCATATCTCGTGAGACCTAATTTCATAAGGCTAGCAATGATCCGTTCGTCGGCTTCCAACTTCTTTTAACCCCCGTAGTGAACAGGGTCTAACCTCCGTAGTGAAGAGAGGTGGAAATACTTATAAGTTATTCGGAAAGCCACGCGTAGGAAGAAGCAAGCCTTGAAGGCGATCGTATTAGAGAACGTCACTAAGCGGTTCAAGGACGTAGTAGCGGTGAACAACGTGAGTTTTGAGGTCGAGCAGGGCGAGCTCTTCGGCTTATTAGGACCGAACGCGGCTGGCAAGACCACGACCATCAGGATGATATGCGGTCTCCTAGAGCCTACCTCAGGCACCGTGGAGGTCTTCGGGTACAGGCAGCCGAGGGACCGCGTCCAGGCCTCCAAGCTGATAGGTTATGTGCCCCAGCACTTCAGCCTCTACGAGGACCTGACCGTTTACGAGAACATGATGTTCTTCGCCTCGGTCTACGGCGTGCCCTATAGCGTGAGGCGCGAGAGGATAGAGAGGCTCCTAGACCAGTTCCTCCTCACGGAGTTCAGGGACAGGCTAGCTGGCCAGCTGAGCGGCGGCACGAAACGCAGGTTGGCCTTGGCCACAGCCTTAGTCCACGACCCGGCCCTCGTGATATTAGACGAGCCCACATCTGGTATAGACCCACACCTCAGGTTCCTCTTCTGGCGTTTCTTCGAGGAGCTACGCGATCAGGGCGTCACGCTCCTCGTGACCACGCACTACATGGATGAGGCCGAGTTCTGCGAGCGACTGGCCTTGATGAGGGCGGGCAGGATAATCGCCCAGGGCGCGCCCAGGGACATCAAGAGACAGGCTCTCAGGGGCGAGCTCATCGAGGTCGTCGTGAAGACCTCCCGGCTGCCCGTGGAGGCCATAGCCAGCCTGGAGTGCGTGAAGGATTTCAGGCTCATGGAGAGGGGCGAGGGACAAGCTACCTTCGTGCTCTTAGTTGACGACGCCCAGCGGGACCTCTTAAGGGTGCTGAGGGGCCTTGAGCGACGTGGCGTCGAGGTGCTTTCGATAATGCCCATATACGTGAGCCTTGAAGATGCCTTCCTAAGCCTCACGGGGGGCCTGAAATGAGGATATGGCCGATAGTGGTAAAGGAGCTCAAGCAATTAGTGAGGGACCCCAGGAGCCTCCTCATGAACGTGGCTATGCCCTTATTGGTCATGCTGATGTTCGGAGCTGGCTACGGCGGCCACGGGACCAGGGCTATCCCGGTAGCGGTGGCTAATTTAGATCCTCAGGGCGAGTTAAGCTGGGAGCTGATAGATTATATCTTCCAGGCGCCGGGAATAGAACCAGGCTGTTACGTGGGTAGCGAGGAAGAGGCCGTAGAGCTAGTGAAGGAGGGCGTGGTCTACGGCGCCATAATAATACCGGAACACTTCACGGATGACATCAAGGCCGGGAGGAAAGCCTACGTGAAAGTAGTAGTAGACGCGGCTGCCCCCTTCGCGCCCACCGTGATAACCGCCTCGGTCACTATGGCCCTCTACAAGCTCCAGGTGAACATAGCTGAGGATTATGGGACCGTGGCCATAATCATGCAGCAGGAGACCGTGCATGGGCCAGAGATATCTACCATGGAGGGCTTCACGCCCATAACCATGGGCCTTCTGCTTTACCTAGTCCCCATGACGCTCATATCGCTCTCCATCTGCCGGGAGAAAGAGCGCGGCACTTACGAGCAGCTCATCATGGCCCCGATATCGCGTTGGGATATAATAGGCGGGAAGCTCGTGGCCTACACGGTCCTCTCGCTCGCCAACATGTTCGGCACGCTCGGCATAGCGATCCTGGTATTTGACGTCAAGGTGAAAGGGCCATTAGTGGACCTCGTGGCCTTCTCCATATTATTCCTCATGTGCTCCTTGAGCATGGGTATGTTGGTCTCGGTCGTCTCCAAGAACCAGCTCCAGGCCCTCGGCACTTCCATCTTCATATTCATCCCCTCCCTCCTCTTCTCGGGCATATTATCGCCCGAGGAATACATATCCCCGTTGATGAGGTATCTGGTCACCTACACATCGCCCATGTATTACTTCCTCAAGGGCTTCAGGGCCATCATGCTGAAGGGCTACACGATCGCGGATGTCTGGATGGAGTGCCTGGCCCTGGGCATCATGACGGTGATCTTCTTCTCCTCAGCCATAGTGCTGTTAAGGATGAAACTAGGGTGAGAACGTGCAGCGCGCGGCCACGGCCATCTTATTGGTGTTCTTGGCCCTAGCGCTCCTACCCTGGCCCTCCTACCTGGCGAGAGCTGCCTTAACGACGGCTAGCCATGTCGGGCCAGCCGAGGACGGTGGAGATTTTACGCTCAAGGATGCCTATTGGAGCGATTGGAGAGGAAAGGGCTTCAATAACACCTTCTCCGTAGTCCTGAAGTACCTGTCTAGGCCTGAGGCCAGCTCGCTGAACGCCACATTAGATGTGTCAGCCATATCGCCTGAGACAGGCCTAGTGAACGATAGTTACCCAGGGCCTCTCAAGGCCAGCCAATCCGTGGTCTTCTCCTTCACCTTCCCAGTACCCGAGAACGCCTCCGCCTCGCACTACAACCTGACCTTGACCGTATCTTACCTGAAGGGCGGTGAACTTGAGACCTACGAGTGCCTCGTGCAAGCGACCGTGGAGGGAACGCCCCACTTGGCCATCGCGTGTAGTACCCGCGAGTTGGACAAGCGGGTATTGAACACGGTCAGACTCAAGGTGCTGAACGACGGCGATGGCGTGGCCAGATCCATAAGGCTCGAGGTAAACCCCCAGAGCCTCTACATGACTGTGATAGGGCCTAACGTCTTCGAGCGCGACCTCCTATGGCCGGGAGAAGAGTGGGTTATCGAGCTGGCTGTCTACGTCGAGGCCGGGGCAGGGGGCTCTCTGGCTTTCAGGGTGGCCACGAGATACGATGATCAGCGGGGCTCGCCTTACAGCCAGGGTATCTCGTTCGGTTTCGAGACCAAAGAGCTGGCTGGCCCTGACCTGAAGATAGAGGCCCTGAACAGCAGCGTGAGGCCTGACGCCATGAACAGGTTAGTCTTCCGCGTGCGTAATCTGGGCCGGGAGGAAGCGAGGAATATCACCGTCTCCTTCTACTCCTACGCTGAGCTCTTGTCGGTGGTCGGCCCGGGCACCTTCAAGAAATCAAGGCTCGGGCCCGGGGAGGACTGGAATATCACCCTTATCGTCTTCGTCCAACCTAAGGTCTATGGGGCTGTGGGCATCTACATCTCCATGAGCTACTCAGATCCCAGGGGGGCAGAACAATCCGAGACCACACAGATAGGTCTCGAGGTCAAGGGCAAGGCCGAGCTGGCGATCTCCAAGGTCATCTGTATGCCGCCGGCCGTGGTACCAGGCGATAAATACGTGTTTCTCATGGTATTGCTCACGAACGTAGGCGATTACGTGGCTAAGGAGGTGAGATTGAAGCTGGGGAGCGTGCCGGGCCTCATAGAGCCCAGCTACACGGGGGCCGAGGAAGCCATGATACCTTATGTCCCCATGGGCTACCCCGTGAACGCTACCTTCGTGGTGAATGTGGCCGATGACGCTAAGCCCGGCTTCTACGAGATACCGCTCCACGTCAGCCACGACGGGCTGAACTACACGCTCCACGTGCCCTTCACGATCAGGGAGAAAGCCTCCTTCAAGGTCCTCAAGATGGAGTTCTCGCCCAAGCCCTACCCGGGCTCCAAGGGCGTCAGGGTCACGCTCGAGCTGAAGAACGTGGCCAACGTGACGGCCGAGCAAGTCAGGTTATCGATCGTATCAGCTTACATAAGGGGCGTCACGTCCATCCTTTTAGGTGACCTAAGGGGCGGCGAGAGCAGAGTAGCGGTCTTTGAGGTGGATTTCGATGACTCTGCCCCGCTCGAGTTTGTCTTCGACCTCCAGATAAGCTGGTATCAAGGCGAGAGGGCCCTGACGTATACCATGAGGATGAGCATGCAGCTCATGGCGCCCTCTAAGTGGCCTGAGGTGCGTGAGGTAATGGTCTGGGTGGCTTTCATGGGCTTAGGAGCCGCCGCCACCTTCGTCGTGATAAAGTTGAGGCGCGGCGTCTTCTGAGGGCTTATAAACACCGGCGCGGCCCAACGCTAGGGGGCCCTAGGTTGGGAGGCAGGAAGAAGCTCACCCTCAGCCAGATGGAGAGGCAGCAGAGGAGGGAGAGAGGGGCCAGCAGGAGCAGGGGAGAGGTCAGGGAGAAGCACGTGGGCAGTATCTTCCCGCCCGACACCAGCGATGAGGCGTTTTTGGAGGAGCTGAAGAAGATGAAGGTCATAACGCCCTACGCCATCGCCAGCCGCTACAACTTACGCCTCAGCGTGGCCAAGGAAGTGCTGCGCGAGTTAGAGCGCAAGGGTCTCATAGAATTAGTGGCCGCGAGCCGTTACACGCGCATCTATAAGGTGGCGAGTTAGTGAAGGCGCGCCCTCTCTAATTGGGGTAGTTAGCCCTCTTGAGCCAACTCACGGATCACTTGCTTCACGGCCTCGAGCAGCTCAGGGTCGGCTTCCTCGCCCTCCCTGGTTAAGACCTCTCTCACGAGGCGCTCGTAGAGCTCAGGCCTCTGCTCCTTAAAGCGCCTCAGGACGCGCCTCACGAAGGAGACCTTGGGCCTATCCTCCCGCCCCCCGGATATCTCGTAGAGGAGTTCTATCACCAAATCAAGCGATATGGGCTGGCCGGCTACCTCCTTGGAGACAGCGTGGTAATACATGGATTCCACGAAAAGCTCCGGGTATTCACGTGCCAGCTCTACCTCGGATTTCACGGGCGGCTTAGGCTGCCAGACATAAGCCCTGCGGGCGTGGTCAAGGTGGCGCTCCACGAGGCCGTAGCGGTAGAGGAGCGGCAGGTGATCTGGCACGTGGTCAGCACACATGGGGATGCGCTTCCGCACATAATCTATGAGCTCCCTAGTCGTGACCGGCCGGCCGTATGCTTGAACGGCCTCCGCCAAGAGCTTGTATATCATTATGGGCAAGTTCACCGCCTCCGCCTGAGGGCCGGGGAGCCGGTTGATAAGCGTTAACAGCGGAATATTTATCCTAGGCCATCTTCGGGAGTAATACGACATGCCCGGCGAGGAACTAGAGGAGCTGGAGAATGTGTGCTTTGAGGTGCGGGAGGTAGGCCACCTCAAGTTCTCTCACCTGGCCAGGCTTTACAGGGCCTTTGGGCAGAGGCTGGCGAATGCTTTAGAGGCCCTCAGGGAGAAGCGCGTGAAGAAATATGTCTTTAAGCCCAGTGGCCGCGTCCTCTGGGTGGTAGTGGGCCGGGAGCGTGAGTACATAGTCATGCCTAAGGCACCGTTCTGCTCCTGCGAGGACTTCTACTTCCGCGTGATAGACGGCGAGGCCAGGCTCTGCTACCACGTGATAGCCCAGAGGCTAGCGGAGTGCTTAAATTGGTACGAGACTCTCGAGGAAGAGGACGAGAACTACGAGGCCGTAGTGGGGGAGCTGAGGGGACCTTGAAGCTGTTAAGCGCGCTCGTGGCGGCCATAGGCAAGGACACCTTCTTCATCATACTTAATAACATGGTCAGCGGTCTCATGCTGATAACGCTCATACTGGCCTTCCTCTACCTCGTGTACGGGAGGGAGAAGAAGCGATCCTGAGCGGCGAGGGCCTTATCGAGCTGGAGGTGGGTGCGTTTGAGCCTAGATGAGGTAATAGAGCGTATGCTCGCGGCCAGGCCTGACCTGACGCGCGAGGAAGTAGAGCGCTTGATAAGGGAGCGGGCTTCCCGAGCCGGCGCCATAAGCATGCTCAGCGCGGCCCTAGAGGTGGCTAGGGAGCTGGGCGTGGAGATAAACGCCGGCTTCGAGCAAGGGATCCCGATAAACCATCTGGTCTCGGGCTTAAGCGACGTGACCGTCACGGGCCGGGTGATGAGGATCTGGCGCGTGAGGAAGTTCAAGCGCCGAGATGGCTCTGAGGGCAAGATGGCCAGCTTAGTGATAGCGGATGACACAGGCGAGGTCCGCGTGGTCCTCTGGGACGATAAAGCCGAACTAGTGGAGGCCGGGGTGCTAGAAGTAGGCCAGGTTATCAGGATAGCGCACGGCTACACGCGCGAGGGCCTGGGCGGGCGCATCGAGCTGCATGTGGGAGCGAGGGGCGTGATCCAGATAAGCCCGCCAGGCGTGGAAGAAGACGAGTTCCCAAGCCCCTTCCCTGAGCCCGTAGAGATAAGCTCCCTCAGGCCCGGCATGGGTGTGGCCAGCGTGGAGGGCTTCATATCCGCCATGAGGGAGCCCAGGACCTTCAGGCGCTCGGATGGCTCTGAGGGCAAGGTGCTCAGGCTCACGCTCTCGGATGACACAGGCTCCGTGGCCTGCGTCCTCTGGGATAGCGCTGCCGAGGCCTGCGAGGGGCTTGAGGTCGGGATGAGGTTGAGGCTCCTGGGCGCCAGGGTCAGGGAATCCCTCACGGGTGAAGTAGAGTTGCACGTGGAGCAGGAGAACCAGGTGGAGGTGCTGCCCGGGAAAGCCAAGGAGCTGCCGGGCGGGCTGACGAAGGTAGCTGACCTCAGGCCTGGGCAGTACGGCGTCAACTTAGTCGCCAAGGTGCTTAGGGTGGGGGGTGCGAGGGACGTCAGGACGGGCAGGGTGGCCACGCTCGTGGTCGCAGACGACACCGGCTCGGTGCGTGTGGACCTCTGGGACGATAAAGCCGAGCTAGCCAGCCAAGTTAGGCCGGGCGATGTGCTCCTGATACGAAATGCCTACACGCGGGAGAGGCGAGGCGCCCTCGTGTTGAACGTGGGCAAGATGGGTTCTGTCGAGCTTAACCCAGAGGGCCTTGAGGTTGAGGCGCCGGCCGTGACGGAAGCCGAGATAAAACCCTTGGGCGAGATAGAAGAGCCAGGAGGCCCCTACACTGTCGAAGTCGTGATAGAGACGGCCCCCGAGCTAAGGGAAGTGATCACGTCCTCGGGCGAGAGGGTAGCCGTGGCCAGCACTCAGGTCAGTGACCCCACCGGCCAGATGAGGCTCTCTCTCTGGCGTGACTTAGCTGATCGGCTTATGGCCCTGCCTGTCGGGACGAAGATAAGGGTGCATAGGGTCTGGGCACGGGAAGGCCCCTTCGGGCTGGAGCTCACATCGGGCGTAGATACTTTCCTAGAGGTCGTAGAGGGGCCAGGTGGCTCCTGATGCTCGTGGACGAGCTCGTACGGGGCGTTCTAAGGCGAGCCGAGGAAGCCGGCTTAGAACTCGAGTTACTCGATTACTGCGCTGGCATAAGGTACTGCTACGCCATAATCTCAGGCGGACGCGGGCGAACGGCCATGGGGGTGGCTTACGTGCCTGCCCCCGAGGTAAGCCACGGGGCCCTGCCTGAGCAAGCCGAGCCCTGGGACGCTCTCGAGCTGGTCACGAGCACTAACTTGCTCGAGAAGGCGTTAGGCGTGGCCATCGTGAACGCCATATCCCAGGTGCTCCTCGACCTGAGCGGGGTCAAGACGGGCGATATCCTGGAGCACCTGAGGCTAAAAGGAGATGATAAGGTGGTCTTGGTCGGCCACATAAGACCGCTTTACGAGGCCCTCAAGCGCGCCGGCCTCCAGGTCACGGTCGTCGAGCGTGACCCGTCGCTCAGGGGGCCGGACGTGCTACCGGATACCATGCTCTTACGCGCGCTTGAGGGGGCTACCGTGTGCCTGGCCACTGGCTCCTGCCTCGTGAACGACACGGTAGATATAGTAGCCCACTTCGCCCGGGCGTGCCGTGTGAGGGCGCTAGTAGGCCCTACGGCGCAGGCGTTGCCTAAACTCCTGCACGCGGCGGGCTTCACACATGTGGCCAGCATTCACGTAACGGACACAAGAGCGGCTGCGGTTGCCTTACGCAGGGGAGGCGGGACAAGGGAACTCTTACGGTACTCCATCAAGTATGTGGCGTGCCGTGGGAGCAACTCCTAACCCTTAACCAATCGCTCCTAGATAAGCCGAGTTCGCTGAGCTGCTCGCTCTAGGGAAGGCGCCAGGGCCTACTTGCTGACGGCGGCCCTGAGCAGCTCCGCCACCCTGCGGCAGCCCACCCTGGCTATGTAAGGCCCTAACCTTGGCCCTCTGGACATGCCTAGTAGTATGGTATAGAGGAGCCTGAAGAACGCCGGCGGCTTGAGCCCATGTGAGCGCGCTATCTCGAAGATAGCGTTCTGTACCTCGTCTCCTGACCTCTCGGTCGAGAGGAAATCAGCCAGGGCTAAGACGGCCTCCCGCTCGGCCTCCGACATCTCGATGCGCTCTCCCTCGCGCTCTACGGCTTGGACACCGAAATCACGAGCCCACCTTATGGCGTAACGCACCTTCTGGAGGAAGCGCTCGGGGACCGGTTGTCCCTTCTTTAGCAGCCCGTAGGCGCGGAGGCAGGAGAGCACGTATTCTTCCTCGGAGCCCTCTGGCGCCACAGTGGCCAGGTAGGCCAGGAGGTTATAGGGCACGTAGATGCCCATGGGCTCCTCAGGCGGCTTGAGGAGCCATACGTATTCGTAGAGGCCCCTGAGCTTGGCCCTCTCGAGTTCGTCCTCCACGCGCTTGAGGCCGAAGTAGATTTGCTCCAGCCTGTCTAGCTCATCCACGTATTTCGGCACGTCCGTGATGCCTACCCTGCGGGCGCCCGCGAAGCGCTTCAACATGAGGAGCATGAGGCTCTGGGGCGGCCCATATTTGAGCCACATCTGGGGCGTTATCACGTTCCCCGTGGACTTGGATATCTTGCGACCCGATTTATCTAGGAAGAGCTCGTAGCGCACGTGGTAAGGAGGCTCGAAGCCCAATATCTCGCGGCAGATGCGGTCGTTGGAGAAGACGGAGGCCTCTATGTCCTTCCCGTAGGCCTCGAAGCATATCTGGAGGGCCGCCCAGCGGGCCGCGAACTCGCCTGCTACCCAGGCCAGCTTGCCGTCATCGCGTTTTATGTTGGCCTCGCCCTCGTGGCCACAGCCCTCAAGCCAGCGGCCCTTGACCTCCATCCCCTCGCACCTGTAGGCCACCCTGCCCGTCTTCGGGTCGAAGGTGTAAGCGCGCGTAGTATAGATGCGCCCACAACCCTCGCATACAGCGAAGTAGGGCAGAGTCTCCAAGTATTTCTCGGAACCCGTGGTCTCGGCCACTATCCGGCCCACCTCGCCCGCGCGGGAGAGTATGATCTCTATCTGGCGCACCAGGAGGCCGCTCCTGTAGGCCCGGTAAGCCGGTATGAAGCGGTACTCGAGACCGCAGGCGTCCATGGCGTCTAGGAGCAAGTACTCCACGTGTTGGGCGAAGCTCTCATGGCAGCCCCAGGGGTCGGGTATGCAGCAGACGGGATGGCCGATCCACTTCTCTAACTCCTTGGGCATGCCGAGCGGCACGGAACGCAAGCCGTCCATGTCGTCTGCGTAAGCTATCATCTCCGCCTCCCGGCCAGATAGGTCCTCTAAGGCCAGCTTGACCACGTAAGCGCGGGCTGCGTCGCTGAAGCTCCCTAAGTGCGGGATGCCCGAGGCGCCTATGCCCATCTCGGTCCTCAGGACAGGCAGCTCCCGGCCTAACCTGGCCTCGCGGTCTAAGACCTCCTTGGCCACCTTGTCCAACCAGGTGCCACGGCCTATTATCTCGCGTTCCCTCCCAACGGCCATGCCTCGCCTTGGGCGTGAGGGCGGCATTTAATTAGCGTTTGGGCCAGCCGCGCCCGGGCCTGGGCGAGATGAAAGGCTTATTAACATACATGATCCTCCTGCGCCCGAGATGGCAAGTCCAGATCTGGGGCCCCTGGAGGATCTGGCTAATCAGCTTGGGGCTAGGCTTGCCAGGGGCCTCTGCCTTGCCATTAAGCGGCTCTCGGAACTATTTGGCCTTGAGCCTGAACCTAGGCTGAGAGAGGAACTCGAGAAGGTAGCTGCCCACGCGCTTCACATAACCATCCACGAGCTATCCCACCCCCTCGCCCATGAGGCTATTCCCTGGCTCAGGGGGCTGCCGGAGCCAGACCGGACCTTCGTGGAGGAACTCCTAGCTAGGATGGTAGAGAGGGCTGTATCGCTCAAGCTGAAGGGGCTCCTAGGCGAGGAGGCCGTGCTGATAGAGGGCTTTGAGGATTGGCTTCTCGAGCTGAGCTGTTACGGGCCCCTAAGGGACCTCGAGATAAGCATCGAGGATCTAGAGGACCTGTTCAGGACCTTCCAAGAGCACATCAAGAGGCCGAGAGGAGCCCGTGATTTCGCCGAGCACCTCCTGAGGTTAAGGGAGCAGTTCCTGCCCGGGCGGAGGTGAGAGGGCTTATGGCCGTCCACGAGCCGGAGAGAGCCTGTATGGTAGGGCGCTTCCAACCGGTCCACAAGGGCCACCTGAAGGCCATGTTGGACATCCTGGCCGAGTTCGAGGAGCTCGTGATAGTGCTCGGCAGCGCCCAACTCAGCCACGAGCTCGATAATCCCTTCACCGCTGGCGAGCGCATGGTCATGCTCAGGCTGGCGCTCACCGAGGCGGGCGTGGGGCCGGAGCGTTACTGGATCGTGCCCGTACCGGACGCGCCCATGCACGTCGCCTGGGTCCCCATCGTCCTGGCCTACTGCCCCAAGTTCAGCGTGGTCTACTCAAACGAGCCCCTGACCAGGCGCCTCTTCGAGGAAGCCGGTTTCGAGGTGAGGCCCATACCTTTCTACAAGCGCGAGGTGCTGTCGGCCACAGAGGTGAGGCGCCGCATGTTGGCTGGCGAGGACTGGCGTGAACTCGTGCCGAAGGCCGTGGCGGACTACATAGAGGCCATAGGTGGCGTTGAGAGGCTCAGGCGCCTCGCTAAGATAGATAAGCCCGGCGGTCCGGCCAGGCCTTAAGGCCTCACGCGGGCCCGGGGACGCGGGTGGCAGAGCTGAAGGTGGCCGTCTACTACGGGCCAGGGGACATAAGGCTGGAGGAGCGCCCCACGCCCGAGGTAGGGCCTAAGGACATCTTGGTGGAGATGAGGGCATGCGGCATCTGTGGTTCCGATCTCATGGATTGGTACCTGGCCCCCAGGGCGCCTCTCGTATTAGGCCATGAGCCCACGGGCGTGGTCATGCGCGTGGGCCGCGAGGTAGAAGGCTTCTCCGAGGGTGATCGCGTCTTCGCGCATCACCATGTGAGTTGTATGACGTGCCGCTTCTGCAGGCGCGGCCAGTTCACCCTCTGCCCCATGTTCAGGCAGACGCACCTGGACCCGGGCGGTTTCGCGGAGTTCTTCAGGGTGCCGGAGCCCAACTTGCGCCTGGACACTTTTAAGCTTCCCAAGAGCCTCTCGTTCGTGGAGGGCACCCTCATAGAGCCCCTGGCTTGCTGCCTCAGGGCCATGAGGAAAGCGCGCGTGGGCTTGGAGGACCGCGTGGCCGTAGTGGGCGCTGGCCCATCGGGCCTTATGATAACTGCCCTCTGTAAGCTAGCTGGTGCTACCTTAGTGGCCGTTTCCGACCTGGTGCCTTACAGGCTGAAGGCAGCCCGCGATTTCGGCGCGGATTTGACGGTGGACGCGCGGGAGGAGAACCTGGCTACGGCCGTTAGGGCTGAGACAGATGGCTTGGGCGCCGACGTGGTGTTCGTCACAGCTCCATCGCCTAAGGCCTTTGAGGCAGGCCTGGCGGCCCTCAGGAAAGGGGGCACACTCCTGATATTCGCGCCCACCGAGCCAAGCGTCAGCGTGCCCTTAAGGCTGAACAGGCTCTTCTTCAGCGAGATAACCATAACGGCCTCTTACTCAACCACGCACGTAGAGACCCGCGCTGCCCTCTCGCTCCTCCTGGCCCACAGGGGGCTCTTCAGCAAGCTCATAACGCACGAGTTCCCCCTAGAGCGCATATCTGATGCTTTTAAGTTAGCCAAGGAGAGCAAGGAGTGCCTCAAGGTGGTGGTCCGCTCTGGCGGGAGCTGAGGACACGCGGGCCGATAAGATGCTCGTGGCTGTCCTCTACGGCCCCGGTGATCTGCGCTTGGAGGAACGCCCCGTGCCCGAGCCAGGCCCAGGCGAGGTGGTAGCGCGCGTTAAAGCCGCGACGACATGTGGCACGGACGTGAAGATGTTCACCCGCCCTTACGTGAGCAGCGTCATCAAGCTGCCGAGCCCCTTCGGCCACGAGTGGGCTGGCGAGGTAGTGGCCGTTGGGCCGGGCGTGGAGGGCTGGGAGCCCGGCGATAGGATAAGGGCTGGGAACTCAGCCCCCTGCCTCACCTGCCGCTTCTGTAGGCGTGGGCAGCAGAACCTATGTGAGGACAGGCTTTGGCTCTGGGGCGCTTTTGCGGAATACATTAAGGTGCCAGCCCACATGCTCAAGGTGAACGCCCAGAAGGTGCCGGAGGGCCTCTCTTATGAGGAAGCCGCTGTCGCCGAGCCCCTCGCCTGCGTGCTCCACGGCGCTAAGGCGGCTGGGATAAAGCCGGGCGATGTGGTAGCCATCATAGGCTCTGGCCCCATAGGCATTCTACACGCGCAGGTGGCCAAGCGCATGGGGGCCGTGGAGGTCATAATATGCGATTTGATAGAGGAGCGCCTGAAGGTGGCCCTCTCCGTGGGCGCCGATTTGGCCGTGAACGCGCGAGAGGAAGATCCAACCGAGGTCGTTAGGGCTGAGTCAGATGGCTTGGGCGCCGACGTGGTCATAGAGGCCGTGGGCCTGCCTTCCACCTGGGAGAAAGCCTTCGAGCTTGTGAGGCGCGGTGGGACGGTCTTAGAGTTCGGTGGCTGCCCCCCGGGCACGTCCATAAGCGTGAGCACAGAGCTGCTCCACTATGGTGAGCTACGCGTGTTAGGCTCCTTCCATGCCACCCCCAGGGAGTTCGAGGTCGCGCTCTCCATGATAGCTTCAGGCGCCATCAAGGTCAAGCCGCTCATCACCAGCCGCAGGCACCTGGCGGAAATACATGATGTGCTCAGGGGCCTGGTGGAGGAGAAGAAGGACCTCAAGGTGGCCGTGATACCTTAAGCGCGTGCAAAGGCCTTATGAGGGGCGCCTGGCCCCCTCGGCCGATGAGCTCGGGGGCGCTGGAGAAGAAGGCCCTAGTGGTCCTCTACTTAGCTCGCCTGAAGGGCCATAACACGAGGCCCGGCGAGCTGGCCCAGGAACTCGGCTTGTCGGAGACCTTATGCCGCGAGCTAGCGCGTGAGCTAGCTGAGAAGGGCCTGATAGAAATACGCCGGGGGGCTGGGGGCCGCGAGGCTTATGAGCTCACGCCGGAGGGCCGTAAGGCCATAAAGGTCGTGATGACGGGCGGCGTCTTCGATATCCTCCACGTGGGTCACCTGGCCACCTTAAAGGCCGCTAAAGCGTTAGGCGATGCCCTGGTAGTCGTGGTAGCCCGTGATGAGACTGTGAGACGCCTAAAGGGCCGCGACCCGTTGAACAACGAGCAGGACAGGCTCAAGCTGGTCTCAGCCCTGCGGCCCGTGGACCTGGCTATCCTGGGCGACCAAGAGGACCCCTATAAGACCGTGGAACTTGTGGGGCCGGATGTGATAGCCCTGGGTTACGACCAAGCGCACGACGAAGCTGCCATAAGGGCCGAGCTGGCCAAGAGAGGACTCCAAGCTAAGGTAGTCAGGTTGGACGTGCGCGTGGAGGGCGTGAAATCCTCGAAGATATTGGCTAAGCTCCTCAAGGAACTCTGACCCGGCAGAAAGGGAACTTTTGAACCCGGGCTCAGAGGAATACTTTCACCTTCACCAGATCGCCGTCCTTGAGGCCTAGCTTCTCCCTCAGGCAAACTGGCGATATGAGTTCTATCACGGATGGCCCATAATGGGTCCTGTGGGCTATCACCAGGGCCGCTTCTATCTCATCGTTCACCACGGCCCTAAAGCACTTCCCGGACCCGAAAGTGCGCCCCTCGGCGGTGAAGCCCTCGATCTCTATACCTGGGTAATAATCTAGCTCTCTCCTGGCCCTCAAGCTCTCCTCATCTACCAGGCGCAGGTTCAGCGTGCCGGGGTATGGGTCAAAGCCCAGCTTCTCCACGAACTGCTTCCGGTAGCCTTCCCTCGTCACGTAATAGGCGCCCTCGCCCAGGCCCGTGAAGACCACGCCCCGCATGACCAGGTAGGGCGGCATGGCTGGCTCGAGCACCTTCTTTAGGCTCATATATACGCTCCTTAAGGCGTCCAGGCCGGAGGGCGTGATCCTTATCTTGCAGCCTTTCTTGCTGACGGCCCTCTTTATGAGCCCTGCCCTCTCCAACTCTATGAGGTGCCTGGAGGCCGTCTGCTGAGAGTAGCCAGCCCTGGCCGCGAGCTCCGACGTAGTTATGTCTATATCACCGGCCCCCGCCCCTATCTCGGCTAGGACTAAGAGGGTGAAGAACATCTTGCCAAGGGACCACCTCATCCTTGAGGCTCTACGTCTCTCGGCCGACATGATAAGTTCCTATCACCTCGTTCCATGCCTAGGGGCCTTCTTTATAAGATTTGAGGAAAACCGTCTCTTCAGAGGCGAAAGGAGCACAGAAAATAACTTGTGGCGCGAGGCGAGACCTCAGCTGGTTTCTAGCCCTTAACTAACTCCTCGTGCCACTTGACGGCTGCGTCGAAGTCCATGAGTTCCTTAAGTTCCTCGTTCAACTTGGTGGGCGATATGACGATGAGCCAGCCCTCGCCATAGGGGTCCTCATTTATCAGGCCTGGGTTGTCTATGACGGCCGAGTTCACTTCCTCCACCACGCCCGTGAGAGGCGCGATGAGGTCCGATACGGTCTTAGCGGATTCCACGCTGCCGAAGGGCTCGCCTTTCTCGATCTCCGTGCCGGCCTCGGGCAGGTCAACGACCAAAATGTCCCTCAGCTGCTTCTGGGCGTAGTCCGTCAGCCCTATCCTGGCCTTATCGCCCTCTAGCTCGACCCACAGGTAATCCTTGGAGTAATACAGGCCTTCCTTGACCTCGTAGTCGTCTACCTTCACCACCGCCGCTCCCCTCCCAGGCCCGTTAGCCCGGCTAGATTTAAAAGCGCAAGCACGATGACCCCTCTAGCCATGGAGGTCCCGGAGCCCGTGCAGGTCATCCCGGGCGTCTATGCCCTTGACGTAAGGCCCTTAGGCATCGAGAGCTTCCTCAGCCCTTACGTGGTGGTAGGCCGAGAGGCAGCAGTGATAGACCCCGGACCGTCCTGCTCCATACCGGCCCTGATAAGAGGCCTAGAGGCCCTGGGAGTGCAGCCGTCGTCCTTACGCTACGTGTTGGCCACCCATATACACATCGACCATGTGGGTGGGGCCGCCTTGCTCTTAGAGTGGGCGAGGGAGGCAGAACTTATCGTCCATCCCAGGGGTGTAAAGCACATGGCAAACCCGGCCAGGCTATGGGAGAGCACTAAGGCCGTGTTAGGCGAGTTAGCCGAGCTATACGGCGAGATAAGGCCCGTGGAAGAAGATCGCATCTTAGCCGCTAAAGACGGTGATGAAATTGAGGTAGCGGGCGTCCTCACGCTCCAGGTCGTCGAGACGCCCGGCCACGCGAGCCACCACCTGAGTTTCTTTGACCAAGAGAAGCATATCCTCTTCACGGGCGATTCGGCAGGCGTCTACATAGCCCCCTTGGACCTGTTATTGCCTACCACACCCCCGCCGTTCAGGCTCGATCTAGCTCTCGCTTCGCTCGATAAGCAGATAGCGCTAGGGCCTGAGATAGCCTGTTACACACACTTCGGCTTCGCCGACCAGGCTGTCCAGAAGCTAGAGGCCCATAAGCGCCAGCTCAAGTTCTGGGCTAAGGTGATAGCCGAGCTCTTGAACGAGCCCGTGGAGCGCGTCCTAGAGGCGCTGTTGGCTGAGGACCCGAACCTGGCCGGGCGGGCCAAGGAGATATCCGAGCACCCAATCCTCACGTCGGCCCTGGTCAGGAGCATAATGGGCATGAGGCGCTTCCTTAAGGCCGGGGGCGAGGTCCCCTGACGGGAGAGTTAGCAGTCTTCGTCTGGACGTTCGCGGCTGTTTTCTCAGCTGAGCTAGGCGATAAAACCCAGCTAGCTATCCTGGCCTTAAGCCTGAGGGGGCAGAGGGCGCAGGTGCTGCTTGGGGCCATCTTGGCCTTCGCGCTCGTGAACAGCTTGAGTTCTGCCCTTGGCTACCTGCTATTCTCGCTGCTGCCTATCCAGGCGCTAAGGTTAGCTTCGGGCGTGGTATTTATCTTGACGGGCGCGATCAGCTTGGCCCTCCCGGCTCGCGAGAAAGGAGATAATGAAGCCAAGGCCGCGGGTGGTCACCCACCTTCCCTCCTCAATAGCTTTGCCCTCGTCAGCTTAGCCGAGCTAGGCGATAAGACCCAGCTAGCAACCATGAGTTTCTCAGCCCTCACCGGCTTCGCGCCCGTTGTAGCACTAGCAGCCATCTCGGCCCTAGCGGCCATGACGGCCATCACCTGTGCCTTAGGCAGCGAGCTGGCTAGGAAAATACACGGCAAAGCAGCTAAGGTAATACCGTCGCTTGTCTTCATGGCGGTGGGCATAGCTATGCTCCTGTTACCATGGTGAGATAGGGAGGACGAGGAACAGACAAAAATCCTATGGCGGGCTCCTCAGCTCAAGATGGCCTCGAACATATCCGTGTCTACTTCGTGGATGAGTCAGATGCCGGTCACCTTAGAGGCCCACTCCGTGAGCGCGGCCAGGCCGGTCCTGTCGATGAGGTCCAGCCTGAACTTCCTGGCATTGGCCATGAGCTGCTGCAGGCCCGTCTTGATGCGGCTGTGCAGGCACGTGTAGAGGCCCACAGCGGGCCAGGGTATCTCCTTGCCCAGCTTATCACCGTACTTGGCCTTCAGGAAAAACAGTATAGAGACCTTAGAACTCTCTGAACCGAGGTCTCGCATTGTAGGGCTTTAGACCTCCTCAATCCAATTACTAGGGATACACCTTTCTAAGCCCGCGAGCTTTACACCGGTTATGGCTGCAACGTTTATGTCTAAGGCTCGTAAGTCCTCCTTTGATAGCTGACGAATATCATCGTGGCCTGCAAGCATCGTAAGCATTTTGATCTCCTCGGCCATGGCTTTTAAGAAGTTAACTAATCGCTCGGCAGCTTTTCTTGGCTGAAGTCTCTTTCGAAGCTCTGGATCCTGAGATGTTATACCATATGGGCATCTTCCCTTGAGACATTGTGTACACACGCGGCATCCCATTGCGATTAAAGCCGCAGAGGCTATCGCTACGCAATCAGCACCTAATGCTAGAGCTTTTACAACATCCGCCCCGCTACGGATCCCACCCATTACGATGAGTTTCACTTCATCACGTAAACCTAGGTCTTTGAGTGCTCTAACGGCAGGCGGAATGCATGCTATTGTTGGAACTCCAGCAGTTTGAATAGCCGCTTCTGGCGCAGCTCCTGTTCCACCTTGTGCCCCGTCTATGGCAATAGCGTCAGCGCCTGCTTCGGCGGCGATTTTAACGTCCTTATATATCCTTCCAGGACCCAATTTTACGATTATCGGCTTTTCGTAACCTGTTACGTCCCGGAGAAGTTCGATCTGTTTTCTCAGATCTTCTTTTACATCGCAAATATCGTAGTGCCGACATGGGGAAAGGCAGTCTGTGCCAACTGGTATACCACGGATCTCAGCTATTTCCTTTGTGACTTTTTCTCCAAGCAGGTGGCCGCCCATACCAGGTTTTGCTCCCTGTCCTATTTTAATCTCGATAGCATCTGATCTATTGAGGTAGTCGATGGAAACGCCCCATCTGCCGCTAGCCCATTGAACTATTAACTGTCCACCGGGTTCGTACGTTTTTTTCCCTCGCTTGAAGTCCTCCTCACTTTTATAGCCATGTACGAGATAATATTCCTCGGGGAAAGAACCTCCTTCACCTGTACACGCAGCAATTCCCATCTTAGCAGTCGCTATAGCTATGGCTATCTTAGCTTCCCTTGAAATAGCTCCATATGACATGGCAGCAAACATGACCGGTATTTTAAGCCTTAGAGGTTTCTTCACCCTTCCCTCGCCGATTACAACCTCTGTATTGCACTCTTCTCTATATTTATCTTTTGGTGCGGGTGGGTAGAGCTGGGCCGGTACAATAACTAAGTCATCAAAATGCGGCATTAATCCCATGGTTCCGAATCCCCTGAGCAGATATTTCCCAGTTTCAGCCTTATAGTGAATTTCCTCTATCACTTGAGATGTCCATAACCCCCTTGAGAAACGTTCAGGCTCAAGCGATCGGACGTAGATTGCATTGCCAGGACAATTTTCAACACAGATTTTGCAGCCAACGCACGCTAGATCATTGAGCACATAGGCTCTACCCATGTCATCTATTGAAAAAACGGAGTGCGGGCATACCTCCACGCAAGTTGCACATTTCCCGGGCATCTTCCAACTAATGCAACGTTCCTTATCCATTATAACACTATAAGCTCCCAATATAGGCATCTTACTATCACCCCTCACTTATAAAATGGCTTCACCGAGAGAGGTACCAGTTTTTTGAACCTTCTTGGATTCGCATCTATGCTGTACTTGCTGAAGTATTCTTCAAGCCTTCTTACATCATCGCTTTCTATCGGTACCTCTTTGCAATTATGCCCTAGACTTCGCCACTTTCCTCCAACGAAGATGTTACCGCGAATGAACCAATTACCTACATTCTCACCCACGTTTCCAAGTATTATTATCTCTCCTCCCACCATATAGGTTCCCACGTCGTTTCCGGCATTCCCTGCAACTAATATTATTGCCCCCTTATTCAAAGCGCCCAAAAAATTCCCAGCATCTCCACGTATTATAACCGACCCACCGTAACAATATACTGCAGCTCCATATCCTACATTTCCATTAACAATAACTGTGCCCTTAGTCATGTTATCAGCCAAGAAATTACCGGCGTTACCGTTTATGATGATTGTTGCGCCATCGTTCAATGCAGCTACGTAATCTCCTACATCCCCGTTTATGACTATATTACCGCACTTCAATCCTGCCGCAAGACCGTGAATGTGAGAAGCATTCTTGATCATTATTCTCCTAACCCCCTCCCTAATCGCTCTTCTGATCTCTGAATTTACCGTTTTTAGGTCTCTACCGCTCGCATCTATCTTATATTCAATGGAGGCAGGCTTTAGGGTATGTATCATGCTCCCCGCTCCCACCGCAGGGAGCCTTAGTGCTAGGGTTATATAAGCCTTGAGGCTACTTTGCTCCTCTTTAAAGATACCTTGAGGTTACTTCAATTCACACGCCGTGTGAATTGAAGTAATCTTTGAAGAAGAACTTAAGGACATGAGGCAAGAGCTTGCTCCATCTATACGGCGTTCAGGAAACTCAAAAAGGCGTGACCGTGTTAAAGCTATCATGCTAGACGACCATCTCTTTAGCTTAAACCTTGAGAGTTGGACGGTTTCGATAGCCACACCCGGAGGACGGGCTAAATTCCGCTTACTTCACGGCCAATATCACGAGAAGTTCAAGGTTCTGAGACCGGGACAAATTGTGGCCTAGAAGCCGACAGAGACGTAATTGGGGCCTGGAATTTAGCCCAGAGGTATGTGGGGACTCACCGTTCGCCCCGAAAGCCCGGCTATGAAACTCCTAGACGGGAGTGGAGCCGGGAAGTCCCGCATGGGCATAAATAACCCAAATGCCCTAGCGGGACAGAACGGCATGACTTCCTAGGAGTGCGCTTCGACCGAGGTGACAGCCCTTAACCATTATTCTCCTAGCTCCGTTCATATCCAAACTGACTTCA
>CAZWYW010000001.1:8702-42290 GCA_964638535.1 uncultured Candidatus Bathyarchaeia archaeon | reverse complement strand
CCAAACTGACTTCAGCTTTTCCTCTACTTCTCCCTTACCTTTTACACCTAGCATGGCGTCCAATATCGATAGAAGGAGGGAGTCTATCTCTTGCACGCGTTTTCTCCTTTTCTTATTTAAAACGAATCTTCGTATCTCTTCCGTATTAACAGGAGTTTTCACGATCTCTATGAGTCCCTCTCTAATAGCGTAATTCAAGCACTTTTTACCGGCAGGCGTTCTAACAATGACGGTGGTTTTCCCCTTCTCTGAGCCCAGATCTCCAACCGATAAATCAGCCCACTCTGAAGTCAAGTCTGTACAGCGAGCACAACCATCCCTCATATATCTTCTGACTTCCGACAATGGAATAGTCTTTTCCGATCCATCGCGCAGTATGATTTTTAGTAATGCATCCCTAAGATCTACTCTCATCGTGCTGATATCATAGGGCTCGATGTTGAATCTATTAACTATTTCATTGGTTACTAACTGATAGGAATAGGCACCATCACAGAATAACCCTATTGTTAGACGTATTCGCTCTCTATACATTTTAAGCTTTTTACTCGTGGATGAAAGCACCGCTCTAACCGCTTGGGCGACACAAGGTGGTCCGACGATCGCTATACTTCTTAATCCTTTTTCATAAATTGCATCATTTAAAGCTGTAAGAACTGGGAACCATAGGTGTTGATAGCCTGCGCTTTCTAGTATTTCGTCCTCACTTGTCGCGACTCTAGCTGATGGTTTAAAGGAATCCCTTTCTACGTCCCATAAAACTGCTCCGTCAATAAGTCCGCGCTTAAGTGCTGAAAGCAATAATGCATTAACAACGTCACCATCAGGTAACTTTGAAACTGTGGAGATCGTGCGAATTTCGGGCCCATTTCTCCATTCCTTCAACCGGGGGCAGCTTTCTTCACACGGCTTTTCGCAGAAGAAGCATGTATCCACCACTACATGAGATAAACCAATGTTTTTCTCTGCGATCTTCAAAGCCGGTTGATCGCTACCCTCAGGAAAGAATATGACATTCTTTGCACATGTCGAAACGCACATTCCGCACCCACTACACCTTTTTACATCCCAAACCTTCCTTTTAAGCTCCGTAACCATGCTTTTCTTCACCTCCTTCTTAGAGGGTTTATTCCAAGTCCTTCTATTTGAGATGTGAATTCCTCGATAATTTTAGCTAATCTTAATCCTTCTCCTGCTGAAGCCCACTCAAGTCTAACTCTTTCCGGCTCGAGACCAACGCCTTTTAACCACTCTTTTACCCTTGATATACGTTCTTCGGCTCTTAGATTCCCTGCGATATAATGACAATCGCCTGGATGGCATCCGATGATCAACACACCATCAGCTCCTAGTAGAAGAGCATAAAGTATATGAAGTGGGTCCACTCTGGCAGTGCACATAACGCGGATAATTTCAACAGTTGGTGGATACTCGTATCGGCTTACACCAGCCATGTCCGCTGCAGCATAACCACACCAATTGCAGAATAAAGCAATGATCTTCAATTTATCACTTGGCATAGGTTTTTCAAATATCGCCCTAAGCATGCTTAAAATCTGGTCGTCCCTGAAGTAATGCATGGTTATGGCTTTCGCCGGGCACTCAACCGAGCATGACCCGCAACCTTTGCACAGTAGTGGATCAACTTTAGCCACTAACCGTTTATCCGAAATAACCTCTAGTTTAATCGCGTCAAATTCACAGACGTTCACACATCGCCCACAACCTACACAAAGTTCCGGATTGACATCAGCTATAATAGCCTCAGTAGTTACTTTTCCTTTCATCAGTGTGGTAAGAGCTCGTGAAGCTGCGGCTACCGCTTGGGTGAGACTATCATTTAATCTCTGCGGACCATAAGCTAGTCCACAGAGGAAAATACCATCAGTAGCGAAATCTACGGGTCTGAGCTTTGGATGAGCCTCTAAGAAGAATCCGCGACTATCAAGGGGAACTTTGAGTTTAGATGCGATTTCACGGTTTTCTTCAGGAGGAATGATTGGCGTAGCCAAAACAAGCTTATCGGCAAATATCTTTAAGTTTACACGAGATACGGCGTCGTAAACGTTCACGACAAGTTTCCCGTTTTCCTGATATATCTCGGGCATTTTATCCGGGTCGTATCTTGTGAAGATTACTCCAGCTTCACGAGCCTGGCGGTAAAGTTTTTCACCGTTAACCGGTAGTCTTATGTCTCTGTATAATACATGCACATCCAGCTTTGGATGTTTGCTCTTGATCTTAATCGCTTCTCTTATAGTTCTTTCACAAGAAACAGCCGAGCAGTCACATAGAATAAACACCACAGCTTCCTCATCTTCCAGGCCACCATTCATCTGCTGAAATTCGGTTAGAGTATAGATATTATCGAGTTCTCCGTAACCATACAAGCCTAATGGTTTGTGCTCTTCAGCACCGGTTGCTACAATGATCGCTCCAACCTTAATTTCTTTTCTAGTCCCGTTTTGATTTAATTTAACACTGAAATTCCCTATCGAGCCTTTAACATCTTCTATTTTGGTGGAAAGAAGTAACTCGACGTTTTCGTGCTCTTTTATAGAGCTAATTAGGTCGGAGACCCATTTAACATCTTCATCGTATCCGTAGAGATATAAATCATATCCTATCTTTTCTCTGCTTTCGACAAGGTATGTTTTAAATCCATTATCAGCGATGGTTTTTGCGGCTACAAGGCCACTGGCAGTCGCTCCAATAACCAGCGCGGCGGGAGTAATTTCTATTTCCATTTGCTCTAATGGCTCTAGGAGTCTTGCTTTTGCCACAGCCATCCTAACGAGCTCCTTGGCTTTCTCGGTCGCTTCTTCGGGGCATTTCCTATGAACCCAAGAAACGTGTTCTCTGATGTTAACCATTTCGAATAAATATGGATTTAGTCCAGCCTCTTCGCATATGGACCGGAATAATGGCTCATGAGTTCTCGGAGTACATGAAGCTACCACAACCCTATTAAGATTATACTTCTTAATAGCTTCTTTGATTCGCTCTGTTCCATCCTTAGAGCATGCAAACATTAAGTCTTCAGCATGGACAACGTTGTCAAGTTTCTTTGCCTCTTCCACGACTGCTTTAACGTCTACGACAGCAGCTATATTAAGACCACAATGGCATACGAAAACTCCTATTCTTGGCTCCTGACTCGATATTTTTTCTTCTCTTATCGGTTTTCCTCCATTTAAAGCTAAAGCAGCACTTTTTTGTTTGTTTACGCGCCTTACCCTGCTTGCTGCCAGTTGAGCCGCAGCTAGTGCCTGAATTACGCTATGAGATATATCTTTGGGGTTTTCACATGCACCGCATACATATATGCCAGGAACATTAGTATTGACCGATATATTACCACAGGACTTAAAGAAGCCAATTTCATTTAACTCTATTCCGAGGATTTCAGCTAATCTCGAAATATCATCGCTTGGAACTACTGCAGGACAAAGTACCACTAAGTCCACATCCACGGATTTAATTTCTCCGCTAGAGGGATCGATATACCTTATTAATAATTTCCCACTTTTCTCATCCCGTAAAACTCTGCCTGGTAACCCTCTTATGTATTTAATTCCATACTCCTCAATAGCTCTTTTTAATAAGTCTTCGTGGCCTTTGCCAGGCGCATTTAGATCATTGTAGAAGACCATTACATCTATATCTGGATCATGCTCTTTCGTGACTATGGCCTGTTTTGTCGCATACATGCAGCAGATCTGCGAGCAATAGTCGCAGATTTCTATATTTCTGGACCCGACACACTGAATAAATGCGACTCTTTTTGGATGTGTTTTATCCGAAGGTCTGACGATCTCTCCACCTGTAGGTCCAGCAGCATTCATAAGGCGTTCATATTGTAACGAGGTTATAACATCCTGAAATTTACCATATCCATACTGTGGCAGAACAGACGGGTCCAAGAGAGAGAAGCCAACTGCAACAATTATTGAAGCAACTTCTATTATAAACTCCTGAGGCTTCTGGTCAAAGTTAATCGCATCTGCGGGGCAGAATTTCTCGCAAACTCTGCAAACGCCTTTATTGAGATAAAGGCAATGCTCCTCGTCGATAGTTGCAATATTTGGTACGGCTTGAGGGAAAGGAATATAAATCGCCTTTCTTAAACCCATTCCCGCCTCAAACTCACTAGGAACCTTAACTGGGCATTTTTCTTCGCACATTCGACAGCCAATGCATTTTTCTTCATCTACATATCGTGGTTTTTTAAGTATTTTAACCTTAAACGCAGAACCATTTTTTACAGGCTTTACATTCACAACCTCGGAATTTGTGAGAAGTTTTATGTTAGGATGTCTGGAAACCTCGACCATCTTTGGTCCAAGAATGCAGATAGAGCAATCAAGTGTTGGAAAAGTCTTGTCTAACTGGGCCATGTGGCCCCCGATCGAGGGCTTTTTCTCTACTAAGTAGACTTTTAATCCTTTTTCGGCGAGTTCTAAAGAAGCTGTAATGCCAGCCACCCCACCACCCACTACAAGTACATCGCCTGTTGTTTCCTCTCCCTCGAACGAGTGCCCGATACTCAATGCGCCTTTCCACCTCCTGCAGCCCTTCCGGAGGGGGTATTTAGCCCTTTCTCTGTTTCCTCTATGGAGCTTCGTGAGCTAGGTAGTGGTGGATTAGGGGTTCATAAGGCCTATTCTATAAGGTCGTCAGCAGGCTTTAGGCCATACTACATGCCTCGCCGCCGGTGAGGATGGGGAATCATGACCTAGGCCTTTAGGGATGTGGTGGAGCATATCAGGAGAAATTATGAATTGAAAGCCCAGGGGGCCGAGCCAGGGGTTATTTTTTAATAAAGTGGTTCCAGTCCAAGTAGTATTGAGGGCACCAGCCGTGCTATCGCCGAACCAGTCTAGGCAGAGGTAAAGGACCTCGCGGCCTCTGAACGCCGAGAGGCCGATTTCACAGAGGAACGAGCATTCGCGGATGCAGAGCGGGCACATGCCGCTGGTGGGCTGACATCCTTGATGCGCGTCGTAATGTTGGTCAGGCTGCTGGCGTTTAGGTGAGAGGAATTCTTGAATACTCTCTTCAGCACTTCTTCCTAACCGCCGTACAGTTAAGGGGGTCGGTTTAAACCTTACAGAGACGGGCGCTCGCCCCACAACTTAGGAAATGCTCGGTACAGCTCGAAACCATCCTGGCGCCTCTAATTTGCTTTTCCTCCTCTAACCGGCTTTCTCCAAAAGAGCAAAGATTATAAGTGGCCTTATCGCGAACTGTGGCGAACATTAGGAGGCTTGGTGAATGGGTAGGATCAGGGTAAGCGTGAAAGCCCCGTTCGGCGAGCTGTCCATAGAGGGCGACTCGGGGGCCGAGGTGCTAGAGTTATTGGAGAGCTTGCCGGAGGGCTTCTTAGAGCGGTTAGAGACCCTGGTCTCCTCCAAGCTAGTCCCGCCTTCTAAGATAGCCTTGAGGGGCGTGGTGGAGTTTACCACGGAGGGGCCTATCATAGTGGCTAAGAAGAAGGTCTCCCATTACGAGGCCATAGGTCTCCTGCTCTACGCCGTTGAAGGCGGTCTGGCCACGGCCTCCCAGCTCAGAAAGCTCTTGGAGGCCAGCGGCATAAGGGCCGTAGTACCAGCCAGGTTGAACGAGATGGCGAAGCGGGGCCTGGTGTTCAAGCCCGACCCGAGCAAGCACTACTGGCGCCTCACAGCCCAAGGCGAAAGGTGGGTGGAGGAGGAAGTGCTGCCGAAGCTGAGGGGTGAGGCCGCTTGAGCGACGCGGATCACATTACCGTCCACATAAAATACGGCGAGCACGAGCAGACCTATACAGGCCCCGTAGAAGCCGTCTGGAGGGCCGTTAACAAGTTCTTCAGCGACCTCCTGCCAGTGTTCAGGCTCGTGAGGCAGGCCACCATAACCATAGATCTGGCCGAGCTCGTGGAGGAGCTGAAGGGCCTGGTCTCCATCTCGGATAGCGAGGTAGTCATCCTAGCCGACAAGAGGAAGCTGCCCGATAGGGACATCATAATGTTGGGCCTCCTGGGCGCTTACGTGGGCCATAAGCTAGGCGGCTTGCCTAAGGACACGCTGTCGAGTGCCGAGCTCAGGAAGCTCCTAGAGAAGAGCTCTAAGATCACGTCCACACGGCTCAGCGAACTCAGGAGACAGGGCTGGGTGGAGAAGACCGACACGGGCGAGTACAGGGTCACGGCCTTAGGCATAGTGAAGTTCAGGGAGAAGAGGCTCCCTAGGATAGCCCCGAGGACCAGGCGATAAGGGCCTTAAGCCGGCGGCCTCTTCTGCACATACCTATAACGCCTGGGCTTCCCCTGTCGTGACAACACGCCCTCACGGACCAGATCGAGCAGGGCGTGGGCGACCGCCGTCCGGTCGTAGTGCCAGCCCCTCCTGGCCATCTCCTCATGGACCTCGGCCAGGCTCCTGGGTGCTGAGAACCAGCCCTCCCGCCAGAGGGCCTTTATCAGGCCCTTGCAGGTCATGGCCCCCTCGCCAAGGGCCACGCCTTCAGGCGCCCTGGGCGGCGCGGCCGCGCCGTGCTTAAGGGCTACGCTCAGCACTTGGTCAACGGCCTCCTGTATCTTGTCTGGCGGGGCCTCTATCTCGAACTCCATGCCCGCCACGCGCACCTTCACCCTTATGGTGCTAGCGCTCTCGTCAGCCATGGCTTCACGGGCACCTCCATCTTGTTGGTGATTGACCAATTGAAAAGTGCTCATGCGCAAAACTTAAATAGGCACCTGTTCTCCTCCTTATTGGTGAACGTTGGTGGCCAATCACGCAATAACAACAGCGTGGGAGGCATATAACCTTTCCCTGCAGGGACGTGCACACCTGCCCTCCAGATTAGTAGAGCTCTCCATGAGGTCTATGTCCGACCTCGAGGGCGAGGATTTAATCGTGTCTCCTGGCCCTGAAGAAGGGCTCCCGCCGCCAGATGACCCTGAGCCGCTTTATCTAACGCTAGAGGGCTCGCGCGAGTTCAGGCTGGTGCCCATAAGGCCCCTGAGGGCTGAGACCACAGTGGTAGGTGTAGATGCCTCCTCCATTAGGCTGGGCGAGACCGGGGCGGGCATAATCGTGGCCCTCAGGGGCGCGGTGGTGTGGAGGCGTTATGGCTCCTGCCGCTACCTACGCATGGGCCCGCTTCTCTTCCATGTTACGGAGCAGAACAGGGCCGAGATATACAACGCGCTCAGGCGCTTTTGCCTTGGCTTGCCCGAGAGGCAGAGGGCGCCGAGCTTGCCTTACATGCCGCTCAAGATGGCGAACCTCTTCGAGCAGTGGGTAAGGGAGGTGGCCTGCAGCCTCTCCTCGGACGCTATCCTGCTCTTAGACGGTTCCCTGTCAGCCGGGCCAGATGGCACAAGCGCGGCCCTCGCCAGGCTCTTAGAGCTGGCCCGTGCTAACTCTAACGTGGTCATGGCTATATCTAAGACCAGCAAGCTGAGCGTGATGGGCAAGAAGCTACTCGACCTCTTAAACGGCTTCCCCGGCCCCTGCCTGCTTGAATTAGGCGGGCAATTGCTTCCTGCTTTTTCAGGCGTTAAGTATTTTGGCCGCGTCTATGTGGCAAAACTATCCCCAGCCAGCTACCCGTTCAGGTTGGATATTGACGCTGGTCTCCCGCGCGAGATAGGCATAGATGCGGTCCGGGCGCTCGTGGCTAACGATGCAGTTTACCAGGGCTACCCGGAGGTCCTCAGGCTAGCTCATATAATGGCTACTTTCACGGCTCCTGAGGTAGTGGCCATGCAGCTTATGCTCTCAAGGGCTTACGGGCTCAGAATAATCCAGAGGTCAGATGTGAGGAAGTTGTTGTTCGGTCCCTTTGGGACCGGAGGGCGCGGGCCTTGAGGCTCTACAAGAAGGAGGGCGATACGCTCAAGATCATCTGCCTCCCAGAGGAGGAAGTGGAGAAAGGCGATTACCTCTTGGTGGAGGAGCCGGAGCGGGGCCGTGCCCTCTTGGCCCAGGTGGTCGATATTCAATTCGCGAACGTGCCTGGCATGCTGGAGGAGCTGCTCAGGGGCTCCGTGGTGGCCTACTTGGATCACGGGGAGGACGTGGACCCCTTCGGCCTAGAATCGCACCTGGCCTACGTGGAGGATGCCAGACTCCTGACGTGCAAGATAAGGGGCGGCGTGGTCGAGGGCCGGAGGGCGCATCAGATGTATTGGCTCCCCTCCCGCTCCCGCTCGCGGGTGAGGAAGCTCCGCTTCTCCGAGGTCCTTAAGCTAGCTGGCGTGGGGCGGGATTTACCCATAACGCTCGGCGTGGCCAGGGATGGCTCCGAGGTCCGAATAAGCGCTAGGGCCTTAGACGGCGCCCTCACCATCATCACGGGCAAGAAGGGCACGGGGAAATCACACCTCTCCAAGCTGCTGGTCCTTAGCTTGATGGCTTACGGGGCCACCGTAGTCGTCTTGGACCTTAATGGCGAATACACGCGCTTGGGATATGGCCGTGATGGCCAACCGAACGAGTTCCACGACCGCATCCTGGTCCTGAAGCCCGGCGAGAACTTCAAGACCACCCTGGCCCGGGCTGGCCTGTCCGTGATGATGAATATCATGGTCCACGCTCTTAGCCTCCCCGGCACCTCGGCCCGCGAGTTCAAGCGCATCTGGTATTACCTACGCAGCAGGGGTATGTTGACCTTGAGGGACCTGGAGAACGTCATACGCTCTTGGAGGTGCAACGAGAACGTGAGAGACGCGCTGTTCTCCCGCTACTACGCGCTCTCTAACTCCAGCTTCTTCACAGACGAGCCAGAAGGCGCTCTTGACCTAGAGGGCGCCCTCCTGGCCTTAGAGGAGCGCGGGGGCGCGGTAATCGTGAATTTACGTGACCTTTCGGCTGTGGAGAGGAAGATGGTGGTCGAATACGTGCTCGGCAAGCTGACCGAGCTTCTCTCACGCTGGGCCTTAAGGGCCGTCTTCTTGTTCGCCGAGGAAGCCCACCTCTACTTACGCGAGACGTATTGGGAGGACGTGGTGACGCGCATGAGGCACCTGGGCATCTTCACGACCTTCATCACCAATCAACCGGACACGATAAGGGACAACATCTACAGGCAGGCGGATAACATCTTCCTCTTCAATTTCACGAACGAGAAGGACCTGGAGATGGTGGCCAGGGCTTCGCGGGTGGACGCGGACACGGTGAAGGCCATAGCCAGCGAGCTCCCTCCCGGCCACTGTCTCGTGATAGGCTCCGCTGTGGACGACCTGCCCATAGTCGTGAGGGTACGCGAGCTGGACGTGGAGACCATGGGAAGGACGCGCTACTTCTTCGAGCGAGCCCCGGATGAGGCCCTGGCTGGCCAGCCACCCCCGCCGCTTGCCGACTAAGGTAAGTCTTATCTAGCCCGCCCTGGTGCTGGGGCCTGGTGCCGGGGGATGGCCACCCAACAGGCCGTGGAGATAGCCGAGGCTCTGAAGCTCATGGAGTGCATCCAGTGCGGCATGTGCACGGGCAGCTGCCCCGTCTCAGCCAAGACGCCCCTCAATGTGCGCAGGGTGGTGAGGCAGGTAGGGCTCTTCCACGAGCTGCCCTTAGAGCCCGTGGAGGCCCTCTGGGCCTGCACCACCTGCGGGACCTGTGAGCTCAGGTGCCCTAAGGAGCTGAAGCCCGTGGAAGCCGTGATAAGCCTGAGGAGCATCTTGGTGGAGGAGGGCAAGATAGCCCGCACCCTGGCGGAGGCCCTAGAGAGCGCTTTCACGCACGGGAATCCCTGGGGCCGCGGTCGCGCTAAGAGGCTTGATTGGGCTGAGGGGCTCAGCTTCAAGCTCAAATTGGCCAGTGAGGGCGCGGAGTGGCTTTATTTCGTGGGCTGCACGCCGGCTTACGACACGCGTGCCCAGGAAGTCGCTAGAGCACTAGCCGAACTCCTCCACATGGCTAACGTGGATTTCGCCGTGCTCGGGACCGAGGAGACCTGCTGTGGTAACGAGATCTACAGCATGGGTGAGAAAGGGCTCTTCGAGGAGCTCAGGGATGCCAACTTAGCCAAGTTTGAGGAGTTGGGCGTGGAGCGCATCGTTACCTCTTGCCCACACGGCTTCAACGCCTTCAGGAACCTTTACGAGGGCAAGGTGGCCAACGTGCTCCACCACTCCCAGCTCCTCTCAGCTCTCATAGACGAGGGGCGCCTCAAGCCCGAGAAGGCCCTGGGCCTGAAGGTCATCTACCATGACCCCTGCTTCCTAGGCAAGCGCAACGGCATCTTCGATGAGCCTAGGCACGTGATAGAAGCCCTGCCGGGCGTGGAGCTGCTCGAGTTCGAGCGCAACAGGACACGCTCCCTGTGCTGCGAGGGCGGTGGCGGCCGCATGTGGGTGGACGTGCCTGGCGAGAAGCTGGCCGAGCGCAGGGCCAGGGAGGCAGCCGAGGCCGGGGCGGACGTGATCGCCGTGGCGTGTCCCTTCTGTCTCATCACGCTTGAGGACGCCGTCAAAACGGCTGGCCTGGAGGAGCGCCTCAAGGTCATGGATATAGCTGAGCTGCTGCTGGCCTCCGTGAGGGGCGCGTCCTCTTAAATCCCGCCGGTGCCTTTATCGGCGAGGGCGTGGGAGTTGCTGTCAGCGCTGGACAGGCAAGGGATGTTTGTGGTCCCGGGCGATAAGGTAGGGGTGATAGAGGAGTTCCTCTCCGGCCCGGGCACCTACGTGGAAGACGGCGAGATAAGGGCGGCGAACGTGGGCTTCCTCCTCCTCAACCTCAGCGCCAGGAAGGTGAGCGTATTCAGGCCCACGAGGCTCAAGGGTGCTGCCTGCGTGCCCAGGCCCGGCTCTGTGGTAATAGGCGAGGTATCCGAGACGCACCAGACCTACCTGCTCATGCGCATATGGATGGTGGGCCCCAAGCACTTATCGGGCTTCTTCACAGGCCTGCTCCACATATCGAACGTGGGCCTCAGGGTCCGGAACATGTTCAACGTGGCCCGGCCGGGCGATATAGTGAGGGCGCGCGTGGTGAGCGTGAAGAACCGCATCTGCCACCTCAGTTTAGCCGACAGGCGCTTAGGTGCCATCTATGCCTTCTGCTCGAACTGCGGTGAGCTGCTGAAGGCCAGGAAGGACAAGAAACTTATATGTGAGGCTTGCGGCTCCCTCGAGCTGAGGAAGCTGGCCTCGGACTACGGGGAGACCGCCCTTTAAGGCCCGGGAGGTGGAGGAGCTTGGAGATAAAGGTGTTAAAGAAGACGGAGCACGAGCTCAGGCTTGAGATAGTTGGCGAGAGCCACACTCTCCTTAACTTGCTCCAGAAGGAGCTCGTCAGGGACCCAGAGGTAGAGCTAGGCGGTTATGACGTGATACACCCGCTAGAGAGGCCCATAAGGTCCGTGCTCTACGTTAGGACCGGGGGCTCTAAATCGCCTGGGCAGGCGTTGCTTGAGGCCGTGGAGAGGGCAAAAACCCTTAACAAGGAATTCGCGGAGAAACTAGAGGAAGCCCTGAAGGCTTTTAAGGCGGAAAGCCGGGAAGAGGAGCCCCATGAGCAGTAGGGGCTTGAGGGCTCTAGCTGGCCGGAGGAAGAGCCTAAGGGATATCATGCTTGATGGGGGCCTGGCTGCCCTCGGCGATGCCCTGGTGAATTTTGCTTATTCCCTGGCCCTCTCGCTCGATAAGGGTGCTCCCACGGGAAGCAGGCTGGATAACAGGGTCCTCTCGGAGGCCCTGAGGGCCTCCGGCCTCAGAGAGGCCGCGCCCAAGCGCATGAGCAGGCACCAGCTCGCGGATGCCACCGAGGCTCTCCTAGCCTATGCTTGGCTGACGGGCGTCATGGGCTTCTGGGATTTAGTAGAGGCCCTGAGGGGGCACGATATTATATCCGGCCTAGCCGCTCTCCTCAGGGCCGTGGCCGAGAAGTTAGGGGACTAGATGTAGCCCGCCTGCTTGAAGTAATAGCCCGGCTCCTTTTTCGGCCCGAAGCTCCTGAGGCCTTTCTCCTTGAGCTGCCTCCTGAGTTTCTCAGCATAATCGCTTGTTATCTCGCCCTTGCGCTCTAGGTAATCTATAATCTCCAGGGCTTGCTCCTCCGTATCACAGCGCCTTATAAAAGCTATGGCGTCGGGCATGTAGCCTGCCCAGGGGTCCCTCGCCGTGCCGGAGGAGGCCAGCTCCTCGCCCACGTTGGGGTCCCACCTCACGGCCGATATGGTTATCTTCTGGACGCCGCGCTCTATCTCCTCGGCCAGGTGGGGGAAAGCTCGCCTGAAGCGCTCCCTATCTACCTCCACACTCGCACACCCCGCATCCTGAGCACTTCTCCCAACATGGTGGCGTAGCCTCCCCTAATAACGCCTTCTGATATTCGCGCAGTAGCCAGGAGGGCTTGACGCCCACGTCGAGGGCCTCCCAGGGCAGGGGCGCACCCGGCTTCCTGGGTCTCAAGTAGCGTTCCACGTCCAGGCCCAGTTCCTTTACCGCCCTCCTCCAGCCCCCAAGGCCACCGCCATATCTGGCCGCGAGTTCTATAGCTGGCCCCAGCTCAGGGCCCCCAAGTGATAAGATAGCCTGGAGCCTGGCCACACGTGGGTCTAGACCATCCAACACCACGCGTCTGTCGCCCCTCAGGGCCGAGCGGATGCGCTTGAGGCAGGCCCTCACGTAGGGCAGGCTCGCCATGCCGAGCCACTGGAAAGGCGTCCTGGGCTTAGGCACGAGGGGATTCACGCTCACGTGGACGCAGCCCGGCCCGAAGCCCAGGTCGGCTACACGCCTCACGAGCTCCGCTATGGCATCTATGTCCTCCTCTCGCTCGCCCGGCAGGCCCACCATGAAGTAGAGCTTCACAGCCCTCATGCCGCCAGCTAACACGGCCCTACAGGCGTCCAAGATGGCCTCGTCATCCACCGGCTTATTTATCACGTCCCTGAGCCTGGGCGTTGGGCCATCGGGCGCTATGGTGAGCCTCCTCTGGCCTCCCTGGGCCAGGACACGCACCAACTCCTCGGAAACGGCATCGGGCCTGAGGGAGGGCACGGATAGCTTAGCGCCCAGCGCCACCGTGTGCTCACATATGCTTAAGAGGCCCGGGTGATCGGAGGCGCCAGCCCCTATCAGCGCGACCTTATCGGCTGGCGTGAGCCTCAGGCCCTCCTCTACGGCCTCGCAGGCCCGCTTGACGCTCCTGTCCCTCCTCGGCCTCGTTATGTGGTCTATGAGGCAGAAGCGGCAGCCCCGGCCACAGCCGCGCGTGAGCTCTAAGTTGAAGGCCCCGCCCCAAGGAGGCGCGAGAGGGCTGCCTTCCTCGGCTAAAGGCACGAGCTGAGCTTCCGGCGCTGGCGAATCGTCGAGGCGCTTGAGCCACACGCGCCTGGCTTGCTCGGAAATGCCTGGCACGTAGAGGCCCTCCACGTCCGCTAGGTCCCTGATGGCTCCGGGCTGGCCGGACGAGAGGGCATCCTTCAGGGCCTCTACTAACGGCCCCACTAAGACCTCCGCGTCCCCGAGGGCGAAGACGTCCACGAAGGAGGACATGGGCATGGGGTTCTCCAGGGCACAGGGGCCACCGGCCACCACCACGGGCCCGCCCGAGCGCTCCCTATCCGCCTTCTTGGGTGGCACGCCTGAGGCCAAGAGTACCTTGATAGCGTTCAGGTAATCCCATTCGTATTGGAAGGTGAAGGCTATTACATCAAAGTCCCTTAAGGGCCTGCCCGACTCGAGGCTGAGCGGGACGGGCCCTTCAAGTCCCTCGCCGGGCAGGAAGAAGCGCTCGCAGACCACGTCCTCCCGCGCGTTGAAGAGCGCGTAAAGCAGCCTCACGGGCAGGCCTGCCATGCCCACGCGATATATATTCGGGTAGCAGAGAGCCACGCGTAGCTCTGCCCTACGCCAGTCCTTCACGATAACGTTGGCTTCGGGGACCCCGCGCCTCACCCGCTCTTTTCCTCCGCCTTCGGTACCTCTCCCACGGCCAACTCTTGCTTAAGCCTCACGAAGCGCCCTTCTTCCGTGATATCGCGCTCCACTACTACGTTAGCCCCTATCCAACAGCACGGCCACACGCGGACACCGGGCATGAAGAGAGCCCCTATACCCGTCTGGACGAAATCGCCCATGATGACGCCCAGCTTCCGCCTGCCCGTGTCCACCTCCACGCCTTTCACGGTGACACGCACGTTCGCTTTGTCGAAGCGCAGGTTAGCTGTGATGGTGCCCGCGCCCAGGTTGCAGTAGGCGCCTATGATGCTGTCCCCCACGTAGGACAGGTGGCCTATGTGTGTCCCTTCCATCACTATACTGTTCTTGATCTCGCAGGCGTTCCCGATGCGCACTCTAGCGCCTAAGCTCGTGCAGGGCCTTATGTAGCAGTTAGGCCCTACGTCGGCGCCGGGCCCTATGAAGGCTGGCCCCTCCACGTAAGCGCCTGAGCGCACCCTAGCTCCCTCAGCCACCACTACGGGCCCGTTTAAGCTGGCCCCGGTCTCCACCCGGCCCAAGATAGCTGGCTTGAGGCGCCTCAGGGCTCTCTCGTTTGCCTCTAAGAGGTCCCAAGGCCTGCCCACGTCCAGCCAGTCCTCGGCCTTGAGCTCGGCTACTCTGACTGTATCGCCCTCGCGGGCCAGCGCCTTAAGCGCGTCCGTGGCCTCAAGCTCGCCCCGCTCAGAGGGGTGGACGGCTTTCATGGCCTCTAGGGCCTCGGGCGTGAGCACGTAAATACCCGCGTTGGCCAGGGGAGGCCCTTCCCAGGTTACCGGCTTCTCCACTAGCTCCCTCAACCAGCCGCCCTCGGCCACTACCATGCCAAATTGCCCAGGCTCCTTGACTCTCGCGGCTGCTATGGTGGCCAAGGGCTTGTGCTTGCTGTGTTCGGCCAAGACAGCCCCGAGGGCCTCGGGCGTGATGAAGAGGTCCCCGTAGACGACCAATACGCTTTCCTCGCCCTCGGCCAACTCCGTCGCGCAGGCTATGGCATCTGCTGTCCCCCTGGTCTCGGCCTGCCTCACGTATCTGACCTCAAGGCCGAAGCGCCCGCCGTCGCCGAGCCATGATTTTATGACCTCCTCCATGTAATTCACGACTAAGATAGCATTCCCCACGCCCGCGGCCCTCAGGGCCTCCAGGGTATAGCTCAGCAGGGGTTTCCCGCCGACCTCCAATAGCACCTTCGGCCTTGTGAGGGTGAGGGGCCTCATGCGCTCCCCCTTGCCGGCCGCCAGCACTATGGCCAACATGACCCTCACGCCTCCCTCCCGGCCCTCGCCCTGCTAATGGCCTCTTTAACAGCCTCGAGAGCTCTCGAGGCGCGCTCCCTGGCCAGCTCTACCGTCTTGGCCTCAGCGGTCACTCTTATGACGGGCTCGGTCCCCGAGGGCCTCACCAACACCCAGCCTTCCTCGAGCTCGAGCCTCAGGCCGTCTATGTCGATCAGGCCCCTCACGCCCTTGAAGGCCCCTGGTAGCTCGTCGGCCAAGATGCGCATGACAGCACCCTTGAGCTCGTTGGGGCAGGGGACTTTCTCCCTCACGGTCGCCAGCCTAGGTATGCTACCGAAGAACTCCGAGGGCGCCAGCCCCTCCTCATCTAAGGCCCTGAGGAGCATAACGGAAGCTGCTATGCCGTCGGCGCAGAGGCTGAACTCAGGGCATATCCAGGCGCCACAGGGCTCGCCTCCGAAGACGGCCCCGCGCTTAGAGACCTCCATGGAGACGGCCACATCGCCCACGCGCGTCTTCAGGACCTCGCCTCCGGCCTCTTTAACAGCCTTCTCCACGCAGTAGGATGCCTCAACGGTCGTGATAACCAAGCCGCCGCCCTTGGAGCGGACCATGTGGGCCGCGAAAGCAGCTAAGGCCACATCAAAGGGCACGAAACTGCCATGCTCGTCCACGACCACCATCCTATCTGCGTCACCGTCGTAGGCGAAGCCCACGTCGGCTCTCAGGGCCTCCACAGCCGAGCAGAGATCGCCCAGCGTATCGGGCCTTGGATCAGAGCTCCTGGCGGGGAAATGCCCATCGGGCCTCGTGTTTAGGGCGATTACCTCGCAGCCCAGGGCTCTGAAGGCCATCGGGGCCAACTCGCCAGCTGAGCCGCAGCCAGCATCCAGCACGATCAACCACTTGCGCTCTAGCTCAGCCGAGGCCGTGAGGGCCTCGAGATATCGGCTCACTAATCCGTCCGGGGGCCTGTAATGGCCTACCGAGTCCCAGGCAGAACGCTTGAAGGCACGTTTGCTTACCAACTCCTCTATGGCCCTCTCTTCCTCTGGCCGGAAGGGAGAGCTATCTGGCCTGAAGAACTTCAGGCCGTTGTATTCGGGTGGGTTGTGGGAGGCCGTTATGATACAGCCCGCCTTGGCGTTCAGCTCGCGGGTGAGGAAGGCGAGGGCGCCGGTGGGCAATAGGCCGAGGTCGAGCACGTCGCCGCCGCAGGCCATCACGCCTGAGGCGAAGGCCATGCCGAGGATATGGCCCGTGATACGCGCGTCGCGGGCTAAGAGGTAGGTACCGGGTCCCTTCAGGCTAGCTAAGGCCATGCCGACCTCCAGGGCCAGCTCGGGCGTTAGGTCGGCGTTCATCACGCCCCTTATGCCAGATGTGCCAAAGAGCCTCAAGCGGGCACCCATACTAGCTCGCCCCGAGCTCGCTTAAAGCTCACTGCCGCAATCTTTAAGATGCCCCCGCGCCCGTAGGCCTAGGTCGGCCATGACGCCGGAGGAGAAGAAAGCCCGCGTGTTAATGGAGATAAGGGGTTACGAGGAAGAGGGCGTTGAGGCCCTTGAGGAGCCCAGGGAGCTGAAGGGCCGGACCCTCATAAGGGCCAGGGACAAAGATGGCAACCTCGTGCTCTTCCTCTGTATCTCGGCCAGCGTGAACGTGGGCGCCAAGCACATAGCTGCTTTCGAGAAGCTCTTGGAGGCCGAAGGGGCCGCGAGGGGCATAGTGATCGCCAGGGGCCGTTACGTGAAGGAGGCCAGGATGAGGGCCAGGAGGGCTAAGGGGATCAGAATAGAACTCATACCCAGGGAATTTCCATCTTTTAACATATTCAAACACGAGCTCGTGCCCGAACACCGCGTTTTATCGCCGGAGGAAGCCAAGGAGGTCCTCAAGCGCTACCGCGTGAAGCCTTACCAACTGCCCTGGATACGTGCCAGCGACCCAGCCGTGATAGCCATAGGCGCTAGGCCGGGGGACATCATAGAGATAAAAAGGAAGAGTGAGACGGCGGGCGAGGCCATCTTCTACCGCTACGTCGTCGAGGGCTAGAGGAAGACCTCGAACATGATGTTCTTCACTAGGCTCTTGTAACGGTTCCTTATGGTGACCTCCGTTACCCTGGCCAGCTCAGCTATCTCACGCTGGGTCTTGCGCTCGCCCGTGAGGACGGAGGCCACGTAAACGGCCGCGGCCGCTATGCCCATGGGGCCACGCCCGCTCGTCAACCTAAGCTGGCTAGCGTAATCTAAGGTCTTATAGGCTATTTCCTCGGCCTCGCTCCTCATGCGGAGGCGGCTCAGGAGGCGCGATACGTAGTCCTTGGGCGTTAGTGGGGGTACATACATACCTATCTCATTCACCAGGAACCTGAAACTGCGCCCTATCTCCTTCTTTTCCATGCCCGCTGCTTCCGCTATCTCGTCAAGCGTTCTGACGTGACCGCAGGTCCGGCAAGCTATGTAAAGTGTGGCAGCCGCCATGCTCTGGATAGAGCGGCCGCGCACTAAGCCTTGGACTATAGCCTTCCTGTAGATAACAGCAGCCGTCTCTATGACGTTCTTCGGGATACCGAGCTTATCCGCTATCCGGGTCATCTCGGAGAGCGCGTTAGCTAAGTTCCGCTCCTGGGCATCATAAATCCTTATGCGCCTGTGCCACTTCCGCATGCGCTTTATCTGCGCCCTTTTATCGGGCGAGATGTTCTTGCCGCTTATGGCCTTATCACGCCAATCAATCGTGGTCGTGAGGCCCTTGTCGTGTATGGTATACGTTATGGGCGCCCCCACCCTCACCCTGTCCGTGCGTTGGTCGTCGTCAAAAGCCCGCCACTCGGGGCCGTGGTCCATTAAGTCCATCTCGACAACGTAGCCGCACTCGGTGCAGACGATCTCGGCTTGCTCTGGGTCCCGGAGGAGATGGGTGCTCCCGCAGTTTGGGCACCTATTAGGCCCGCCTACGCTCAACCCCTTCTCCACCTCCTGCCCCTGGCCCTCACATAGAGGACCTGGCCTACCAGGCGCTCGGGCTCATCGACCAGGGGTCTCACGGCCACGTAGGGGGAGGCCACGGGCCCGAAGACATCGGCCACCACGCCTACTTGCCTCAGATCGGGCCCGTAGACCCTGTCACCTATCCTGGGCGCAAAACCGCCCTCTGATCGCGCTATGAGGTCCCCGGGCTTGGCCACATGGAGCACTTTACCTATCCGCCTCAACCTCCCCCTACCTGGAGGCGCATGAAGTCACGCTATAAGGTGTTACTTAAGCTTTTTCCTCTTGGAAGAACGCACGTTCTTAAGCTCTCTCGCTATCCGCCTCAATAGCTCTTCCTTCGGCCCGGTCTTCTCCACTATGAGGTAGCCGGTCTTAGCCCAGTGGCGAGAAGGATGAGCCGCTTCCGTCACGACCTCGTATTTAAGGCCCAGCTTCTCCACGGCCGCGCAGAGCTCTTCTAAGCTAGGGCCAGGGATCGCTAGGTCCCTTGGGACGCGCCTCAGCTTCCTGCTCTCATTAGCATCAAAGTACACGGGCCATACCACGCACATGCCCTTGCGCTTGCGCAAGAACCTCTCACTCCTTCAGCAGGACTGCGTTCACCACGCCATCCTGGCCCGGCCTAGAGGTCACGACCGCACGGCCCAGGGGCGTCTCTATCACGGTGCCCTTCGTTATGACGCCGCGCCTATTATAATCTACGTTAGCAGGGTTCTTCACGACGCGCAGTATCTCAACAGTCTTCGTCTGGCCCGTGCTGGGATCTGCCACGTTAGCCCGCTTAGCCGCCACTAACCGGACCTTCAGGTTACCACCGCGCCTCCGCTCTACTTTGCGCACGTCCTCTGGCCCCATTTTCGTCTCCGTCGGGAAGGAGCCTAGCTCGTACTTGCGCTTCTTGCGCCAGGGCCTCTTCTTGCCGCCCGTGCGCTTCCGCTTATGCAGGTCCCAGTGGCAGACCGACATAGCGTCCCCCGGCCCTCAGCGCCAGAGTGACTATGTGCTTTCTTAAAAGCGTTTGGTGGGCCGGCCCGGATTTGAACCGGGGACCTCCGCCGCGTCAGGGCGGCGTCCTACCAGGCTAGACGACCGGCCCCACATGGGAGGGCCTGCTGGGGGGAGATAAGCCTACCGGGCTGGCGAGCGCCCTCACTTCTTAGACCGCTCCATCCTCTTCCAACGTAGGTTCTTGCTCCGGCAGCGCCTACACTTCGTGGCTGAGGGCGGGTTCCTGGCCCCGCACTCCCGGCATATCTTCACCCTCAGCCTGCGAGCCTGGGCAATGGCTATTTTAACCGGGTCCCTGAGTGGCAAGGCTATCGCCTCCCCTGGCCCAGCTCTACCCGTGCCTTATATTCTTGCTCCTCTCCCGGCTGCGGCTGGCCTGTGCCAGCAGGGTAAAAACGTGCCGTCACTTATGGGCGTAACATATTCTCACGAGCTCCTCGCCCACTTCATCCACGCGCCCGAAGCCGTAGCGGACGAGCTGGACGAGCGCCCCCACGTCCTCGCGGGCTAGGCTGGGCTCGCCCAAGCCCTCCACGGTCCCATCAGGCCTTAGGACCTCGACCTCTATGTTACCATCGGTCGGCAGCCAGTGTATTAGGGGTGCTTTCCTCTCCTTGGCCACGGCCAGTTCCTCGCTGTGGAACTTGGCCATAACGCGGCCTTCCCCGACCTTGAGGACCTCTATGTTGAACAAGCCTATGAGGCGCACGAGCTGCCCCTCGGCCATGGAGGCCGCGTCCGGCCCGGAGATGAGGAACCTGGCCGTCCCTTCCTCGCAGGGCACCTCCAAGACTCTCCGGCCTTCCTCTGGCCTATCGGGGTGGAGGGGCAGCTCTGCCCTGAGGACAACACGGCCCTCATCCCGCGGACCGCCCGGGCTAGGGCAGCCGGAGACTTCCAGCTCCACGGGCTCCCACACGAAGAAGTAGCGGTGGGCCACGGGATCGATGAGCTTGCGGTTGATGGCGTAGAGGTTCTCCCAGCTTATCGTGATATCGGCTGGCTTAGGACCTATGTCGAGCATAAGGCGCTTAATGGCCTCGGGTGTAATGCCGCGGCGCCTCAGGGCGCGTAAGGTGGCTAAGCGCACGTCGTCCCAACCTGTGTAAAGGCCCTTCTCCACGCCTGCTACTATCTTGGATTTGCTCAGGACGGCGCCTGTTATCTTCAGGCGGCCGTAGTGGATGGCCTCTGGGTAGCGCCAGCCGAAGTGGGCGTACATGTAGCGCTGCCTTATCTCATTCACCATGTGCTCTTTCCCCCTTATGATGTGCGTGATACCCATGAGGTGGTCATCCACGCCGCAGGCGAAGTTGTAAAGAGGCCAGACGCGGTAGCCCTTCTCGCGTACCTCGGGCCTGGGGTGAGGGTGTTTCTCCGGGTCTATGATGCGGAGCGCTGGCCAATCGCGCACGGCTGGGTTAGGATGCGTGAGGTCAGTCTTCACGCGCACAACCGCCTCGCCCTCGCCATACGTGCCATCGAGCATCCACTCCCAGCGCTCCAGGTGGTCCTCGACCGGTAGGCCGCGGCAGGGGCAGGGCTTACAGGCCATGGCCAACTCGCGGAAGCGCTCCCGGGGGCAAGTGCAGACGTAGGCTTTCCTCATGCCTATGAGCTTCTCGGCCAGCTCGTAGTAAGTCGGGAGCCTATCGCTCTGGATAAATACCTTATCGGGCTTACAGCCCAGCCACCTTAGGTCCTCCAGGATGGCGTCGTAGAACTCCAGGCGAGCTGCCTTCGTGCGTGGGTCCGTGTCCTCGAAGCGCAAGTAGAACTGGCCCTTATACATGCGGGCGTACTCGTGGCTGAGCACTATAGCGCGGGCGGAGCCGAGGTGCAGCACGCAATCTGGGTTAGGCGCGAAGCGCGTGACCACGCGGCCCCACTTCTCCACGTTGGGCAGTGGGGGCAGGGCTTTCTCACGCTCCTCGGTCTCACGCTCCTCAGTCTTGAGGGCTTCAGGCCAGCGCTCATCTAGGAGTGCTTTCTGCTCAGCTAAGCTCATGCTGTTGACCTCTTCTACTACTTCCCTGACCAAGGGTAGGATTTCCCTGACACGAGGTTTGAGGTCTGGTCTCTCGGCCAGGAAAGCCCCTACGACAGGCCCTACCCGGGCCTTGCCACCGTGCTTGACCGCGTTCAATAGGGCCAGGCGTAGCAGGGCCTCGCGGGCCTCGGGGCCTATCAAGGCTTACTCCGTCCCCACGAACTCACGGTTAGCCTCCTAATGAGCTTTAAATGAGGAAGGCGGTAGCTCATCTCAAGCCTTAAATCACGCGCTCGATACCCGGCCCAGCCGGTGATAAGTGATGGGCAGCCGCTTAGCCGAGCTAAGAGCGCGGCCCATGGTGAAGAGGCCCAGGCTCATAAAGCACGGCGGCGTGAACCAGGGCCTCCGCGCCGGGCGGGGATTCAGCTTGCCCGAGCTCGAAGAAGCAGGTCTCACGCTTGAGCAGGCCAAGAAGCTAGGATTACGCGTGGACAAGCGGAGGAGGAGCAAGCACCCGTGGAACGTGGAGGTCCTCAAGAAGTTATTAGCCGAGCTAGAGCGGGCCTGACCTAGCGCGCTTGACCTCTAGCCTCCTCTGCCTGACCCACTCGGCGAGGGGGCCCGTTAACACGAGGGGCACGGACCTCAGGTCCTCGATGGCCTTACAACCCGTCACGAAGAGCGCGGCCCTAAGCTCCTCTATAACGGCTTTAAGGAGCTCCTTTACGGCCCCCGGCCCTTTAACAGTCGCTTTCAGCACAGGTAAAGCCATGCCGGCTAAACTGGCCCCTAGAGCGAGGCATTTAGCCACATCTAAGCCCGTCCGCACGCCTCCCGAAGCTATCACGGGCAGTTCAGTGGTTGAGGCGACCTCTAACACGCTGGCGGCCGTGGGTATGCCCCAGTCCCAGAAAGTCCGGCCTAGCCTGGCCCTCAAGGCGTCCCCTACCTCTAGGGCGCGGTAGTGCTCCACGGCCGCCCAGCTCGTCCCGCCCGCGCCAGCCACGTCTATGGCCGCGGCTCCGCGGGCCTCCAGTGCCTTAGCGACCTCGGCCGAGATACCGGACCCGACTTCCTTCACGATCACGGGCACGCTTAAGCGGTCCGTGAGATCGGCGAGCTTATCCAAGAAGGCCCGGCCGCCCGGCTTGCCCTCAGCTTGCACGACCTCTTGGAGCGGGTTGAGGTGGATAGCGAGCGCGTCGGCCTCTATCATGGTCACTAGGCCCTCTAGGACCTCTATGGGCAGGCCCCCGGCTACCTCCGAGTAGCCTATGTTGGCCACCAGGAAAGCGTTGGGCGCGTGCTCGCGGGCCACGCGGAAGGTCCAGGCCAAACGGGGGTCCTCTAGGGCTGCCCTCTGGCTCCCCACGCCCATGCCGAGCCCTAGCTCCTCCACCGCTTCCGCTATGGCAGCGTTTATCCGGGCTGCTTCCTCGGCGCCACCTGTTATGGCCGAGACCATGATGGGGGCCGCGAACTCGTGGCCCAGGAAGCGCGTCCGCAAGTCTATGGTCTCGTAATCAGCCGCTGGCACGGCTGAGTGCACGAGCCAGACGTGTTCTAACCATGTGCTTACGTGCTTGGCCTGGACATCTCGCTCGAGGCAGATCCTTATGTGGTCTAGCTTACGCCTCCTTACCTCGGTCAACGAGCCGACACCGAGCCGGGTGGGGCCGCTAGGCTTTAAGGCTTGGGCGGCCTGTTGGCAGCAAATCCTTAATAATTGAGGTTTTAGGTAGCCGGGGAAGGTGGGCTCATGGTCCGGGAAGAAGGCGGCTTCCAGGTAGGGCTGGCGAAATTCATAAGTGCCGTCTTAAACACCATGAGCTTCGCGCTCATATCCTTTGCGATACTCGTATTCTCCAAGGAATTCAATGCCCGTCGGGCTGCCCAGCTTTTCTCGATAAGCGTCTTGTTCGCCTCCGCCCTCCCCACGCTCTTCATATGGTCCCTCGCTAGAGCTGGCAGGGTATCCGGCCTCTACGTGCCAAAGAGAGAGGAGAGAACACTGCCGCTCGCCGGGGCGTTAGTCAGTTACACGGTTGGCGTGACCTGCCTCTACGTGGCCGACGCACCGCCTGATATCACGGGCATGATGCTCGCTTACTCGCTTAACGCGCTCGCGGCCCTCATCATAAGCCAGTTCTGGAAGATAAGCCTCCACGCTGCTGGCATAACGGGACCTGTTACGGCTTTGGTCTACTCGCTCGGGAGCTGCCTGGCCTTCCTCTACCTGCTCGTGCTGCCGGTCGGCTGGTCAAGGGTCAAGCTGGGGGATCACGACGCCGGGCAGGTGATAGGCGGCGCCTTGCTCATGATCCCCCTGACCTGGGCTTGGATGGAGCTCTCGGCGGTGCTGTTCTAGGGACCTCGGGGGTGCTAAAGGCTGAAGCTGAGGGCCAGGGCTTTCAGGACCCGTTATTGGCGCCCCGGGACGGATTTCGTCCACGAGGTCATGAGGGCCGTAAAAGGGGTCATAAGGGACAGGGATTTCCTCGTCATATCAGAGAAGGCCATCTGCACGGCCCTAGGCAGGCTGGTGGACGAAGCACGCGTCAGGCCCGGGAGCTTGGCTAAGGCCCTGGCCCTCTGGGTGAGACTGGCCTGGGGGCGCGCTCTAGGGCCTTTCTGCCGCCTCAGGCCCGAGACGTTAGCGAAGCTGAGGTCCTACCCGTTGGCCGAGGGAGCTGCCCATAAACAAGTGGCCTTGAGGCTCGCGGGCTTTCTGGCAGCCCTCATGTGGGGCTCGGAGGGCGGTATAGATGCCAGTAACCTCCCGTTCTCGCTGGTCTCCATTCCCCTCAAGCCCGGAGAAGCAGAACAGATAGCTAAGCGCCTAGCCGAGCAGGTCCACGAGGGCTTGGGGGTGCGCGTGATCGTCCTGATAGCCGATTCGGACAGGACTTACTCGCTGGGGCCGCTTCACATCTCCCCTAGGCCCACGGCCATCAGGGGCATCTTGGGCTCCTTCGGCGTGTTGGCCTACGTGCTTGGCAACGCCTTAGGCCTGAGAGGGCGCCCGACCCCCGTGGCCTCTAGCCACCCGGGCCTGGAGGCCGAGCTGGCCCTCAGGGTAGCTGCCCTGGCCGAGAAGGTCATGGGGCACGGGGTTGGCCGCGATGTATGGGAGATGGCCGCCCGCTTCGGCGTGGGCTTGACGGAGGTATCTTGGGACATGTTGGAGCGCGTGGAGCACAGGCCCGTGGCCATCGTCAGGCCCGTCAAGACCCGCCCCAGAGCCCGCTGAGCACGGCAGGTGCTACGGCCTCCAGGGCCTTCTCCAAGGCCTCTTTAATGGCCTCGTAGGCTTTTACCAACGCCTTCCCCTCCTCGGTGAGCCTTGCCTCACCTCCATGCTTACCGCCCCTCTTGGCTTCCACCACCTTGCGCCCCAGGCGACTCTCCATCTTGCGCAAGTAACTCATGGCCTTCCGGTATGACAGGTCTAAGCGGCGGCAGGCGCCCATTATGGACCCCTCCTCCGCTATGGCCTTCAGGAGCTTGCAGCCTCCCTCGCCCATGAGGGGTTCCCCGCCTAACTCCAGCCAGAGCTTGAACTTGGCTGAGAGTCCCCCGCCGCCCGCCATGCCTCCCGCACCGTTATCTTTAGGTGTTGGAAGCCCTTACTAAGAGCACCCCGGAGGGCGGGCAGGAGATGTCAGAGGTCCAGGGGTGGTTGAGGTTAAGGGGCTACGTGTGCATGGTCTGTGGCAAGAAGATGTGGGGCACCCGGAGGCCCGAGATGTGTCCGAGGTGTAAGAGCAACGTGATAAGGAAGACAGATGATTACCGTGTCGCCTGTAGCAATAGGGCATGCAAGCACAACGCCGAGGGCATCTACTGCAGGCTGAAGGAACCGCTATTAGAGGGCGGCGAATGCCGTAGTTTCGAGTCACGGGGGAAGAAGTAGCCCGTCCCCGCTAGGTTTTTCCCTCCACCCTGAAACCCAGCTGGATCTCTCGGGGAATAGGCCGCATACCCCCACGCCGGGGCAAGCCCTTTAAGCGATGGAGGTGGTTAAGCCAGTAGAATTGGGGGAGCAGGCAGCCGGTAATAGCAGGCCAGCCAAGAGGCGCGTGCCTGGGAAGGTCTCGAAGTCAATAGAGGACTACCTGGAGACCATCTACGCTATTTCCAAGGAGAAGGGACACGCTAGGGTCCTAGAGATAGCTCGGATGTTGGGCGTGAGGCCGCCGAGCGTGACGCAGATGTTGAAGAAGCTAAGGAACATGGGCCTCGTGATTTACGAGCGTTACGGCAAGGTAGAGCTTACCGAACTCGGCGAGGCTGTGGCCTGCAAGGTGGCCGAGCGCCACGAGGTGCTAAAGGCCCTCCTGATGGCCTTAGGGCTAGATGAGGAGCTAGCTGAGGAAGACGCCTGTGCTATGGAACACGTCCTGCACGAGGAGACCATAAAGGCCTTCAGCAGGCTGGCGGACTTCTTGATAAGGGCTCCCGAGGGGCTTAGGTGCTTACGCTGCCTCAGGGAAGGGCGTTACCTGTGCTTAAGCGAGGAAAGCAAGTGAGCATTTATAAGAGGTGGTCTCTGGAGTTAGACCGGCCTAACAGCGTGAGAACATGGGGTGGAGGTGGCGAGGGGGGCGTGGCCCGGCCCCGCCGGGCGGCATCACGCTCGCCGACTTAGAGGCCGGTACTGAGGCCGTTGTGAGAAGTGTAGTGGCTGGTTACGGCGTAGCCCGTAGGCTCGCGGACATGGGCATCACACCCGGCACCGTGGTAAGGGTCGTCAGGAGGAACGCCTTCATGGGACCGATAGAGGTGGAGGTACGGGGGACCAGGCTGCTCCTAGGCCGAGGCGTAGCCGCGAAGGTGCTCGTCGAGCCTATTATCCGGCCGCCCGGCCCCCCAGGCCCAGCAGGTCCATAAGTTGGCCGATATAGGGCGGGCAAGGACGTAACGGGTCTGTCCCGGCCCACGTGGTATTGATAGCTGTGGGTTATTTTTGTGCCATAGCCGATAATCAAACTTATAAAGAAGTTAGGTATGCCTAACTTTAGCGAAGCGGTGGTCGTATGGGCGTGCGAGGCCAGGAGAAGCCTAAGGTCATCAGGATCGCCCTGGCGGGTAACGCTAACGTGGGCAAGAGCGCTATCTTCAACCAGCTCACGGGCCTGAACCAGCGCGTGGGCAACTGGCCCGGCAAGACCGTGGAAAAGGCCGAGGGGACGCTCTACTTCGGCGGATACCGCATAGAGGTGTTGGACCTGCCGGGCATTTACAGCCTCTCAGCTTACTCGCAAGAGGAGTTGGTGGCCCGCGAGTACATAGCGGTCGAGAAGCCAGACGTGGTCGTAGATGTCGTGGATGCCTCGGCGCTCGAGAGGAACCTCTACCTCACGCTCCAACTCCTAGAACTCGAGGCATGCGTGGTCGTGGCCTTAAACCAGGTGGATTTCGCAGCCAAGAGGGGGATAAGGATAGACCACGAGACCCTCTCCGAGCTATTAGGCGTGCCTGTGGTGCCCACCGTGGCCATAACGGGCAGGGGCCTAAAGGAGCTCTTGGAGGCCGTGGTAGCGGCGGCGGAGGGCAGGGTGTCCTGCAGGCCCAAGCCCTTCAAGTTCAAGGGGGACGTGGAAGAGCGCGTGCAGGCCCTTAAGAAGCTCATAGAATCCAAGCTAACAGGTAAGCTAGATTACCCAGCCAGGTGGGTGGCCATCAAGCTGCTCGAGAGGGACCCAGAGGTCGAGGAGTTAGTGGCCCGCTTGCCCGAGGGCCGTGAGGTCCTCGAGCGAGCCAAGCACATGGCCTCAGAGCTAGAGGCCATGCACGGCGCCCCCTCGCCCGTTGTGATAGCCTCCGAGCGCTATGCCATGGCCAGCCTCCTGGCCAAGAGCGTCTCGACTTTCACCAGGAGGCCGAAGTTGACGCTCGAGGAGCGCTTGGACGCCATCATGTGCCACAGGGTGCTCGGCTACGCCGTGTTAGGCCTCATGGCCACGGCCATGTTCGCCCTCATCTTCGGCCTCGGGAACGTCCTCTCAGCTCTCATGGAGGATGCCTTTGACGCTTACGTGCTGCCCTGGATAGTGGCCTCGCTTGGCCCTTCCTTACCTGATTGGGCTCTAAGCCTCATATGCGATGGTTTGCTAGGGGGCCTTATAGGCGGCCTGGCCGTCGTGCTGCCCTATCTCCTGCCCCTCTACATCCTGATAGCCGTGCTAGAGGACAGCGGTTACCTGCCGAGGGCTGCCTGCCTCATGGACCCGCTCATGCACAAGATGGGGCTACACGGGAAAGCGTTCATACCGCTCATCCTAGGTTACGGCTGCAACGTGCCCGCCTGCGTGGGCTGCCGTATCATGGAGACGGACCGCGAGCGCACCATCGCCGGCTTGACCATGATATTCGTGCCCTGCTCGGCTAGGACCGTCATAATAATGAGCTTGGTAGCCAAATACGTGGGCATAGGAGCGGCCCTCACGCTCTACCTGTTGGACCTAGTCATTATCTTCGCCGTGGGCCGGGCGGCCTTCAAGGCGCTGCCGGGCGAGCCCGTGGGCCTCATAATGGAGATGCCGCCCTACAGGAGGCCCATGCTGAAATCCATAGCCGTGAAGACCTGGGCCAGGACGAAGAGCTTCATCACCATGGCCCTCCCGCTCATAATAGCTGGCAGCCTCTTCCTACAGGCCCTCGATGCCCTGGGCCTGGTCTGGCCCACAGTCACGGCCTTAGCGCCCATAACGTCCGGCTGGCTCCTCCTGCCGCCGGAGGCTGGCTTCCCACTCATCTTCGGCTTCTTACGCAAGGAGCTAGTGGCCACGCTGCTGATACAGGTAGCCGGAGGGGACCCGAGGGCGCTCATGGGGCCAGGTCAGATGTACGTCTTCGCCTTCGTCTCCATGGTATACGTGCCCTGTGTGGCGACCGTGGCGGCCCTGGTGCGCGAGTACGGCTGGCGTAAGGCAACCCTCATGTCCTTGGCCAGCGTGGCCCTGGCCTTCACCACCGGCGGCCTCTTAGCCCGGCTGCTGGCCTGGCTGGGTTGGATATAGGGCTGGCGGCTGGTGGCGCCCCTGCCCTCGCCAAATCGATAGCTCTAAAAAGACGAGGGCCACCCCTGGCAGCGAGGGAGCTATCGTGAGAGAGCCGGTGAGGGCCGCTATAATAGCCGTGGTCTTGCTCTCCTTAGCCGTGGCCGTTGGTCTCGTGACCTACATGGAGAGGCCTCAGCCCAAGCAGGGTCTAGCACACCTTAGGATAGCTTACGCCATGGCCTTGCCCGGCAGCCCCACCGTGCCGCACGAGAGCATGGTGCACGAGGTGGTATCGGCCTTCAGGGCTTGGTACAAGGAGCGCTACGGGGCCGATGTGGTCGTGAGCATCAGCTACGAGGACACAGCCAGCGTCCTCAAACGCCTAAGCGGCGGAAGGCCGCCTTTTGATGTCTGGTGGGGCGGCACCTTAGAGGCCTTCCAGGCCAAGAGGGAATTCTTGCTCCCCTTTAACTCCTCGGCCAAGGAAGAACTACTGTCCCTGGTCCCCAACGCCACTTGCCATAACTGCCCGATCATGGACTTAAACGGCACCACGCCCACCTGGTACGCTTGGTGCTTCTACGCTCCCTGCCTGCTCTACGACCCGGAGGTCCTGCCTAACCCGCCCAGGAGCTGGCCCGAGTTGACCAACACGAGGCTGGAGAATAAGGTCATAGCCCCTGACCCGAAATCAGACCCGTTCTCGCACGGTGTGGCGATCGCAATTTACGCCTCAGAGGCCTGGCGCCTGGGGAACGAGAACTTAGGCTGGGCCTCTGCTTGGAATACCTCAACGCTCATCTGGGCGCTCTCGGCTAGCTTGGCCAGCGAGCCCTACTTAGACGCGCTCCAGCTCGTGGCCGGTAAGGCCTGGGCCATGCTCTGCCCCGACGTGGTGGCCTACCACATGATCTTAGAGGCCGGTTACACGGGCCTCCGCGTGGCTTACCTGAACGGGACTCTATTGTTCCCCTGCCCCGTGGCGGTTCTGAGGGGCTCAGAGAATGAAGAGGCCGCTAAGGCGTTCGTGGACTTCCTGCTCTTTAAAGAGGGGCAGGCCATAGTGGCCAAACATCTCATGCCCGTGAGGCCCGACGTGCCTACTCGGGAGCCCGTGGCCAATCCTTACTCGCCCGATTTCCCAGCCGTAGGAGCCTTTAACCGTACGTTCCTAGAGCTAGCAGCTGGTTTCGTGAACGATTACCTCGTCTGCTGGCTGGTGAAGGTCTATGATGGCTCAGGCAAATCTGACACGCTCAAGACGGCTTGGTGGTGGGTGAAGAAGGCCAACGCCACCGCCGGGGCGAACGAGGAGGCCAAGCGCTACTATAAGATGGCCCTGAGTAACCTGACCCTCATGGCCAAGCACGTGAAGCGTGGGGATTTCGACAAGATATACCGCGAGACGAACGGCTGGAGCAAGAAGGAGGATTACCTAAGCGCTTGGGCCAACGCGGCCAGGGAAGCCTACGCGAACGCGGTGGAGAACGCTAAGAAATCAGTAGAAGCGGCATCTGGCTCCTGATAGCGCTCCCTTCAAGCACCCTTTTGCCCGTGCCTCAGAAGTCCACGGGCCTGCCCTCGTAAGCGTAGGTGAATACGCGGGCGAGGTCCTCACTGCTGGGCTCCCTAGGGTTGGCTACCAGGCCCGTGGATTCCATGGCCCTGTCCACCAGGGTGTCCAACCTGGCCTCGTAATCGCGTTTATCTATGCCCAGGTCCGCGACCTTAAGGGGGCCGCTTACCCGTTGGAGCAAGCCTCTCACGGCTTCCACCAATTTGGTTACGAGCTCCTCAGGCGGGGCAGGTCCAAAGCCTAGGGCCTCCGCGATCTCTGCATAACGGTTCGCCGCGTTGGGCTCCCTCGCGTTATACTCTATCGTGTAGGGCAGGAAGACCGCCACGGTACGGCCGTGGGGCACCTTGAAGAGAGCTCCTAGGGCATGGCCCATGGCGTGTGCTAGGCCTATCTGGGAATTGCTGAAGGCCAGGCCGGCCATGGTGGCCGCGTTATGGAGCTTCTCACGGGCCTCCATGTCTTGGCCGTTCTCGTAGGCCCTGGGCAGGTAACGGAACACGGCCCTTATGGCCCAGAGGGCTAGGGCATCTGAGAAATCGTTGTGCCACTTAGACACGTAGGCCTCTATGGCGTGCGTCAGGGCATCTATGGCCGTGTCGGCCGTGAGTCTGGGGGGCATGGTGGAGGGGAGCGCGGGGTCCAAGATGGTTATGTCCGCGACCACCTCACGCGATGCTAGCTCCATCTTGCGCCCTTCGGCCTCGTCCGTGATGACTATTGCCCACGTGACGTCCGCGCCCGTCCCGCTCGTGGTCGGGATGTTCAGCAGCTTGGCCTTCTTCCTCAGGCCGAGCTCCACCAACGGGCTTATCTCCTCCAAGGCCACGTCAGGCCTCTCGTAGAGCACGAAGACCGCCTTGGCCACGTCCATGCAGCTCCCGCCTCCTAGGCCTATGATCCAGTCTGGCCCGAACTCGTGGGCCACTTGGGCCGCTCTCCTGACCGTGCCCTTAGAGGGCTCGGGCTCTACTTCGTCGAAGACGGCGACCTCTAGGCCCGCCTTCTCCAGGCGTTTGGCCACCTGGTCCAACACGCCCAGGGAGCGCATGGTCTTGTCCGTGATGATGAGCGCTCTCCGGCCCTTCAGCTCCTCAAGGTAGTCTAGGGCGCCCTCGCCTAAGATTATGGTCCGGGGTAGGGTGATCTCCCACAAGGCGCCCGCCCCCAGCTCGGCAGGTCAGGTAGCCGCGCATCACCTGAACTCCGTGGGTACCTTCGTGGCCGTCTTCACGAGCTCAGCGGCCGCCTTCGTATAGCGCAGTATCTTAGCCATACTGCCCTTCAGCTTGAATTTCCTGGTCAGGAGGCCGCCTATCGGGTCGATCTCGCCCCTGATGAGCTTCTTCCAATTGGAGTAAGGGCCTTCGAAAACGAAATCCGCTTTCTTGGCATCCCGGCTAGGCACCATGTAGGCCTCCCGGCATTTCCCGTGGTAGAGATCCACGTAGAAGACGTACTCGCGGTCTAGGCCCTCATCGGGCGTTATCACGAAGAGGAAATCGCCTTCCCAATCCTTAGCGGCTTCCTCATAGGCCTTGTTCTTATTGAGCTCCTCTTTAAAGCGCTTTATCCACTCCTCGCTCGGGAACAGGACCATATATCTCCCCAGCCACGGCTTATGGCCGATAATCATTATAAGATTTCCCGGTCCTCAAGCCGCCTGGGAAAGGCTTATGTACGTGCCCTAGGCCGTGTCCCCGGCTTGAGCCATGTCGAGGGCGAGGGCGAGAGCTAGAGTGTTCGTGGCTAGGGGCGTGGCGGCCCAGGTCCCCAAGATATCCAGGGGCCTGCCCGTAGGGGCCATCGTGAAATGCGCGGACAACACGGGCGCCAGGGAGCTTAAGCTCATCCAGGTGGTCGGTTACAAGAGCCGCCTGAGGCGTATCCCGGCTGCCCGGGTAGGCGATATGGTGGTCGTCACGGTCTACCGGGGCAAGCCGGAAATGAAGAAGCAGATCTACAGGGCCGTGATCATAAGGCAGAGGAAGCCCTACAGGCGGGCTGACGGCACCTGGGTTCAGTTCGAGGACAACGCGGCTGTGCTCGTCACGGAGGACGGTGAGTTAAAGGGCTCGGAGATAAGGGGGCCTGTAGCTAGGGAGGCGGCCGAGCGCTGGCCCGGCATAGCTAGGGCGGCTAGCATAATTGTGTGATAACGCTACTGTCGGGTCATGTCCCCTTACCATGCGGGGGCTTCCCTTGTAACATCGATTTGATGATGAGACATGCTATGTCTAAGAACACGTCTTGAACGCCCTCGCCTGTCAGAGCGCACGTCTCCCTGAACGGTACCTCGAACCCCATGTATTCCGAGAGGAGCCGGGCTAGCTCCTCGCCTTCCTCACTCGTGATACAGCCTTCTACTCTCCCCCGGAGGTCTATCTTGTTACCCACGAGGATTAAGGGCACTTTGCCCGCGTGCTTCACCAACTCGGCCACCCAATAGGGCACGTTCTCAAAGGTCGCCCTGTTACTGATATCATAGATAACTATGGCTCCTTTAGTTCCCTTGTAGAATAATGCCCTTACCTCCTTAGAAACGGGGCTGGCCAACAAGGTCCCAGATCACGAACTTTAGCTTATAACTACCTATCTCCAGCGTTTTGGCCGAGAAATCGGCCCCTATGGTAGGTATGTAGCGCGTGCTGAGGTGCTCGCCCATGAACCTGAGGCGCAACGTGGTCTTCCCACAACCTCCGTCCCCGATCAGCACTATCTTGAACACGAGGCTCAATACCTCCCGCCCCGGCCGCCCAACAGCTCTCTCACATCATCAGCAAAATCACTTACTTCGATCGGCACGCTTAAGTGGCCATATTTGTTCACGAAGCGATCTGCTAAGCGGTCTAAGAGCCAGTTCACGGAGCGGTCATCTTCTCGTACCCTCCTCGGGCAGACAGCCATAAAACACGTAATCGCTGTAGGGCTTGAATATGTATCTCTTACCGCCCGTCACTATAGAGGAGATGACCTCCCCCTTCTCCTGGAGGAGCTGTTGTATGGCTATGAGGGCCGAGGCGAAGAGGAGGTCTATCTTTAGACACCTGCCTTCGGCCACCGAATACCTGAAGATACCCTCGCCCGTCCTCATCATCACGCCTACCTTCAATACCTTTTCTAACAAGCCCCGCTTGCGTTTCTTCACTAACATTATAGCCGATAGGCCAGCTCCTAACAAGCCCGTGCCTATGAAAGTGTAATAGCTCGGGAAAGTCCACGGCTTCTTCCTCGCTAGTACAACTACCTCAAATTCCATCTCCTCGTGCTCGTGGACATAATAGACCACTAACCTGAGCGTGTAATGGCCTTCTTCTTTTAATCTAAAGGGCGGCGCTAACGTATACTCATCCTGCGTTATCTCGAGCGAGCGTGTTAGGTTGAGCGCCTGCTTTCCATCAGCCAACGCCAGGAGGATTAGTGATATATTCAGGGGGAGGTTGCCTTCCCTCACGAAAGTTATGTTGCACCACATCACATCGCCTAAGTAAGCCTGTTTGGTGACCTCCGTGTCGGTTATCCTGCCAGCCCTATAGCCGATTATGAAATCGTCTTCACATCGTAACAAGCCCCGGTAAGCGCCTGTGGAGTTCTCATACCAGGCCTCGAACACGGCCTTGTAGGTGCCGAAGTCGAGGTCCTTGGTGGGCAAAGGTCATGTCCAAGTAGCGTAAAAAGCACCGCCTGAGGCCGGGTAAGGGGCCATCGTTTCCTCGCTCCCGTTCAACTCGGTTACTAGCTCGCCATTAGGGCCGTAGATGCGGATGCGGGACCTAGCGCTCACATTCCAATTCTCGAAGTTGGCTAGGATGAAGACAACGCGTGTGGTCATGGGTTTCTCCA
>CAZWYW010000001.1:0-8602 GCA_964638535.1 uncultured Candidatus Bathyarchaeia archaeon | reverse complement strand
CAATTCTCGAAGTTGGCTAGGATGAAGACAACGCGTGTGGTCATGGGTTTCTCCACGTCGAGCACATAAGCACTAGCTACTATTACCCCCTGATTACCCATGTTATTTTGGCCTCGACAGATGGCTTGAAGGCCCCCTTAGCCACCGTGAACACAATGCTCAAGAGGTAATTGCCGGGCTTAGCGTCGCCCGGCACGTTCAGCCTCACGGTCACGTTGAGCTTACCGCCGCCCGGCAACGTAAAGGACGTGGAGGAGATGGAAACCCAGCTCAGAATATCCTTATCTGACCTAGCCTGGACTTCTACCGGGACATCCTCGCTCCCCGGGTTCTCCACCGTCAGGTTGGCCACGAAGCTGAAGGGCGGGTAAAGCCTCCCGAGCTCTAAGAGGCCCGGGCTCACCGATAGGCCTACGTGCAGATCCGCGCCCTGGCCCGCTGCCTGTGGCCAGACGTACGCTAGCGTGATCAGCAGCACTAGGACGAGGGCCGCTCTCATGGGCTTTTTCCCTCATTACGACGTGCTGTGCGTCGAGCCGGTGATGGTCACGGTCCAAGTCCAATCGTGAGCTGGCGCGTACTTGGGCACGGCTATGAGCACGTAGAACTTCATGGAGAAGTTCGAGGGCGCGCCATCATAACCGCAGTAGAAGCCGAGCTTGAAAGAGCATATCTGGTTCGCGCCCGTGGGGAAGGTGCTGACGAGCACATACTTATTGCCGAATAGTGTGACTTCATCGCCTGTCTGGTCTATGACGTTAACAGGCGTCGAATCGGTAGTTGTTGGATTGAGATTAGGATCGTCATCCACGTAAAGTTGGTTATCGTCCGCCAGGGTCACGTAAACCGTCTGTGTGGAGACCTCCCAATCACCACTATCCGAGGAGGTGAACACGTTAATCTGGACCGCGAAACTACCTACCTCGGTGACGCCCGCGGGGAGCGTAACGCCTCCCCCTCCGGCAGTGAGGTTTCCCTCAAAGTAATACGGCGCTTACACGCCGTACGTGCTGTAAGTATTGCCAGACGTCTTGAAGGTATATCCAATTGGTCGAGTCAAACCCGGAGTAAGAAGTTCCCACCACGTCGCTCACGTAGTAATACGCGTTTACATTAGTACCACCTTCGTTCCACTCGATACAGTCAGAGGCGGAAGTAGCGTCGTTCTCCGATTCCCACACGTAACAATTCACGTCCCCCACAACAGCATCGTCTTGGGCCGGGATGGAGAGAGCCAAAGCTTATGGTGTCATCCACCATCTGGAGATTTACGAAGCCCGTCGTCGTGACTGTTATGTAACCCGTGGAACTAGCCCCTTCGCCGCTAGCGATCAGCCAGGGAACCGCGATTAACAATATGGATGCTATTAAGCATACCTTGAGGACCTATCTGTTCCTCACTATTAGCCCCCCGCCTCACCATTATTATAAGTTTTTTGGCACGCCTAACACGCCCTCACGGTCTGGGCTCTAACTCCCTTGAGGCCTAGCTCGGCAAGGGGGGACAACCCTTAATAAGCCCTCCCGGCGCCGGCATGGAGACGGCTAACGTGGAGGTGAAGCGCGAGTGGCCATAACGGCATCCGCTAAACCCCGGAAGCAGCGTAAGGCACTCTATACCATGCCTCACCACTTACGGCATAAGCTACTCTCGGCTCCCCTCTCCCGCGAACTCAGGGAGAAATACGGCCTGAGGTCTCTCCCTGTCCGCACGGGCGATAGAGTGCGCGTCATGCGGGGCGATTATAAGGGCATAGAGGGCAGGGTCATACGCGTGAATAGGGAGAGGGGGCGCGTCTACATAGATACTATCACCAGGACGAAGGTTGACGGCAGCACCGTCCACGTGCCCATCCACGCTTCTAAGGTCATGATAGTGGAGCTTGACCTAAGCGACAAGTGGCGTAAGGAGGCCATAGAGCGTAAGAGGAAGGTCAGGGAGGAAACGTTGGCTAGGCTGAGGGCGAGGAAAGAAGCCAGGATGGCTGGTGCTGAAGCCGAGGAAGAAGGGGGTGAGGGAAGTGGGGAGGAAGGGTCCTAAGAGGCATTTAAAGCGTCTCCCAGCGCCCTGGTTCTGGCCGATAGCGCGTAAGGAGTTCAAGTGGACGGTAAGGCCGATGCCCGGGCCGCACCCACTAGAGCGTTGTATCCCGCTCCTCATCGTGGTGCGCGACATGCTAGGCCTGGCCAAGACGGCCCGTGAGGCCCGTATCATTATCAACGGGGGCTACGTGAAAGTAGATGGCGTGGTCCGTAAGGAGCCCAAGTTCCCGGTGGGCCTCATGGACGTGATAACGATAGAGAAGCTGGGCCAGAGCTTCCGTGTCCTGCCCACGCCCAAGGGCCTAAGACTGCACCCGATAGATGGCGAGGAAACGGGCTTCAAGATATGCCGCATAGAGGACAAGGCGACGGTGAAGGGCGGCCATATCCAACTCAACTTGCACGATGGCCGCAACGTGTTGGTAAGGGTAGCCGACCCGACTAACCCTGTGGAGGACGTCTACAAGACGCTCGATGCCCTCAAGTTAGCCGTGCCGAGCCAAGAGCTCCTAGATCACTTTAAGCTGGAGGAAGGCGCTTACGTCATTATAACGGGCGGCAAGAACATGGGGATGCATGGCAGGGTAGTAGAGATAAGAGAGCTGCCGGGCGTGAAGAGGAGGCGCTATGAGGTAGAAGTGGAGACGCCCAAGGGCGAGCGCATAAGGTCTATCTTAGACTATACTTTCGTGGTAGGCCGGGAAGAACCAGCTATTTCCCTGCCGGAGGTGAGGTGAGGCCTTGACGCCTAAGAGGGCCGCGCCCGGCTACCCTGATCCACAGCGGGAGGCTGAGATATTAGAGCGCTGGTCCAAGAACCCCATGCTCAAGCCCAGGATAGAGAAGGTGGTCGTGAACTGCTGCGTGGGCAAGTCGGGCGAACCCCTGGAGAAGGCCATGAAGATAATAGAGGAACTCACGGGCCAGAAGCCCTGTATAAGGAGGGCGAAGAAGACCATAAGGGGCTTCGGCATAAGGAAGGGCGAGCCCATAGCCTGTGCGGTCACGCTCAGGAAGCAGAAGGCCATAGAGTTCTTGAAAAAGGCCCTGGCGGCTGTGGATTACAAGCTCAAGGCCTCCAACTTCGATGAGCACGGCAACTTCAGCTTCGGCATAAAAGAGCACATAGAGATACCCGGTACCAAATACGTGCCCGAGTTAGGCATCATAGGCATGGATGTCTGCGTATCGCTCGAGAGGCCGGGCTACAGGGTGAAGCGCAGGAGGCGTTGCCGCACGAAGGTTGGACATAAGCACCTCCTCACTCGCGAGGAAGGCATGGTATTCGCCAGGCACGAACTAGGCGTGGAGATAGTGTGATGGACAGGCCGAGCAGATTACGTGTGGTATAACGATACCATAGCTCGTGGCCCTTTATCGCCCGGGAGGCATATAGGGCAGTTAGCCGTGGCCACCGGGTAGTGATGGCAATATTTATACTTAACGCCGTTATCAAACACGCGGGACGAGGGTGGGTGACGTGCTCAAGGTCGAGAACTTATACGTGAGGGCCGGCGGCCGCGAGGTACTACGTGGCGTTTGGCTCGAGGTAGGCGAGGGAGAGACGCACATCATCATGGGCCCAAATGCCTCCGGTAAGACTAGCTTGGCCATGGCCATCATGGGCCACCCAGCCTATGAAATCATGAGGGGCAAGGTGCTCTTCCAGGGCACCGATATCACGGGCTTGAGCATGCCCGAGAGGGTCAAGTTAGGCATAGGCCTGGCCTTCCAGAATCCGCCCGCCATCAGGGGCGTCAAGGTCCGTGACGTACTAGCGGCCTGCGCTGGCCTTAAGCCTGAGGCCAGCCGTGAAGACGTGGTAAGCGGCCTTTTAGAAGCCGTTGGCCTTGAGCCAGAGCTCTACCTCCGCAGGGACCTCAACCTTGGCTTCTCAGGGGGTGAGAAGAAGCGTATGGAGCTGGCCCAGCTACTGGCCATGAGGCCCAAGTTGGCCATACTAGACGAGCCAGATAGCGGTGTGGACGTGGACTCGCTCAAGCTGATAGGCAGCCGTATAGCCGAATTAGCCCGGAGGCCGGGTTGCGCCACTATAATCATAACCCATTACAGGCACATCCTGTCCTACGTCGAGGCCGATACTATCCACATAATGTACGATGGCAGGGTGGTGTTCTCCGGCGAGCCAGGGCCTGTTCTAGAGCTCGTGGAGGAGAAGGGCTACGAGGGCTTTGTCAAGGAGGTCGTTAAACGTGTCGCTTGAGGTGAAATTGGCTAAGATAAGGGAACTCAACGATTGGTACGACGAGTTCGATAAACGCTTCCCGGCCTGGTACCGTAAGATAAGGCTCAGGGCTAGGAAGATATACGAGGAGCTAGAGCGCGGGGGAGCTCCGATCTGCAGGTACGGCAAGGATTTTGATTTCACAGAATACGTGCCTAACCTGCCGCCTGAGCGAGAGGCTATCAGCAGCCTACGGGAGCTTGATGAGGTAGAGCAGCGCTACGTAGAAACCATAGGGATGGATGTAGAAGAAGAGAGGAGAGCAGGCTCCCACCTCCAGGAGGACACAACGGTCGTTTACTCTGGCTTCTCCGATTGGGCGAGGGAGAGCTTGCTGCCCGAGCACCCCGATGGTGTCGTGGTCATGAATCCCGATGAGGCTATCATGAAGTTCGATTGGCTAAGGGAGTTCGTCCACCGCTTGGTCCCCATAGACCTGGATAAGTACACGGCCCTTTGCACGGCCTACTCCATAGGGGGCGTCTTCCTCTGGGTCAAGAGGGGCGTGAAAGTGAAACTCCCGCTCCAGGCTTGCTTCTTCATGAAGGCCGAGAGGTTGGCTCAGCTGCCCTACATACTCGTCATAGTAGAGCCCCACGCTAGGGTGGACATAATATCGGGCTGCGTCATGCACCCTAAGTGCTTCACGGGCGTCCACGGCTGTATCACCGAGATATACGTGGGCGAGGGAGCCCAGGTGTCCTTCAATATCATCCACAATTTCAAGCGAGGCTACCATGTGAGGCCTAAGGTGGGGGTGTTGGTCGAGGAAGGGGCCACCTACGTGGAGAACTACATCTCCATAGGCGAGCCGGATAGCGCCCAGCTCTACCCCACCGTCATCCTAAGGGGCAGGGGCTCTAGGGCTGTCCTCAGGTCCCTCTTCTTCGGCAGGGGACATTCGGACATGGATATAGGGGCTGCTATCATATATACGGGCGAGAAGTGCCGGGGGCAAATTATCTCACGCTCTGTCGTGCTAGGCGAGGCCAGTGTGAAGATGAGAGGGGCGCTTAAGGCTTACGCGCCTGGCGCCAGGGGCCACTTGGAATGCAGAGCGCTCCTCCTGAGCGATAAGGCCAGAGCATTCGCTTATCCGAACCTGAAGAGCATGTACCCAGATGCCATGCTCACCCACGAAGCCGCCATCGGCAAGATAGAGGACGAGCAGCTCTATTACCTCATGAGCAGGGGCCTGAGCGAGGAAGAAGCCGTAGCCCTCATCACGCGCGGCTTCCTGAGCGCGGACATACCCGAACTCCCGCCTCTCCTGAGAGCCGAGATAGACAGGCTCATCTCCACGACGGCCAAGGAGGCTCTTTAGATGGCGGGCCTCAGGCGCGACGCGCGCCCGAGGGTGGACCCCGAGAGGTGCATCAGATGTGGCGTATGCGTCCGTGTTTGCCGAGCCGGCGTCTTAGAGTTGCGCTCGGCTGGGGAGCTAGCTGGCCTCCCGCTAGCTCGCTGCGTAGTAGCTAGACCGGGCGCCTGCACGGGCTGCCTGAGGTGCGTGGAGGAGTGCCCTGCCAGAGCCATCAGCCTTTAAGCTTATACGTGCCCTCATGCCCCCGGGCTTGAGGTGAGCTGGCGTGGCGAAGCCGAAGAAGAAGGAGAGGAAGTTCGGGAAGGACACGGTACGCTGCCGTAGGTGCGGCTCTTGTAATGCCGTCATAAGGCGTTACGGCCTTTACCTCTGCCGCCAGTGCTTCCGGGAGGTCGCGCGCCAGCTCGGCTTCAGGAAGTATAGCTGAGCGCTGTGGTTTTGGCCTTAATAGGGAAGCTTAAGGGTCAGGCTGCCGAGTTTCCCTCAGGGGGTTGGGTTGCGAATTAAGGTCGGTTGCTGCGGCTTCGCCGTTAAAGGCGGCATGAAGGCTTACTACGGGCAGTTCAAGCTTGTGGAAGTCCAGAGAACCTTTTACAAGCTCCCGAGGCTCTCGACAGTCCAGAAATGGCGTGCGGAAGCGCCGCCGGATTTTGAGTTCACGGTGAAGTGTTGGCAGGCTATCACGCACCCGCCCAGCAGCCCTACTTGGCGTAAGGCGGGCTTAAAGGTGTCGGAGGAAGCTAAGGACCGCTACGGCCTTCTCAAGCCTACGGAGGAGAATTTTGAGGCCTGGGAGAAGACCGCCGAGATTTGTAAGGCCCTGGGGGCTCGCGTCTGCGTGGTGCAGTGTCCCCCGAGTTTCTGCTTCACGCCGGAGAACGTGGAGAACGCCCGCGCCTTCTTCGGCTCGGTGGAACGCCACGGTCTTTTAGTGGCCTGGGAGCCGAGGGCTGATTGGCGCGGGCACCTAGACGTGGTAAAGCGCCTCTGCGATGAGCTGGACCTTATCTACGTGACGGACGTGCTGAGATACGGCCCAGCGATCGTGAGGCCCCCGGTCTTCTACACGCGCCTCCACGGGCTGGCGCCCAGGGAGTTCGATTATCGCTACAAGTACACGGACAGCGATCTAGCCAGGCTGGCTGAGATATTAAGGGCCTTGGAGCGGGATGGTGTGGAAGAGGCCTACGTACTCTTCAACAACATATACATGGCCGAGGACGCGAGGAGGTTCGCCGAACTGATAGGAGCTTAAGCGGTAGCAGCCGCGAGCTTTAGCTCCTCAGCCCTCCTAGCCAACTCCTTGAGCTTCTCCTCCACCTTACTAGCTATATCGCTGGCCTTGGCGAAGAGGGTCTCCCAGGCCCCTAGCTCGAGCACCTGCTTGGTGAGGGAGCGTATGGCCGAGAGCGAGGAGGGCAGGAGCTTGTTGGCTTCTTCCTCTGTGGTCCAGATCAAGGCCTCCGTCGGGCATATCTCCATGCATTTCGGCTCGCCTCCGCAGAGATCGCATATCAGGACCGTAGCCCTCTCGGCGTCCAAGACTATGGCGCCGTAAGGGCAGGCTTCTATGCACCAACCACAGATATCGCACTTCTCGTCCTCTACGTGGACCACGCCTCTCTCGTCCTGCCAGAGTGCGTCGCGCGGGCAGGCTCTAACGCAAGGGGCGTTCTCGCAGAGACGACAGACCACGGCCATGTTAGCTAAGGGGCCGAGCCAGACGATCTTTATCCTAGATCTAGTGGCATCTAGGCTTTTCTCTTTCTCAAGCGCACAAGCCAGCCCGCAGAGCCCGCAGCCTATGCACTTGCTGGGGTCCGCGAAGACGAACTGCCTAGCGGCGCCGCTCATGTTCTCACCGCTTAGGCCAGCCTGGGCCAGACGGCATGAGGATATAAGCCTTGTGGGCAGGGCGCCCCAGCTGGCTTATCCTGGCGAACGGCCAGCTCTTAAGGGCGCCCGGGCACACCCTCATATAGCCGCGAGGGGAGGGGCTTGGAGATAGAGGTCTGGAAGGTAGATGCCTTCACGGACGTGCCGTTGACCGGCAACCCAGCTGGCATCGTCTTAAACGCGGATGGCCTATCAGATGAGCTCATGTTGAAGATAGCCAGCGAACTCAACCTCTCGGAGACGGCCTTCGTCATGAGGCCTACGCGCCCCGACGCCGATTTCAGGGTGAGGTTCTTCACACCCACGACCGAGGTAGACCTGTGCGGCCATGCCACTATCGCGGCCAACTTCTGCCTGGCCGAGGAAGGACGTATTGAGCTTAAGGAGCCCAAAACGGTCGTGAAGCAGGAGACCAACGTCGGCGTCCTCCCTGTCGAGATAAGAGCGCGGAGTGGCTGTCCCTGGTTGGTCGTGATGACACAGGCTAAGCCCGAGGTGAGGCCCTCAGGCCTGAGTGCAAGCGAGATCGCTGGAGCTCTGAGGGTAAGCGAGGGAGTTATAACGAGCACCGGCCTCCCGCTCCAAATCGCCTCCACCGGGCTGCCGTTCCTCATGGTCCCCCTGGCCGAGTTAGACACGCTTATGGGCCTCAAGCCCGACCTAGCCAGGGTGGCTGAGCTATCAGAGAGGCTAGGCGTGGCGGGCTTCTACGCCTTCACGCTCGAGGCACTTGAGAAAAGTTCCACGGCCCATGCCAGGTGCTTCGCGCCCTACGTGGGCGTGAGCGAGGACCCCGTTACAGGGACAGCCAGCGGCGCCCTCGGGGCCTACCTGGTCTATAATAGCGCTGTGGAGGTGCGGGAGCCTACAACCACAATGGTGGTGGAGCAGGGCCACGCTATGGAGAGGCCGGGTAAGGTCCACGTTGAAGTAGGGGTCAGTGGCGGGAAGCCGCTCAAGGTGAGGGTCGGAGGGCGGGCCGTGGTATCGCTCAGGGGCAAGCTGAGGATATCATGAGCCTAAGGGGGCCCACCCAGGCGGTGGTGCCCCGGGCCGGATTTGAACCGGCGACAACCCGGTCTTCAGCCGGGCGC